>NZ_JAZDQN010000020.1:0-110032 GCF_036324125.1 Pseudomonas ulcerans | reverse complement strand
GGTGTTTTTTGTTGGTCTGTGTGTCGTTGTGCGCGGCGCCCTGTTGTTGGGTGGTCCGCTTTTATGGGGTTTTTTTTTTCCGGGCGCAATGGGGGGTTCACCCCGCTCCCACAGGGACAGGGCCCGACCAGTCAACCCATGCCTCAGAACCGATAATCCAGGCTCATCAGTACACTGCGCGGATCGCCATAGAAGTTGTGGTCATAGTCCACGGCCTTGTAGTACCGCCGGTCGAACACGTTGTTGAGGTTCAGCGCCGCCGTCAGGTGTTCGTCGAAGTCATAGGCCACCCGCGCGTTCCACACCGCGTAGCCGCCTTGCTCGCGGCCGTAGTAGCCATACCCCGCCGCGCGGCTCTGGGCATTGACCCCACCACCCACCGCCAGCGCCTTCCACTCGCCCGGCAAGCGATAGTTGGCCCAGGTGCGCAGGATGTGCTTCGGCGTATCCGTGGTCCCGGTGATGTTCGCTGCAGTGGTTGCCGGTTCTTCGTCCAGATACTTGATCAGGTTCAGGGTGTAGGCCGCGTACAGCTCCAGCCCCGTGGCCACCTCGCCACTCAGCTCCGCCTCGAAACCGCGGCTGCGGATGGTGCCGGACGGCACGTAGCAGGTGCCCCCGCAGCGCGCCGTGGCCGTGGCCGAGTCCACCGAGGAATCCACCAGGCCGATGTTGTCCTGCTCCATCTGGTACAGGGCCAGGCTGCTGTTCAGGCGGCCGCCGAAGTGCTCGCCCTTGAGGCCGATCTCGTAGCTGGTGCCGGTCCGCGGCTCCAGGATCGTCCCGGCGGCGGTGCGCTGGGTCTGCGGCTTGAAGATCTCGGTGTAGCTGGCATAGGCATTCCAGTCGTCGTCGAGGGCATAGACCAGGCCGGCGTAGGGGGTCAGCTTGTCGGTCTTGCGCGCCTCGCTGCGGCTCGCGCCCCAGGGGCCGACATCGTCGAACAGCGTGCGGAAGCTGGACAGGCGGCCGCCGACGATCAGCGACAGGCGCTCGCCGAGCTGGTAGTCGCCCACGGCGTAGATGCCTTTCTGCGTCGAGGTGTAGCCGTCATCCCATTGGTTCGCGGCATAGATCGACGCATCGCTGGGCTCGGCCACGTCCAGGTTGGGGTTGAACACGTTCAGCGGTCGCACCACGTTGTAGCGTGCGCCCCACACGTCGTGGCTCTTCAGGCGCGAATAGTTGCCGCCGACGGTCAGGCCCAGGCGCCGCTCGAACACCTGCAGGTCGCCGGTGACATTGAGGTCGCCGCCCCAGTGCTCGGAGAAGTAGTCGAAGGCATAGGCATCGCCGGAGAAGCCGGCGGCGGAGTCGATGCGGCCACGCCGCTGCAGGTACTTGAAGTCGTTGAACTCGCGGATATTGACCAGGCTGCCCTTGAGCTTCCAGGTGTCGTCGAGCTGCTGGGTGAGGTCCAGGTAGTAGGTGTCCTGGCGTTTGTCCCAGCTATCCCACGTGGTGCCCAGGTAGGTCGAGCGGCCGAAGCGCGGCATGCTGCCGTCGCTGTAGTTGGGCAGGCCCATGGTGTTGGGCGTGGCGTCGGTGCGTTCGTGGCTGTAGCCCAGGCCGAGGGTGGTGCGCTCGCTGAGGTCGAAGTCGAGGGCGGCGTAGTAGGTCTGGTTGTCGGCGCCCACTTCATCGACGAAGGAATTGCTGGTGTCGTAGTCCGCCACCAGCCGCCCGCGCAGGCGGCCTTCGCTGTCCAGCGGGCCGCTGGTATCCAGTTGCGCGCCGTAGTGGTCCCAGGAGCCGGCCTTGGCGCTCAGGTGGGTCTGTGCTTCGGCGGTGGGGCGCTTGCGCACCAGGTTGACCGCACCGGACGGGTCGCCGCCGCCTTCCAGCAGGCCCTGCGGACCGCGCAGCACCTCGACCCGGTCGAAGATCGCGCTCTGCCCGCTGAAGCTGGAGCCGCGGGCGTACAACTGGCGCTCCAGCGGCACACCGTCGTACTGGAAGCTGTTGAGGAAGAAGCCGCGGGAATAGAACTGGCTGCCGGTGAACGACGGCACCACGGTGATCCCCGGTGTCTGCGCCAGGGCATCGGTGACCGTGCGCAGGTTCTGCTGGTCCATGCGCTCGCGGGTGACCACGCTGACCGACTGCGGGATGTCCTTGACCCGCTGGGTGCCCTTGCCGATCGAGGTCATCGGCGAGGTGAAGGAGCCGGTGCCTTCGGTGGTGGCGCCATCGCGGCGGGCATCGACGCTGGTGGCGCCCAGTTCCAGTGCCCCTGCCCTGGGGGCCGGTTGCAGCAGGTAGCGGTTGTCGCCGATGGGCTGGGCGCTCAGGCCGCTGCCGCCGAGCAGGATATCCAGTGCCTGTTGCACCGGGTAGCTGCCGCGCAGGGCGTTGCTCTGCTTGCCTTCGGTCAGGCGGGTATCGCCGCTGAGGTAGATCCCGGCCTGTTCGGCGAACTGGTTGAGGCGGGCACTGAGCTTGCCGGCGGGAATATCGAAGGCTTGCACGCGGGCCTGTTCGGCGGCCAGCGGTGCCAGCCCGGGCAGGGCCGTCGCCGGGATCGACAGGGCCAGCGCCAGGGCCAGCGGGTTCAGGTGGACGCGGGGAAATGACGACATGAAGGGTTCCTTGCAAAAGTCGCTGTGCGGTTTCTATGGGCTTGAATCGAACGAGTCGAAAAAACCGGAAAGCGACCGGCGAACTTTTTTCAGCGCGTCATCCCTGGGGGGCGTCCAGCGGCTCGATGCTGATCCACCAGGGCAGGCGCCGGCGGGCTTTCACCGGCAGGGTGCGCTCCAGCATGGCCAGGGCCAGGTCGGTGTCGTGCAGCGGGAAGGTGCCCATGATCTTCAGCCCGCGCAGCGCCGGGTCGACGCCGAGGTAGCCATGGCGGTAACGCGCCAGCTCGGCGACGAAGCGCTCCAGCGGCAGGTCCTCGGCCAGCAGCACGCCGCGGCTCCAGGCTTCGCGGGTGGGGGAGGCGGGTTGCAGCGCGGTGAAACCCTGGTCGTCGAAGCCCAGGCCGTGGCCGGCGGCCACTTCCTGTTGCGCGTTGGAGCCGGCGCAGCGCGCCAGGACCCGGCCTTCGAACACCTCCAGGCGCGTGCTGCTGGCGTTCAGCGCGACGCTGAAGCGGGTGCCCAGCGGTTGCAGGCTGCCTTGCGCGGTGTGTACCAGCAGCGGTCGCGGATCGCTGGCGGTGCTGATCAGCACCTCGCCGCGATACAGGTGCAGGCTGCGTTGATGTGCATCGAAGTGCACATCCACGGCGCTGTCGCTGGCCAGCCACAGGCGCGTGCCGTCGGCCAGGCGCTGCTCGACGATCTCGCCGGTGGCGCTGCGCAGGTCGGCCCGCCAGGCCAGCAACGGCTCGCGCAGCAATGGCCGCCAGGCGAACAGGCCGAGCAAGCCCAGCCCGGCGACGCCGGCCACCCCGCGCAGTAGCCGACGACGGTTCACGCCCTGGCGGCGCAGTTGCTCCAGGGTTTGCGCGGCGTCCTCGACATCGTCGTGCAACGGGGCGAAGCGCTGGCTGACCCGCTCGACGAAACCCCAGGCCTGGCGATGGCGCTCGTCCTCGTCAAGCCAGTGCTGCCAGGCCTGTTGCAGGGCGTGGTCGTGGGGCTTGCCGGAAAGACGTGCGTACCAGTCGGCCGCTTGCTGCAGGGTGGCGTGATCGGGCGGGCCGGGGGTCATGACAGGGCTGCGTCCAGCTCGGCTTCCAGCAGCATGCACTGGAACATCGCCTTGGCCATGTAGCTGGTCACCGTGCGTTCGCTGACCCCCAGGCGCTCGGCGATGGCGCGGTAGCCGAGACCGTGCAGCTGGGCCAGGAGAAAGGCTTCGGCGACGGCCTTGGGCAGTTTCTCCAGCATGGCCTGCACCTGCTCCAGCGCCTCCAGGACCATGGCCTGGTGTTCCTCGCTGGGCATGCAGGCGTCCGGGCGGTTGGCCAGGGTCTCCAGCCAGGCCTGCTCGACCCGCCGGCGGCGCCAGAAATCCACGCAGACATTGCGCGACACCGAGCCGAGCCAGGCGCGGGCATGGGCGTCGTCGGGGAATTCACGGGGCTGGGCGAGCAGGCGTACGAACACGTCATGGGCCAGTTCCGCGGCGTCGCTGGCATTGCCCAGCTTGCGCTTGAGCAGGGCGCGAACCCAGCCGTGGTGCTCCTGGTAGAGCCAGCCGACATCGGAAGGCGAGGGGGATCGGGGCATGGAGGACAATGCACTGTGATATCAAATGTGAATTGTTCTCGATAGTACGTTGATATCACTGCGCCGCACAATCGCGCCTGGCAACGAGGTGCAAGCGACTGGCAGGGAGGAGCAAGCGGTGTGCGGGCGGGAAGGGGATACTGATGCTGCCCCTTTGGTAGGTCACTCAGGGTGCGACGGCAATATCTTCATATCTGCGCTACGTTTGAACCGCCAGTAGGGTTACTGGCGGTTTTTTTTCATTGCTGTTCTGGCGCCGGATGTTCGTGGGAGCGAGCTTGCTCGCGAACGGGCGCGAAGCGGCCGCAAGCTTCTTGTCGAGGGTGAATCAGACACACTCTGGAAACAGGTTTTACGACGGCTTCGCCGCCGTTCGCGAGCAAGCTCGCTCCCACCGACCATCCATCACGGCGCACACCTCAACCGTTGGCCCGTTTCCCCTGCGCCTGCTGCGCCACCAGGTTGCGGATCCGCGGCAGCAGTTCCTGCCCGTACTCCACCGCATCGCGCAACTGGTCGAAGCCACGGAACAGGAAGGTCGTTACGCCGAGGTTGTAGTACTCCAGCGCCGCCTCCGCCACCTGGTCCGGCGTGCCCACCAGCGAGGTCGAGTTGCCCGCTGCCCCGGTCAGCGCGGCAATCGCGGTCCACAGGCGCTTGTCATGCACCACCTTCTGGCTCGCCAGCTCCACCAGGCGCGAGGAACCGATGTTGTTCTTGCCCACGTTCAACTCGCGACGCTTGCCCGCGCGCTGTTCATGCAGCACCTTGGCGTCCGCCAGGATGCGCTCGGCGCGGGCCCAGGCTTCGTCCTCGGTAGCACCAAGGATCGGCCGCAGCGACAGGCTGAAGCGGATGTGCTTCTCCCGCCCATACTTGGCCGCCGCCCGGCGTACCTTGGCGATACGCTCGCGCACCTGCTCCAGCGGTTCGCCCCACATCATGTAGACGTCGGCATGCCTGGCGGCGACTTCCACCGCCGCGTCGGATGCCCCGGAGAAGTAGATCGGCACATGGGGCTTTTGCAGCGGCTTGATCAGGGTCAGGTTGTCTTCGACGCGGTAGTGCGGGCCTTCATGGTTGAACGGCGTGGTCGCGGTCCAGGTCTGCTTGACCACGTCGAGGTACTCGCTGGTGCGGGCATAGCGGGCGTCCTTGTCGAGGAAGTCGCCGTCGCGCTGCAGGTCGCCGCTGTCGCCGCCGGTGATCACGTTGATCGAGGCGCGGCCACGGCTCAGGTGATCGAGGGTGGCGAACTGGCGGGCGGCGAAGGTCGGCGCCTGGAAGCCCGGGCGGTGGGCCACCAGCAGGCCGAGTTTCTCGGTGTAGGCGGCGACATGGCTGGCGATGATCAGCGAGTCGGCAGCGCTGGTATTGACCGCCAGCAGGGCCTTGTCGAAACCGCCGTATTCCTGGGCCTGGGCAAAGGCACGGATGAATTCCAGGTCGACCGCCGGGCCGCGGGGGGCCTGGGATTCGCTAGCTTCCTGGGGGCCGATCAGGCCGATGAACTCAAGACTCATAGGGGTAGATTCCTTGTCCGTCGATAGGTGGGTTGAGTGCGGTTCAGGCGACCGCTTCCTGGCTGCGACGCAAGGTGTAGCGGTTGTCCGGCACGGCCAGGCCGAAGTTGTCGCGCAGGGTCTGGCCTTCGTATTCACGGCGCAGCAGGCCGCGCTGCTGTAGCACGGGCACCACCAGCTCGGTGAAGCGCTGCAGGCCGTCCGGCAGCAGCGAATTGATGATGAAACCATCCGCCGCCTCGTGTTCGAACCAGTCCTGGACGGCGTTGGCCACTTCCTCGGCGGTGCCGACGAAATCGCGCTTCGGCGCGGAGAAGCGCAGCGCCACCTGGCGCAGGGTCAGGCCTTCCTCGCGGGCGATGCGCTTGAGCTGGTCGGACGAGCCCTTGTGGCTCTGGCTGCCGAGGTCGCCGAGGTCGGGGAAGGGCGCGTCGAGGTCATGGCCGCTGAAGTCGTAGTCGTTGAACGGGCGGCCGAGGGCGACCAGGGCGTCCTCGATGCTCACCAGCTCCACTGCCTGCTGGTAGCGGCGCTCGGCGTCCTCGGCATCGACGCCGACGATGGGGCGAATGCCCGGGAGGATGAACAGTTGGTCCGGATTGCGCCCGAAGCCTTTGGCCCGCTGCTTGAGGTCCAGGTAATAGGCGCGGGCATCGCTGAAGCCTTCGGGGCTGACGAAGATCGCATCGGCCTGGCGCGCGGCGAAGTTGCGCCCGTCCTCGGAGGTGCCGGCCTGGAAGATCAGCGGCTGGCCCTGGCGCGAGCGGGCGATGTTCAGCGGGCCCTTGACCTTGAAGAACTCGCCCTGGTGATTCAGCGCATGCAGCTTGTCCGGGTCGAAGAATTCGCCGCTCTGCTTGTCGCGGGTGAAGGCGTCATCCTCCCAGGAGTCCCACAGGCCCTGCACCACCTGCACGTGTTCCCTGGCGATGCGGTAGCGCTCGGCATGGGGCGGGTGCTCGGCCTTGCCGAAGTTGTCGGCGGTGCCAGACAGCCACGAGGTGACCACGTTCCAGCCGGCGCGACCGCCGCTGATATGGTCCAGCGAGGCCAGCTGGCGGGCGACCTGGAAGGGCTCGGTGTAGCTCACGGTGATGGTCGCCACCAGGCCGATATGCTCGGTGACCGCGGCCAGGGCGGAAAGGATGGTCAGCGGTTCGAAACGGTTGAGGTAGTGGGGGCTGGACCTGGCGTGGATATGCAGGCTGTCGGCGATGAAGGCGAAGTCGAACTTGCCGCCCTCTGCCAACTGCGCCTGCTGCTTGTAGTAGCCGAAGTTGACGCTGGCATCGGCCAGGGCCTGCGGATGGCGCCACTCGCCCCAGCCGTGGCCGACACCGTGGATCATTGCACCCAGTTTGATCTGTCGCTTGCTCATGCTTCGCTCCTGCGCGAGGGAAGGCGACGAAGCACGGAGAGGCCCGGCTGCATCGCTCGATAACGGGCCTCCGCCGGGAAAGGGGTCGGTCTTGGGTAGACCTTATGCGGGTGTGAGGTGTCTGTGAAGGACCTTTTTCTTCTATGCTAATTATGTAAAACGAGCATCAAATATTATTTCTAATATCAGTAAATTGAATTTAATCCTGCGCCCGTCATGTGTGCGGGCCGATCTGCTGCAGCTGGCCGAGGCGGCTACGGGTTCGCGCCAGGTCCGCCACGCTGCCGCCCAGGCTTTGCGCCAGGGGGCGCTCGCCGATCAACAGCAAGGGCTTGTCACGGTCGTACAGCACGTCCACCAGGTTGATGAAGCGCTGCTGCGCGGCGATGGTGCAGTCTTCCAGGTCCGGCAGCCCTTCGATGGTCCAGTGTTCGAAACGCTGGATCAGCTCCAGGTAATCGATGACCGCCGTGGCCTGCTCGCAGATGCTGGCGAAATCGAAGACCACGCTGCGCTCGTCACGCACCCGCGCGCGCAACTGGCGCTGGTTCACCTCAAGCACCACGTCGGCCGCAGGCGTGGCGAAGCCCAGGTGCTGCAACTGTTCGGCGGTGCCGGGCCAGAGATAGTGGCCCTGGGTGAAGCGCTGCTGCCGGCCGGCGTCGGGGAGGGCGCGATAATCCTGCTCGCCACCGACTTCCAGCACCTGCATGCGTTCCTCGATCAGGCGGATCACCGGCTCGAAGCGCTGGTGATAGAGCGGGTTCGGCAGCAGGCCCCGGGGCGGGTAGTTGGAGGTCACCAGCAGGAAGATGTCGCGGGCGAACAGCGCCTTGTACAGCCGGGTGAGCAGCATGGCGTCGCCGATGTCGTGGACATGGAACTCGTCGAAGCACAGCACCCGGCAGTCGCCGAGCAGGTGGTCGAGGGTCACGTCCAGGGCATCGGCTTCGCGGCGGTGCTCGAACATGCCCTGGTGCAGGCGGGCGAAGAAATCATGGAAATGCAGGCGGCGCTTGGGCAGGTCGCCGAGGGCGTTGTAGAAACCGTCCAGCAGCCAGCTCTTGCCCCGTCCGACCTGGCCATGCAGGTACAGGCTGCAGGGCCGGCCCGCAGGCAGGCGCGCCGCCTGTTGCGCCATGGCCGCGATGACCCGCTGCTGGCCGTCGCTCAGGGTGTAGCCCTGTTGTCGGGCCTTGTCTGCGAAGAAACGCTGGATGTCGGCGTCGACGGCCGCGTCCGCCGGGGCACGGGGACTCAGGCGTTGACGCAGGGCACGCAGGGGCGAACGGATCCAGGCGGGCAAATCGGTTTCCTCGAAGGCGGGGCGGCGTGCGGCCGGCAATATTAACCAGATAGTGAATAACGCTACCAGCCAGGTCAGCCTGGTTCGTCGGATATTTCCTGTACAAGGCCTGTACATTTCTTAACCGGCTGGCAGCATTTTCCTCGGCTGCTACCCTCAATCTCAGATCACTCCTGCAAGGGCAGGGAGGGAAGGTGAAGGGACGATCACTGCTGGCGCTACTCGGGCTGTGTACCGCCCAGGGCGCTGCGGCCACGGATTTTCTTGTCGAAGTGCGTATCGACGTGCAGCGCGGCTGCCTGCTGATCCACGAGACCCGTGATGCCGGCGCCGAGGCGCTGGGCGTATTGGATTTCGGCCGCAGTCCGCGGCTGGACGACCCCGCCGGGCCGCTGGGCAGCCAGTTGCTGGTGCAACGGCCGCCGCGCCTGGAATGCAATCCGGATACCGCCTACCAGGTCAGGGTCGACGGCGGCCAGCATGGCGGCACCGGCGACGTGCGCTACCTGGTCTCGGCCGATCCCCGCGCCAAACCCATTCCTTACCGCCTGTTCCAAGACCCTGCCTGGCGCGTGCCGTTGTCGGTGGACATCGCCCAGCACGGCCGGGTGCCGGACAGCGGATCGGTGGAACTTCCCTTGTACGCGCGTATCGACACTCAAACCGAGCTCCCACGGACGGGACGTTATTCGGACCTGTTGAAGGTAACCGTGACCTGGTGACGGTCGCTATGTCACTGCTTAGGGAGCGAGCAGCATGCAGACATCACGCATTCTCCTGCTGAGCCTCGGACCGCTGCTGCTCAGCACCAGCGTTCATGGCGCCATGAGCGGGCATGTCCAGGCCCGCCTGGTGCTGACCTCGGCGTGCCAGATCAGCAACGACCCGACCCCGCAGGCGCCGGCACCCGCCGGTGGCGTGCTGGACTTCGGCGCCCAGGGGCCGATGTGGGACAACCCGCTGCGCGCGGCCCTCGACGACACCGCCGGCAACGGCAACCTGCAAGTCAGCTGCAACCCGCAGGTGCGCGCCTTCACCGTGACCATCAATGGCGGCAGCAATCCCACCGGTACCACGCGCCGGCTGAGCAACGGCGGCGTGCTCATTCCCTACCAGTTGTCGACCGACCCGGCCGGCCGCTCGAACTACGGCATCGGCCAGCAACTCAGCTTTTCGGTGAGCAGCGCGGCACAGATCCCCATCCCCATCTACGGCGTTGTCGTAGCCAACCCCAAAGCCCTGCCCGCAGGCGTTTATCGCGACACCCTGACGGTGACGCTGGACTGGTAACAGTCAAAGGAGTGAATCATGAAACCTAGCCTTTCCCGTTTCCTCTTCGTCGGCGCCGGACTGTTGCTGGCTGCCCAGGCCCAGGCCGCCACCGTCACCGGGAATATCAACGCCTCGCTGGTGCTGATCTCCAGTTGCCAGGTGAACGGTTCCACGGCCACCACCGGGGTCAACTTCGGTGCCCTCAACTTCGGTACCCAGACCGCCCTGTTCACCCAGGCCGGGGCCCAGGTGCTGGCCGGCGGTGGCGGTGCCATGAGCATCCTCTGCTCGAACGGTGCGATCCCGGTGATCAAGGTCGGCGTGGGCGCCAACGACGGTCAGTCCACCGGCGGGACCCGGGCCCTCGCCAACGGCTCCGGGAGCTATGTGCCCTACGATTTCTACACCGACTCCGGCTTCGGCACGCTGTTGCCGATCAACGGCACCATCACCCTGCCCACCAGCACCGGCGCGGCGCAGACGGTGAATCTGTACGGCAAGGCGGTGGGCAAGTCCGGGCTGCCGCCGGGTACCTACACCGACACCGTGGCGGTCGAGCTGAGTTTCTGAGCCATGCACGGGCGTCTGGCGCTGGGCCTGGCGCTGGTCGCGGCGGTGGCCCCGGTGCCGCTGGATGCCGCCCTCACCAGCACCTTCCTGGTCAATGCGACGATCCAGGCTGGTTGCCTGGTGGTGGGCGGGGTGACCAATTACGGCAACCTGGATTTCGGCAGCTATTCGGCGCTGTCCACGGCCGTCGCCACCACCCCGCTCAACGGCACCACCGTGACCTTGCAATGCACGCCGGGGGTGACCCTGAGCATGGCCGTGGATGGCGGGCAGAACAACAACGGCAGTCGCAACCTCAAGCGCAGCAGCGCCAGCAACCTGCAGGTCTACCAGCTGTTCCGCGATGCCGCGTTCAGCCAGGCGCTGGGCATCAACCAGACGGTGGCGGTGAGCTACAGCGACCCGACTGCCATCAAGTTGCCGATCTACGCCCGTGCCCAACTGAGCGGAACGCTGCCGGCGGGAACCTATACCGATGTGCTGCAAGTGACACTGACCTGGTAAGCGAAAAAGCACCGGGCTGACAAGAACACGAAGGAGGCTGGCATGGGAACGGACGCTCGGCGTCTTGGCGCGGGGAGGGTGCTGTCGGCGCTGCTCCTGGTGCTGTGGGGAGGAATGACGCAGGCAGCGACCTCGGTATTGATCTGGCCGATCGATCCGGTGATCGAGGCCGAGCAGAAGGCCGGCGCGCTGTGGCTGGAGAACCGTGGCAGCGAAGTGGCCAACCTGCAGATCCGCATCTTCGCCTGGCGCCAGGGCGAATTCGACGACCAGTACCAGAACCAGCGCGAGATCATCGGCAGCCCGCCGCTGGCCAAGATCGAGCCCGGGCAGAAGCAACTGGTGCGCCTGACCCGCACCGGCAAGTCGCCGGTGGGCCAGGAGCAGGCCTACCGCATCATCATCGACGAGATCCCGCCGCCCTTGCCGGCAAACACCGGTGCCGAGAAACCGCAGGCAGCGATCCGCTTCCAGATGCGCTACTCGGTGCCGTTGTTCGTCTACGGCGACGGCCTGTGGGGCAAGCCGGACCCCGAGGGGCAGCGCGACAGCAAGGGCGTCGGCAAGCCGCAACTGAGCTGGCGCCAGGTCTCGGTGCAGGGCAAGCCCTTCGTCGAGATTCGCAACACTGGCCCGGTACATGCGCGGCTGACCGATGTGGTCATGCAGCAGGGCGGGCAGCGCCGCCCGGTGGTGGAAGGCTTGCTCGGCTACGTGTTGCCCGGAGCCAGCATGCGCTGGCCGGCGCCGCTGCAGGCTTCGGCAGCGACCGTGTTGCAGGGCCGGGTGAATGGCGGCGAGGCCGCCCAGACCATCGGCCAGGGGCAGTGAAGTGAGCGGATAGATCCAGGGACCAGGGGCTGGAGCAGCCCCGTCAAGGGTGGGAACAGTGCGTGAAGGGATTTCTGGCCAGTACCCGTCGTCTGGCGCTGGCGAGTGGCATGACGGTATTCGCGGTGACGCCGTTGCTGGCAGGCGAACTGCCGCCGCCACCCAGCGGCCAGGAGGCAGTCAGCGATGCGCAGTTGTATCTGGAACTGGTAGTCAACCAGATGAACAGCGGTAGCGTGGTGCCCGTGCAACAGCGTTCCGGTCACCTGTACGTGGCCGTCAGCGACCTGCGTGCCGCGGGTATCGAATTCCCCGTGCCGGTGCCGGAGCAGGTGGCACTGGACAGCATCGACGGCCTGCACAGCGACTATGACAGCCAGGCCCAGCGCCTGCTGCTGCAGGTGCCGCTGAACTGGCTGCCGAACCAGCGTATCGGCGGCCGCTCGCTGTACCCGCCGAGCGAGGCCCGCAGCAGCTTCGGCGCGCTGTTCAACTACGACCTGTACCTCAACGACACCGATGACGCCGGCACCAGCCTGTCGGCCTGGAACGAGTTTCGCGTGTTCGACAGCTGGGGCACCTTTTCCACCACCGGGCAGTGGCGCCAGCAGATCAGCGGCGACAGCTTCGATTCCAGCCAGCGCGGCTTCCTGCGCTACGACACCACTTTCCGCTACACGGATGAGGAACGGCTGCTGACCTTCGAAGGCGGCGACGTGGTCAGTGGCTCGCTGCCCTGGAGCAGTTCGGTGCGCCTGGGTGGTGTGCAACTGTCGCGGGACTTCGCGGTACGACCGGACCTGATCACCTATCCGTTGCCGGCCTTCGCCGGCGAGGCCGCGGTGCCGTCCTCCCTGGACCTGTTCATCAATGGCTACAAGAGCACCAGCGCCGACCTGCAGCCCGGTCCCTACACCCTGACCAACGTGCCGTACATCAACGGTGCCGGCGAGGCGGTGGTGGTGACCACCGATGCCCTGGGGCGCCAGGTCTCCACCACCTTGCCGTTCTATGTCACCAGCACCTTGCTGCAGAAGGGCTTGATGGACTTCTCGGTGGCGGCCGGCAAGCTGCGACGCAACTACGGCATCAGTGATTTTTCCTATGGCTCGACCCTGGCCACGGGCAGCCTGCGCTACGGCGTCAGCGACAACTTCACCCTGGAAAGCCACGCCGAGGCCGGCGAGTCCCTGGCCCTCGGCGGCATCGGCGGCAACCTGCTGGTGGGCAACCTCGGCGTGATCAACGCCGCGCTGAGCCACAGCACCTTCGAAAGCCGTGGCGGCCAGCAGTTGAGCCTCGGCTACCAGTACAACAGCCAGCGCATCGGTTTCAGCTACCAGCGCCTGGAACGCCGCGGCGACTATGCCGACGCGACCTTGCTGGACAGCCCCTACGCCCGCCTCAGCCAGCGCAGCGAGCAGGTTACCGTCAGCCTTAACATGGAGCGCTACGGCAGCCTCGGTGCCGGCTACTTCGACGTGCGCGCGGCCGACAACTCGCGCACGCGGCTGGTCAACCTGAGCTGGAGCCGCTCGTTGTGGGGCAATACCAGCCTGTACCTTTCGGCCAACCGCGAAGTCGGCGGCAACGGGCAATGGGCGACCCAGGCGCAACTGGTGATTCCCTTCGACCTGCGCGGCACCATCAGCCTCAGCGCCGAACGCAACCAGAATGGCGAGAGCCTGCAACGGGTCAACTACAGCCGCGCCGTGCCCAGCCAGGGCGGGGTCGGCTTCAACCTTGGCTATGCCGGTGGCGACCAGCAGGCCTACCGTCAGGCCGACCTGACCTGGCGCCTGCAATCGGTGCAGCTGCAGGCCGGCACCTATGGCACCAGCGACGCCATGACCCGCTGGGCCGACGCCAGTGGTTCGGTGGTGTGGATGGACAACGGCCTGTTCGCCGCCAACCGCATCGACGATGCCTTCGTCGTGGTCAGCACCAATGGCTTTGCCGACGTGCCGGTACGCTACGAGAACCAGCCCGTGGGCCGCACCAACGGCAAGGGCCAGTTGCTGGTGCCGTGGAGCAGCGCCTATTACCGCGGCAAGTACGAGATCGATCCCCTGGAGTTGCCGGCCAACATCCGCGCCGGCAGCGTCGAGCAGCGCGTGGCGGTGCGCCGTGGGGCCGGCTACCTGCTGAATTTCCCGCTGGACCGGGTGCTGGCGGCGAGCGTCGAGCTGGTAGATGCCAATCACCAGGACCTGCCGCTGGGCAGCCAGGTCACCCACCAGCAGAGCGGTTCGCTGGCGGTGGTGGGTTGGGACGGGCTGGTCTACCTGGAGAACCTGGCGGAACAGAACACCCTGCTCGTGCAACTGGCGGGCGGCGGTAGTTGCCAGGCGCAGTTCAGCCTCGATGGCGCGCAGGACGATGTGCCGCTGATCGGCCCGCTGGTGTGCAAATGAAGCGCTGGCTGGCGGTCTTGCTCCTGTGCCTGGCGGCGGCGCAGGCGCGGGCGCAGTGTACGGTGGTGCAGGCGACCAACGCGGCCTTCGGCAGCGTGGCATCGACCCTGGTCAATACCACCGTGCAATCCACCTCCACCACCAACGCCGGATTGCGCTGCAGTGGCTCGTTGCTCAGCCTGTTGCGTACCGACGACTTCTTCAAGCTGACCCTGACACCGGTGGGGGGAACCACCGGCCTGGTCGGCCCTACCGGCGACGTGATCAAGTACACGATCTATGCCGACAACACCACGTCCTTCCCGATCACCCGCGGCCAGCCGTTCGACTTCGCCCGCCATGGCATCCTCGAAGCCCTGGGCCTGCTCGGCAGCATCGTGCCGAGCACCGTGCCGCTGTATTTCAAGACCCTCACCGGCAGCAACGTGGCCGCCGGCACCTACACGGAAACCTTCACCGCGTTCTGGGACTGGGACTATTGCTACGGCATCGGCATCGGCGGGCTGTGCCTCGGGCGCCAGACCACCAGTGGTACCACCAGCATGACCGTGACCCTGACGGTCACCGCCGATTGCCAGATCACCACGCCGACCATCAACTTCGGCACGGCGCCGGTGGTCAGTGGTTTCTCCACGGTGAACCAGAGCATCAGCCTGTCGTGTACCAAGGGGAGTGCTTATACGGTAGGGCTCAATGACGGGCTGTACGTTTCGGCGGGGCGGCGGCGGATGAAGTTGACGACGGGCACCAGTTACCTGGCCTACGACATCTTCAAGAGTGCTGGCACCACGCGCTGGGGCTCCCTGACCACCGCCCGGCGCGCCAGCAGCGATGCCGACATCAATCCGGGCAATGGCACCGGGACCGGAAGCCAGGTGTTCAACTACAACGCCAAGGTCTACACCGACCAGGCCACGCCACCGGCCGGTGCCTATCAGGACAGCGTGATCCTCGACGTGGCGTTCTGAGGCTCAGCGCAATTCGCCGACCATCTGCCCGATCGCATCCAGCACCGACGAAGCCAGTGCCTTCGAGCGCTTGCCGGACCAGCCGGTGATCGGGTCCGGGGCGTCGTCGTGGTCCTTGAACGGCATCTCCAGGGTCAGCGACAGGCAATCATGGGCCTTGCCCACCGCATTGCAGGCCAGGGTCAGGTTGGCTTCTCCCGGGGCACTGCGCGGGTAGCCATGCACGTCCTGGAAGTCGCGGGTCAGGCTGCACAGGATCTTGCGGAAACGTTCTTCCAGGTTGGCGATGCGCGGCGTATAGCCGGGGTTGCCCTCGCAGGCCGCCGTGAACACATGGGGGATTTCCTCGTCGCCGTGGGCATCGAGGAACAGGTCGACGCCGTGCAGCTTCATCTGCTGCTGGGCGAACAGCACTTCCGGGGTCTGGTCGGCACTGGCGCTCTGCCAGGCACGATTGAGGTCGTGGCCGCGGGCATTGGTGCGCAGATGGCCGCGGAAGGCGCCGTCGGGGTTCATGTTGGGGATCAGGTAGAGGTCGGCGGCGGCCAGCAGGCGCTGGAGGGTGGCGTCGTTCTGCTCGACGCGATCGATCACGCCTTCCATGAACCATTCGGCCATATGCTCGCCCGGGTGCTGCTGGGCGATGATCCAGACCTTGCGTTTGCCAGCCGCGCCGTCACCCACCCGCAGCAGCGGAATGTCGCGACCCTCGACGCTGCGCCCCGTGGCTAGCAGGCTGACGCCTGGCAACTGGCGGGCGCGCTCGATCAACTGGTTGTGGCGGGCCCGGGAGTAGGGCTCGAAATAGGCGAACCAGGCGTGCGGCTCGCGGGCGTCGAGGCTGAAGTGCAGGGCTTTGCCGTCGAAGCGGGAAGGGACGCGGAACCAGTTCTGCTGGTCGTACGAAGCGACGGCGTGATAGCCATCCCAGGCCTTGTTATAGGAAGACTCGCCGGCGTTTTCGAGGATGAAGCCGTGGGTCTGTCCCGGGGCCAGGCCGCTGGCCTTGAAATGGAACCACTGGAAATGCGCGCTGCAGGTGTCGTTACGGATCGCCAGGCGGACCTGTGCGGGATTGCTGGCATCCCGGACCAGGATATTGCCGGAGTCGAAATCGCAGTCGATGCTCAGTGCGGTCATTGCCAGGTTCCTGTGTAGAGTTGTTGTAACCGGCCACTCTACACAACCTGGCGGCTTACCAGAAACCCAATGCCAGCAAGGCGGCCAGGCCCAGGCCCATGGCCACGGTGCAGCCACCCAGGGAGAAGGCGGCGCGACCTTGCCGGTACCAGTGGTTTTCACCCAGCAGGCGGGCCGGGGCGAGCAGGCTGCGCCAGCGCAGCTCGGTGGCATGGAAAGCGGCCAGGTGTTCTGGCGCGGCATCGAGCCAGCGGCGGAAGTCGATGCGTTCGCTGGCGGTGATCTGCGGGCTCTGCAGGCGCACGTACCATTGGCCGGCGACGCGGGCGATCGCATCAGGTGCGGACAGGCTGCACTGCAGGACCTGGTTCATGTGATGCTCGACATTGCTGTCGCGCAGGTCGAGGCGCTTGGCGATGACTTCATAGGACAGTTGGTCGAGGCGGTTCAGCAAGAACACCTGCTGGACCCGGCGTGGCAGCTTTTTCAAGCGTTGCAGCAGGTCGGCCTCGGCGGCGTCGGTGCAATCGGCGTGGTGATCCAGAGGCAGCAGCAGGCGGGTCATGTTTCAAGCTCCTTGCTGAGGGGAACGGAGGAGGCGGGATAGGGGGCATCTTCCTTGATGCGGTTGAGAGCTTAATCGTAACGAGATTGATTCTCAAGTGCTGATTTCAGCAAATTTCAGCAAAGCTTTGTTACGTGGGTTACAGCGGCGATAGTCCTTTGATATCATCGCCACATTAAGTAACACACCGCCTTCATTAGCCTGAAGAGCCCAAAAAAAAGACCCGGCAAAAAGCCGGGTCAAAAACCGTGATTAGCCTGATGAGGAGATAATCTGAGAGTCCGACCTAAGGGCTCCAGGTTATCCAACCAGTCTCGCGACCAGTTGCTTGCAATAATAATCGTTCTCATTTTCAAGTCAAATGAATTTTCGGCAATTTCACGAAAATTTTTTCATCTCCTGCCCGCAGCCCAGCTGTTTCGGGCTTCTCCGACTGTTTTATTCCTTCCTCGACACTATTCCTGACCCGATTCCCCTTCGCGTTTGGCCGCAAGCCGCTGGCTGTGGTCGAGCATCGCCCGGCCCAGGTTGAGCAGGTGCATGACCATCAGCATCTGGTCCTGCCCCTTGTCGCGCATGCGCTGGGCTGCTTCCCAGGCGCTGGATGACGCGCAGCGCAGCAACCACTCGGCCTGGGCCGCGGCGGTTTCCGCAGTGAGGTCGTGGCGCGCCACCACCAGTTGCATGTCTTCCCCCGCCGGCGAGTGCTCCGGGGCAGGGTTGAAGTAGTAGTCCATGGCACGACGGGCAGCGTCGCTGTCCAGCTGGCTAAACGAAGAATTGCTCATGAATCGGTCTTCCTTGAAGGTCGTGGAAAAGTGCCAGGGAAATATAATACCCGTCGTATTTCTTTCAGGGTTTTAAATACTACAATTTATGTATTGAGCGTCATCGGGTAGTCCGTATCGTGCCTGCGATGGAAAACTGGATCGCACTAACCAAGAAACGGATGAGTGAGCTCAAGCTCACCCAGGAAAAGCTGGCCGAGCGCGTGGGCGTTACCCAGGGGTGTGTCGGCCTGTGGCTGCGTGGCGAGCGTGAGCTGTCGCTGAAGCGCATGAACGAGGTGCTGGTGGCCCTGGAGCTGCCGATGGAAATGCGCCCCACGCTGAACACCGCGGAAGAGCCGGCCAACTATGGCCTGCCGACCACCTTCCGTTACCCGCTGTCGGATTGGGAGCGGCTGGCCGAGGTTGACGAAGATACCCCGGGTGCCGAAGAGATCACCGACTACAAGGCCGTCGGCACGGCGTTCTGGCTGCGGGTCGAGGGGGATGCTATGACCGCTCCGACCGGCCTGAGCATTTCCGCGGGGATGCTGGTGCTGGTGGATACCGGGGTCGAGGCGCAGGTAGGGCGGCTGGTGGTAGCCCGGGTGCCGGGCAATGGCCAGGGCCTGTTGCGTCAGCTGGTGGTGGAGGGCGGCCAGCGCTTCCTCAAGCCGCTCAATCCGACTTACCCGATCACCCTGTGCGGTGATGACTGCGAATTGCTGGGTGTGGCCATTCAAGCTGGGATTCGGTTCTGAAGCTTACGCAATGAGAAACGGCGCCCGAGGGCGCCGTTTCTCATTGCTGGCAAGCCAGCTGCCAAACGGGGCGGTGCATGCCGTACCTTCAGCCAGCAACTTCCTCCAGCGCCACCAGCACGCTGCCCTCGCTGACCATCTCGCCTTCCTGGCAATACAGCGCCGCCACGGTCCCGGCATGGGGCGCGCGGATGCTGTGCTCCATCTTCATCGCCTCCAGCACCACCAGTTGGGTACCGGCCTCCACCACTTGGCCGGGCTCCACCAGCACCCGCACGATGCTGCCGTTCATGGGCGCGGTCAGTCCGCCCTGATGGCCATGCCCAGCCTCCGCTTCGGCGATCGGGTCGTAGGCGGTAACGGCCTGCAGCTCGCCATCCCAGCGCAGGTACAGGGTGTCGCCGCGACGGATCGCCAGGTGCTGGCGGCGCAGGCCGCTGTCATCTACCTGCAGTTGCTCGCCGTCGAGGATGAACATCGAGGGCGCGGTGTGCTCCAGGCTCAAGGCCTGCTGCTCGCCATTGCAGCTCAGGTGCAGGCTGACATGCGCCGGTACCCCGGCACGCAAGCCCAGGCGCGACGACCATGGCGAATGCACGTCATCCTGGCGCACCGTGGCCGGCAGGCCCTGCACCCAGGCTTGCGCCGCCGCCTGCCAGAAGCCGGCGGGCAGGGCGGCAGGGGCGGGCAGCAGGTCGTCGTGGTAGCGCGGGATGAAGCCGGTATCCAGCTCCGCGGCGGCGAAGGCCGGGTGAGCGAGGATGCGCCGCAGGAAGCTGATGTTGGTCTTCACCCCGCCGATGGCGAACTCGTCGAGCATCGCCAGCAGGCGCAGACGCGCCTGTTCGCGGTCCTCGCCCCAGGCGATCAGCTTGCCCAGCATCGGGTCGTAGAACGGCGACACCTGGTCCCCCTCGGCGACCCCGCTGTCCACCCGCCGTCCCGCACCCGGCGCGCTTTCGCGGTACAGCGCCAGGTTGCCGGTGGCCGGCAGGAAGTCGTTGGCCGGATCTTCCGCGTACAGGCGCACTTCGATGGCGTGGCCGTTCAGCGGCACCTGCTCCTGGGTGATGGGCAGCGCCTCGCCACGGGCGACGCGGATCTGCCAGGCCACCAGGTCGAGGCCGGTGATGGCTTCGGTGACCGGATGCTCCACCTGCAGGCGGGTGTTCATCTCCATGAAGAAGAATTCGCCACGGGCATCGAGGAGGAATTCCACTGTACCGGCGCCGACATAGCCGATGGCCTGCGCCGCGCGCACCGCCGCCTCGCCCATGGCGGTGCGCAGCTCGACACCGAGCCCCGGTGCCGGAGCCTCTTCCACCACCTTCTGGTGGCGACGCTGGATCGAACAGTCGCGCTCGTTGAGATACAGGCAGTTGCCGTGCTGGTCGGCGAACACCTGGATCTCCACGTGGCGCGGCTTGAGCACGTATTTTTCCACCAGCATGCGCGCATCGCCGAACGACGATTGCGCTTCACGCTGGGCCGAGGCCAGGGCTTCGGCCAGCTGGCTTTCCTGCTCGACCACCTTCATGCCCTTGCCGCCGCCACCTGCGGTGGCCTTGAGCAGCACCGGGTAACCGATCTTCTCGGCGGCGGCGCGGAAGGTTTCCAGGTCCTGGGCCTCGCCGTGATAGCCGGGCACCAGCGGTACCCCGGCGGTTTCCATCAGCGCCTTGGCCGCCGACTTGCTGCCCATGGCCTCGATGGCGCTGGCCGGCGGGCCGAGGAAGATCAGCCCGGCCTGTTCGATGGCACGGGCGAAGCCGGCGTTCTCGGACAGGAAGCCGTAGCCCGGGTGGATGGCCTGGGCGCCGCTGGCCTTGGCCGCGGCGATCAGCTTGTCGATGACCAGGTAGCTCTCCGCCGGCTTGGCGCCGCCGAGGTCGACGCGGATATCGGCTTCGCGGCTGTGCCGCGCTTCACGGTCCACCGCGCTGTGCACGGCGACGGTGGTCAGTCCGAGGGACTTGGCGGTGCGCATCACCCGGCAGGCGATCTCGCCACGGTTGGCGACCAGCAGGGTGGTCAGCTCGGGACGGCTCATGGGCGGGGCTCCTTGGCGGATGGTTCGGCCTGCCAGGCCGGTTGGCGTTTTTCCAGGAAAGCGCGCAGGCCCTCCTGGCCTTCCGGGCTGACGCGGATGCGGGCGATGGCGTTCTCGCAGTAGCGGCGCAGGGCCGGGGTCAGCTCGCCGGGGCCGACCTCGCGCAGCAGTTCCTTGCTGGCACGCATGGCCTGTGGGCTGTTCTGCAGCAGGTTGGCGATCCAGTCTTCGAGACGCTCTTCCAGTTCCGCCGCCGGGTAGCTCTCGGCGAGCAGCCCCAGTTCACGGGCGCGGCTGCCGCTGAAGCGCTCGGCGGTCAGGGCATAGCGCCGAGCGGCACGCTCGCCCATGGCCTGGACTACGAACGGGCTGATCACCGCGGGGGCCAGGCCGATGCGCACTTCCGACAGGCACAGCTGGGCATCGTCGGCACCGATGGCCATGTCGCAGCAGGCGATCAGGCCGAGGGCGCCACCGAAGGCCGCGCCCTGGACCACGGCCAGGGTCGGCACTTTCAGGCGCGCCAGGTTGTACATCAGTTCCGCCAGTTCACGGGCGTCGTCGAGGTTGCTCTGGAAGTCCAGGGCCGCGCTCTGCTGCATCCAGGCCAGGTCGGCGCCGGCGCTGAAGTGCCGGCCACGACCGCGCAGGATGACGAAGCGCAGGCCCGGATCGTTGGCCAGGCGGTCGATGGCGACGACCAGCTCGCGGATCATCAGGGCGTTGAAGGCGTTGTTCTTGTCCGCGCGGCTCAGCCAGAGGGTGGCGAAACCGCGGGGATCCTTGATCAGTTCGAGGGTGCTGAAGTCGGTCATTCGCTCACATCCGGAAAATGCCGAAGCGGGTCGCTTCGATCGGCGCGTTGAGGGCGGCGGACAGGGCCAGGCCGAGGATGTCGCGGGTCTGCGCCGGGTCGATGACGCCGTCGTCCCACAGGCGGGCGCTGGAATAGTAGGGGTGGCCCTGATGTTCGTACTGGTCGAGGATCGGCTGTTTCAGTTTTGCCTCGTCCTCGGCGCTGAACACCTGGCCGCTGCGCTCGCTCTGTTCGCGCTTGACCTGGGCCAGTACGCCGGCGGCCTGTTCGGCGCCCATCACGCCGATCCGCGCGTTCGGCCACATCCACAGGAAGCGCGGATCGTAGGCGCGGCCGCACATGCCGTAGTTGCCGGCGCCGAAGCTGCCGCCGATGATCACGGTGAACTTCGGCACCTTGGCGCAGGCCACGGCGGTGACCAGCTTGGCGCCGTGCTTGGCGATGCCGCCGGCCTCGTATTTCTGGCCGACCATGAAACCGGTGATGTTCTGCAGGAACAGCAGCGGGATGCCGCGCTGGCAGGCCAGTTCGATGAAGTGCGCGCCTTTCTGCGCCGCCTCGGCGAAGAGGATGCCGTTGTTGGCCAGGATCGCGATCGGGTAGCCGTGCAGGTGGGCGAAACCGCACACCAGGGTGGTGCCGAACAGCGCCTTGAACTCGTCGAACACCGAGCCGTCCACCAGGCGGGCGATGATCTCGCGCACGTCGAAGGGCTGCTTGGCATCGGCCGGAACCACGCCGTACAGCTCGTCGGCGCCGTACAGCGGGGCGATCGGCGTGCGCACCTGCAACTCGCCCTGCTTGTGCCAGTTGAGGTTGGCCACGCAGCGGCGGGCGATGGCCAGGGCGTGTTCGTCATTGTCAGCGTAATGGTCGGCGACACCGCTGGTCTTGCAGTGCACGTCGGCGCCACCGAGGTCCTCGGCACTGACCACCTCGCCGGTGGCCGCCTTCACCAGCGGCGGGCCGGCAAGGAAGATGGTGGCCTGCTGGCGGACCATAATGGTTTCGTCGGACATCGCCGGCACATAGGCACCGCCGGCGGTGCACGAGCCCATCACCACGGCGATCTGCGGAATGCCCTGGGCGCTCATGTTGGCCTGGTTGAAGAAGATCCGTCCGAAATGCTCGCGGTCCGGGAACACTTCGTCCTGGCGTGGCAGGTTGGCGCCGCCGGAGTCCACCAGGTACAGGCAGGGCAGGCGGTTCTGCTGGGCGATGGCCTGGGCGCGCAGGTGCTTCTTGACCGTCAGCGGGTAGTAGGAGCCGCCTTTGACCGTGGCGTCGTTGGCCACGATCATGCACTCGACGCCTTCCACCCGGCCGATGCCGGCGATCACGCCAGCGGCAGGTACGTCTTCGCCGTACACCTCATGGGCGGCCAGCTGGCCGATTTCCAGGAAGGGCGAGCCCGGGTCGAGCAGGCGGTCGATGCGCTCGCGCGGCAACAGCTTGCCTCGCGAAGTGTGGCGTTCCTGGGCCTTCGGCCCGCCACCCTGGTGCACCTGGGCGAGCAGGCTGCGCAGGGCGTTGACCTGCTCCAGCATGGCCGCGCTGTTCTGCGCGAAGTCCGGGGCGCGGGTGTTCAACTGGGATTTCAGGATCATCTCGGGCCCCTTAGCGCGTTTCGTTGAACAGCTCGCGACCGATCAGCATGCGGCGGATCTCGCTGGTGCCGGCGCCGATCTCGTAGAGCTTGGCATCGCGCAGCAGGCGGCCGGCCGGGAATTCGTTGATGTAGCCGTTGCCACCGAGGATCTGGATCGCTTCCAGGGCCATCTGGGTGGCGCGTTCGGCGGTGTAGAGGATCACCCCGGCGGCGTCCTTGCGCGTGGTCTCGGCGCGGTCGCAGGCCTGGGCCACGGCATACAGGTAGGCGCGGCTGGCGTTGAGCTGGGTGTACATGTCGGCGATCTTGCCCTGGATCAGCTGGAACTCGCCGATGCTCTGGCCGAACTGCTTGCGATCGTGGATATACGGCACCACCAGGTCCATGCACGACTGCATGATGCCGGTCGGGCCGCCGGCGAGGACCACGCGCTCGTAGTCGAGGCCGCTCATCAGTACCTTCACGCCGCCATTGAGCTTGCCGAGGATGTTCTCCTGCGGCACCTCGACATTGTCGAAGAACAGCTCGCAGGTGTTGGAGCCGCGCATGCCTAGCTTGTCGAACTTGTTGCTGCGGCTGAAGCCTTTCCAGTCACGCTCGACGATGAACGCGGTGATGCCGTGGGGGCCCTTTTCCAGGTCGGTCTTGGCGTAGATCACGTAGGTGTTGGCGTCGGGGCCGTTGGTGATCCAGGTCTTGCTGCCGTTGAGGACGAAATGGTCGCCGCGCTGTTCGGCGCGCAGCTTCATCGAGACCACGTCGGAACCGGCATTCGGCTCGCTCATCGCCAGGGCGCCGATATGCTCGCCGCTGATCAGCTTGGGCAGGTACTTGAGTTTCTGCTCGTGGCTGCCGTTGCGGTTGATCTGGTTGACGCAGAGGTTGGAGTGGGCGCCGTAGGAGAGGGCCACCGATGCCGAACCGCGGCTGATTTCCTCCATGGCCACGACATGCGCCAGGTAGCCCAGGCCGGCACCGCCGTATTCCTCGCTGACGGTCACGCCGAGCAGGCCCATGTCGCCGAACTTGCGCCACATGTCGGCGGGGAACAGGTTGTCGTGGTCGATCTGTGCAGCGCGGGGTGCCAGCTCGGCGGCGACGAAGGTCTGTACCTGGTCGCGGAGCATGTCGATGGTTTCGCCCAGGGCGAAGTTCAGGGAGGGATACAGCATGCGGGCACCTTCTATTGTCAGTTCTTGGAGGGGTGGGGTCTTGGATATCACCTTTACGTTAACGTAAACCTGAGTCCTTGTACTGTCAATGATCCGCATGACCTTTACGTTAACGTTAATTTAGGCCAGAGTAGTTCGCGCCCCGATCAGCTCCCAGAACAATCACAATTTAGGGATCGCCATGAATCAACCGAGCTACACCCAGGGCCGCCAGGACAAGCCCTTGCTGGCCATGACCATCGGCCAGGCATTCGACCGGACGGTAGCGCGCTTCGCCGAGCGCGAAGCGCTGGTGGTCCGCCATCAGCAGCTGCGCTACACCTGGGCCGAACTGGCCGCCGCCGTCGACCTGCATGCCCGCGCCTTCATGGCCCTCGGCCTGAAGACCGGCGACCGCCTCGGCATCTGGGCGCCCAACTGCGCGCAGTGGTGCATCGCCCAGTTCGCCAGCGCCAAGGCGGGGATCATCCTGGTCAACATCAATCCGGCCTATCGCACCAGCGAGCTGGAATATGCCCTGAAGCAGTCCGGCTGCCAGTGGCTGGTCTGCGCCGGGGCGTTCAAGAGTTCGGACTACCACGGCATGCTCGCCGAGCTGCTGCCGGAGATCGCCCATCATGCGCCGGGGCAGTTCAACTGCGAGCGCCTGCCGGACCTGCGCGGGGTCATCAGCCTGGCTGCCGAGCCGCCCAGCGGGTTCCTCGCCTGGAACAGCCTGGCGGAGCAGGCGCAGCGGGTCAGCGTGGCGGACCTCGACGCCCGCCAGCAGAGCCTGCAGTTCGACCAGGCGGTGAACATCCAGTACACCTCCGGCACCACCGGCTTCCCCAAGGGTGCGACCCTCAGTCACTACAACATCCTCAACAACGGCTACATGGTCGGCGAAAGCCTCGGCCTGACCGAGCACGACCGCCTGGTGATCCCGGTGCCGCTGTACCACTGCTTCGGCATGGTCATGGGCAACCTGGGCTGCATGACCCACGGCAGCACCATGATCTACCCCAACGACGCCTTCGACCCGGCGCTGACCCTGCAGGCCGTGGCCGACGAGCGCGCCACCGCGCTGTATGGCGTGCCGACCATGTTCATCGCCGTGCTCGACCAGCCCCAGCGTGCCGATTACGACCTGTCCAGCCTGCGCACCGGGATCATGGCCGGTGCCACCTGCCCGATCGAGGTGATGCGCCGGGTCATCAGCGAACTGCACATGAGCGAGGTGCAGATCGCCTACGGCATGACCGAGACCAGCCCGGTATCGATGCAGACCAGTGCCGACGACGAGCTGGAACTGCGCGTGACCAGCGTCGGCCGCACCCAGCCGCAGCTGGAAAGCAAGATCATCGACGAACAGGGCAACGTGGTCGCGCGCGGGCAGATCGGCGAGCTGTGCACCCGTGGCTACAGCGTGATGCTCGGCTACTGGGGCAACCCGACCGCCACTGCCGAGGCCATCGACCCGGCGGGCTGGATGCACACCGGCGACCTGGCGAGCATGGACGAGCACGGCTACGTGTGCATTGCCGGGCGCAACAAGGACATGATCATTCGCGGTGGCGAGAACATCTATCCGCGCGAGCTGGAAGAGTTCTTCTTCACCCACCCGGCGGTGGCCGACGTCCAGGTGATCGGCATTCCCTGCGATCGCTATGGCGAAGAGATCGTGGCCTGGGTCAAGTTCCACCCGGGACACAGCGCCACGGCGGAGGAATTGCAGGCCTGGTGCAAGAACCGCATCGCCCACTTCAAGACGCCGCGTCATTTCCGATTCGTCGAGGAGTTCCCGATGACGGTGACCGGGAAGATCCAGAAGTTCAGGATGCGCGAGATCAGTATCGAGGAACTGAAACGCGGCTGATCACTGCAATGAAGCGCGGACTCTGTGGGAGCGGGTTGACCGGAACGCCGGACCGCCGCGATTGCTATAGTGAATTCACCATGGCAATCGCGGGTGAACCCGCTCCCACATTGTCCGCATTGCGATGAGATGTGTAGATCCCCACCGATCACCGCAAACTCTGCCAACCCGTCTACTCTCTACCTTTCACCGGCGGTTCCTCGCTCGGCGGGTCCCCCACCGTGGGCGGCACCGTCGGCTTGACCGGCACGCCTTCGGGTTCGTCCTGGGGCACCGGTGGTGGCAGGTTCGGGTCGTCGATATTCGGATCGGGCGTTTCCGCCGGGATAGGGATGCTCATCGGGCGTTTCCTCGCGTTCAACAAGACACACCTGGGTTGGACCACCCGCACCCCGAGATCGCTCATTTTTTATTGAACCCCCGCGCCGGCCATTGCTCTCAATCCTTACCGCCACGTCGTAACGGAGCGATGATCGATGACCCGCAACGAGCCTTTCGAAACCGAGCGCATGGCCGCTGGCGACAATCCCGCCGACGAGCCCCTGAGCCTGTCCCGGGCGTTGTTGCTGCCGCGGGTGGTGATCGAGGACACCACACCGGTGATCGACGCCGGGCTGTATGCGGTGAAGACCGAAGTGGGCAAGACCGTCACTGTCGGCAGCAAGGTATACGCCGATGGCCATGATGTACTGGCCGTCACCCTCAGCTGGCGCAAGGCCGGCAGCCGGCTATGGCACAGCCAGCCGATGCGCCTGCTCGGCAACGATCGCTGGGAGGCCGCTTTCACCGTCGGCGAAATGGGCCGTCACCTGTTCCTGATCGAAGCCTGGATCGACGCCTACGCCACCTATTGCCACGACCTGGAAAAGAAATTCACCGCCGGGGTGGACATCGCCCTCGAACTGGAAGAAGGGCGCCTGCACCTGGAGCACGGCGCCGAGCGCAGCGGCAATTCCCTGCGCGATCATCTGGCGACGCTGGTCAAGCGCCTGCGCAAGGGCCTGCCGGCGGCGGCGCAGGTCGAGTTGCTGCTGGCCCAGGACACCCGCGCGCTGATGGCCCAGGCCGACCCCCGCGGCTACCTCAGCCGCAGCCCGGAATTTCCCCTGGACGTGGAGCGCGAGCGCGCCGCCTTCGCCAGCTGGTACGAGCTGTTTCCCCGCTCGATCACCGATGATCCCCGCCGCCACGGCACCTTCAACGATGTCCATGCCCGGTTGCCGATGATCCGCGACATGGGCTTCGACGTCCTCTATTTCCCGCCGATCCATCCCATCGGCAACAAGTTCCGCAAGGGCCGCAACAATGCGCTCCAGGCCGGGCCGGACGATCCGGGCAGCCCGTACGCCATCGGCAGCCCGGACGGCGGCCACGACGCCATCCATCCGCAACTGGGCAGTCGCGAGGACTTCCGCCGCCTGGTGGCCGCCGCCGCCGAGCATGGCCTGGAAATCGCCCTCGACTTCGCCATCCAGTGCTCCCAGGACCACCCCTGGCTGCAGGAGCATCCAGGCTGGTTCTCCTGGCGTCCGGACGGCAGCATCCGCTACGCGGAAAACCCGCCGAAGAAGTACCAGGACATCGTCAACGTCGACTTCTATGCTGCCGATGCGGTACCGGCATTGTGGCTGACCCTGCGCGACGTGGTGCAGGGCTGGGTCGACGAGGGCGTCACCCAGTTTCGCGTCGACAACCCGCACACCAAGCCACTGCCGTTCTGGCAATGGCTGATCGCCGATATCCGCAGCCGCCATCCGCAGGTGGTGTTCCTCGCCGAGGCCTTCACCAAGCCGGCGATGATGGCCCGGCTGGGCAAGGTCGGCTACAGCCAGAGCTATACCTACTTCACCTGGCGCAACACCAAGGCGGAAATCCAGGAATACTTCGAGACCCTCAACCAGCCGCCCTGGTCGCTGTGCTACCGGCCCAACTTCTTCGTCAACACGCCGGACATCAATCCGTACTTCCTGCACCACTCCGGCCGCGCCGGTTTTCTCATCCGTGCCGCGCTGGCCACCATGGGCTCGGGCCTGTGGGGCATGTACTCGGGCTTCGAACTGTGCGAGTCGGCGCCGATCCCGGGCAAGGAGGAATACCTGGATTCGGAGAAGTACGAGATCCGCCCGCGGGACTTCAACCAGCCCGGCAACATCATCGCCGAGATCGCCCAGCTCAACCGCATCCGCCGCCAGCAGCCGGCGTTGCAGAGCCACCTGGGCGTGCAGTTCTTCAACGCCTGGAACGACAGCATCGTCTACTTCGGCAAGCGCAACCCGGACGGCGCAAGCTATGTGCTGGTGGCGGTCAGCCTCGACCCGCACAACGCCCAGGAGGCGCATTTCGAACTGCCGCTGTGGGAACTGGGCCTGGACGACAACGCCGTCACCCGTGGCCAGGACCTGATGAACGGCCACCGCTGGGAGTGGCATGGCAAGACCCAGTGGATGCGCATCGAACCCTGGCACCTGCCGTTCGGTATCTGGCGCCTGGACAAGGCGGAATAAGGACATCGAGCATGGCGAAGAAACCCCGTCCCGCAGCGTTCATCGATGATCCGCTCTGGTACAAGGACGCGATCATCTACCAGATCCACGTGAAGTCCTTCTTCGATTCGAACAACGATGGCATCGGCGACTTCCCGGGCCTGCTGGCCAAGCTCGACTACATCGCCGACCTCGGGGTCAACACCCTGTGGCTGCTGCCGTTCTACCCCTCGCCACGGCGCGACGACGGCTACGACATCGCCGCCTACAAGGCGGTCCACAGCGACTACGGAAGCATGGCCGACGTGCGCCGCTTCATCGCCGAGGCGCACAAGCGCAACCTGCGGGTGATCACCGAGCTGGTCATCAACCACACCTCCGACCAGCACCCCTGGTTCCAGAAGGCCCGGCGCGCCAAGCGCGGCTCGGCGGCGCGGGACTTCTACGTGTGGTCCGACAGCGATGACAAGTACGACGGCACGCGGATCATCTTCCTCGATACCGAGAAGTCCAACTGGACCTGGGACCCGGTGGCCGGGCAGTACTTCTGGCACCGTTTCTACTCGCACCAGCCGGACCTCAACTTCGACAACCCACGGGTGATGAAGGCGGTGATCGGGGTCATGCGCTTCTGGCTCGACATGGGCGTCGACGGCCTGCGCCTGGACGCCATCCCGTACCTGATCGAGCGCGATGGCACCAACAACGAGAACCTTCCGGAAACCCACGCCGTCCTCAAGCAGATCCGCGCCGAGATCGACGCCAACTACCCCGACCGCATGCTCCTGGCCGAGGCCAACCAATGGCCGGAGGACACCCAGCTGTACTTCGGTGAGGGCGATGGCGACGAATGCCACATGGCCTTCCACTTTCCGCTGATGCCGCGGATGTACATGGCCCTGGCCCAGGAAGACCGCTTCCCGATCACCGACATCCTGCGCCAGACCCCGGAGATCCCGGCCAACTGCCAATGGGCGATCTTCCTGCGTAACCACGACGAGCTGACCCTGGAGATGGTCACTGACCGCGAGCGCGACTACCTGTGGAACTACTATGCCGCCGACCGTCGCGCGCGGATCAACCTCGGCATCCGCCGGCGCCTGGCGCCGCTGCTGCAGCGTGACCGCCGGCGCGTCGAACTGCTCACCAGCCTGCTGCTGTCCATGCCCGGCACGCCGACCCTGTACTACGGCGACGAGATCGGCATGGGCGACAACATCTACCTCGGCGACCGCGACGGCGTGCGCACGCCGATGCAATGGTCGATCGACCGCAACGGCGGCTTCTCCCGCGCCGACCCGGCGCGCCTGGTGCTGCCGCCGATCATGGATGCGCAGTACGGCTACCAGACGGTCAATGTCGAGGCCCAGGCCGAAGACCCGCACTCCCTGCTCAACTGGAACCGCCGCCTGCTGGCGGTGCGCAAGCAGCAGAAGTGCTTCGGCCGCGGCACCCTGAAGATGCTCGCGCCGAACAACCGGCGCATCCTCGCCTACCTGCGCGAATACACCGGAGCCGATGGCGTCAGCGAAACCGTACTGTGCGTAGCCAACGTCTCCCGCGCGGCCCAGGCCGTGGAGCTGGACCTGGCGCCCTTCATCGACCGCGTGCCGGTGGAAATGCTCGGCGGCTGCGCCTTTCCGCCCATCGGCCATCTTCCTTTCCTGCTGACCCTGGCGCCCTACGGCTTCTACTGGTTCCTCCTCGCGCCGAAGGACCAGATGCCGAGCTGGCACGTCGAGGCTTCGCAGACCCTGCCGGAGTTCACTACCTTGGTCGTCAAGAAACGCATGGAAGAGCTGCTGGAGGCCCCGGCCCGGCAGACCCTGGAACAAGACATCCTGCCGCAGTACCTGCCGAACCGGCGCTGGTTCGCCGGCAAGGACGCGGCCATCGAGCAGGTGCACCTGGCCTACGGCGTGCGCTTCGGCACCCCCACCAGCCCGGTACTGCTCGGCGAGATCGAGGTGGACAGCGGCGGCCAGCGCCGCCGCTACTTCCTGCCGTTCGGCCTGGTGGGCGAAGAGCAGATCCACAGCGCCTTGCCCCAGCAACTGGCGCTGGCGCGGGTGCGGCGCGGGCGTCAGGTCGGCTTTATCACCGACGGCTTCAGCCTCGACACCTTCATCCGTGAACTGCTGCAGGCGTTCCAGCAGCATGTGCGCCTGCCAGGCAGCGATGGCGAACTGCAGTTCGAGTCGACGCCGCAACTGGCCGCGCTGCAACTGAACGAACACTCCGAGGTGCGCTACCTCTCCGCCGAGCAATCCAACAGTTCGGTGGTGGTCGGTGGCAGCCTGGTACTCAAGCTGATCCGCCGGGTCAATGGCGGTATCCACCCGGAACTGGAAATGGGCGCCTACCTGACCGCCGCCGGCTTCGCCAATATCTCGCCGCTGCTGGGCTGGCTGAGCCGCGTCGACGGCGGTGGCGAGCCGCACCTGCTGGCCATTGCCCAGGGCTACCTGAACAACCAGGGTGATGCCTGGGACTGGACGCAGAACAACCTCGAACGGGCCATCCGCGACGAACTGGAAGCGCCGCAACGCGGTGAAGCGCACGCCGCCGATGCCCTCGACGACCTCACTGCTTTCGCCGCCTTGCTCGGCCAGCGCCTCGGCGAAATGCACCAGGCCCTGGCCCTGCCCACCGATGACGAGGCGTTCAAGACCCGCATCAGCGACAGCAGCGACAGCCAGCGCTGGGGCGAGCAGATCGCCGCGCAGCTGCGCACCGCACTGGACCTGCTGGTGCAACACCGGGACGAACTGGACGACGAAAGCAAGGCACTGGTCGACGACCTGGAGCAGCAGCGCGACGGCCTGCTGCGCGAGGTCGGCCAGCTGGCGCAGCAGGCCGAGGGCGGCCTGGTGATGCGCGTGCATGGCGACCTGCACCTGGGCCAGGTACTGGTGGTGCAAGGCGACGCCTACCTGATCGACTTCGAGGGCGAGCCCGCGCGACCGCTGGAAGAACGCCGCGCCCGGCACAGCCCGTACAAGGATGTCAGCGGCGTGCTGCGTTCCTTCGACTACGCTGCTGCGATGGCCTTGCGCGGCGCTGCCGGCGCCGGCGCGCTGCCGGACAACCAGCAGGCCCGCCAGCGGGTTGCCAAGCGCTACCTGCATGCTTCGCGGCACGCCTTCGTCCAGGCCTATGGCCTGGCCACCGCCAGCCTGCCGCATGCCTGGCTCAAGGAAGGCGGCGAGCAGGCCGCACTGGAATTGTTCAGCCTGGAAAAGGCTGCCTATGAAATCGCCTATGAAGCGGAAAACCGCCCGAGCTGGTTGGCCGTGCCCTTGCATGGCCTGCACGGGCTTGTCAGTACCTGGGGAGAGCAGTAGATGAGCGTGCACAAGAAGGAACAAGGCGGACTGGCCCGCGGCGAAATCGATGACCTGGTCAATGCCAGGCATGCCGATCCGTTCGCAGTGCTCGGTGCGCACGGTGATGGTGCAGGAGGCACCTGGTTGCGCGCCTATCTGCCGGAGGCCCTGAGCGTGCAAGCGCTGGGTCGGGACAATGACGAAGTGCTCGCCGAGCTGCAGCAGGGCAGCGTGCCGGGGGTGTTCACCGCGCAGGTGACAGGTCCCGTGGGCGCCTATCGCTGGCGGATCAACTGGGCCGGCGGCGAGCAGGTCACCGAAGACCCCTACAGTTACGGTCCGCAACTGGGCGACATGGACCTCTATCTGTTCAGCGAAGGCAACCACCGCGACCTGGCCAACCGCTTCGGCGCACAACCGGTGACAGTGGACGGCGTCGCTGGCGTGCGCTTCTCGGTGTGGGCACCGAATGCACGGCGGGTCTCGGTGGTGGGCGATTTCAACAACTGGGATGGCCGTCGCCACCCGATGCGCCTGCGTCATGCCAGCGGCGTCTGGGAGCTGTTCATCCCGCGCCTGGGCGCTGGCGAGACCTACAAGTACGAGGTGCTCGGGCAGGACGGCGTGCTGCCGCTCAAGGCCGACCCGCTGGCCCGCGCCACCGAGTTGCCGCCGAGTACCGCGTCGAAGGTCGCCGGGCCCCTGGCCCATGAATGGAACGACCAGGACTGGCTGCGCGAGCGTGGCGAGCGCCAGGGCCTGGCGGCGCCGTTGTCGATCTACGAGCTGCATGCCGGCTCCTGGCAATGCGAGCTGGACGAGGCGGGGGAGGTCAGTCGCTTCTACAACTGGCGTGAACTGGCCGGGCGCCTGATTCCCTACGTGCAGGAGCTGGGTTTCACCCATATCGAGCTGATGCCGATCATGGAGCACCCGTTCGGCGGCTCTTGGGGCTACCAGCCGCTGTCGTTGTTCGCACCGACCTCGCGCTATGGCACGGCGGAAGACTTCGCCGCTTTCATCGATGCCTGCCACCAGGCGCGCATCGGCGTGATCCTCGACTGGGTACCGGCGCATTTCCCCACCGACAGCCACGGCCTCAGCCGCTTCGACGGCACCGCGCTGTACGAGTACGACAACCCCCTGGAAGGCTTCCACCAGGACTGGGACACGCTGATCTACAACCTCGGTCGCACCGAGGTGCACGGCTTCATGCTCGCCTCGGCGCTGCACTGGCTGCGCGAGTTCCATGTCGACGGGCTGCGGGTCGACGCGGTGGCCTCGATGCTCTATCGCGACTACTCGCGCAAGGCCGGCGAATGGGTGCCCAACCGCCACGGCGGGCGCGAGAACCTGGAAGCCATCGACTTCCTGCGCCACCTCAACGAGGTGGTCGCCCTGGAGGTGCCGGGGGCGCTGGTGATCGCCGAGGAGTCCACCGCCTGGCCGGGGGTCAGCCAGCCGGTGCAGCAGGGCGGGCTGGGCTTTGCGTACAAGTGGAACATGGGCTGGATGCACGACACCCTGCACTACATCCAGAACGACCCGATCCACCGCCAGCACCATCACAACGAGATGAGCTTCGGCCTGATCTACGCCTATTCCGAGCATTTCATCCTGCCCATCTCCCACGACGAAGTGGTGCACGGCAAGCGCTCGCTGATCGACAAGATGCCTGGCGACCGCTGGCAGAAGTTCGCCAACCTGCGCGCCTACCTGGCGTTCATGTGGTGCCATCCGGGCAAGAAGCTGCTGTTCATGGGCTGCGAGTTCGGCCAGTGGCGCGAGTGGAACCACGACAGCGAACTGGACTGGTACCTGCTGCAGTACGGCGAGCACCTTGGGGTACAGCGGCTGGTCGGCGACCTCAACCGCCTGTATCGGGAAGAGCGCGCCCTGCATGAACAGGACTGCCAGCCCCAGGGCTTCCAGTGGCTGATCGGCGATGACGCGCACAACAGCGTGTATGCCTGGCTGCGCTGGAGCGCCAGTGGCGAGCCGTTGCTGGTGGTGGCCAACTTCACCCCGGTGCCGCGGGAGGGCTATCGCATCGGCGTGCCGTTCGGCGAACGCTGGGACGAGGTGTTCAACAGTGATTCGCAGCGCTATGCCGGGTCGAACTTCGGCAATGAAGGGGTGGTGGAGGGCAGTGCAGTACCGAGCCATGGGCAACCGTTGTCGCTGGCTTTGAACCTGCCGCCACTGGGGGTGCTGATTCTGCGGCCGGCCAGGTAGTTTGCTGGGGGCAGGGCCTGGTCGCTGGTTTGCCAGCGATCAGGCCTGCTCAGCCTTCAAACACTGGTGTCCCTTATCGAATCGGCCCAGGCTCTTGATTGATTGTTTGCCATGGCGAGATCGTAGGATCTACGGCGCTCAATATGCAGGCTGTTATAGCTAGGCAGCTCGCTCATTGGCGGTGTTACGTAGTTGAGCTGATGCTGTGTGGCAATGTCGTCGTAGGTGGGGAGAGGGTGTTCGACCACTGGTGCAGGCCGCTCCGGGAGTCTGACGGAAAGACGCATGGCTTCATCCCGGAGCGCCATGGAGCTTCTTCTTTCGCTCCTTCGATGACCGATGATGCGATGCATGTCTTTCACCAGCGGGGTCACTACGAACGCGAGGGCTGTAGCGAGCAGTACTGCCGATGTCCAGCGAAGTCCTTCCTTGGCACCTTCGTTCGGCACCATCTCCGAGACCGTGACAGTGACCAAGCCGGTCGCGAAACTGGCAGCGGCCATACGAAACGGATGCGATTTTACCCAGGCCCAAAGGGCCAGGTGCCCGGTAGGGTCTCCATGATTCACCGGATCACCCAGGCAATACGCATAGGCATTCAAGCCGCCCTTGCCGAACGGGCTCAGGCTGTCTGGATTGTGGAAGCGCATCAAGGCTGGATTGTAGGCGCGATAACTACCGAGAAGCTGGACGCCTTGAGGTTCCACGTATTCGCCGTTGAAGCCCGGTCCCGCCGGAGACCGGCGGCGATATGCAGTGTGCATGGGCGGAATCACTCCTGTTCTGCGGCGTACCGGAGGAGGCCATCCTTCATCGGAAAGGCTCGTTGCATGCTAGCAAGGGGCCTGTGATTCGGCAGCTGGCAAAAATGCTAGGTCGAGGCTTCGGAGCACGGGCATCCCGGGAGCCGGCGAGTCCACGATCAAAGCACGATCCAGCCACCGACCAACCCCACCAGCGCCACGATCGCCCCCAGCAGCACCACTGCGAACACCACTCGCTCCCGCCCGTTGAACGCCGCCACGCCCTGTTCGTGCCGTGCCTTGAGATACAGCAGCGTCCCCGGCGCATAGATCACCGCTGACAGCAGCAGGTACTTCAAGCCGCCGGCGAACACCATCAGCAGCGCGTAGGCCGTCGCCAGCAGCGCAACCAGCAGGTCCTTGTTGCGCCCGACACCGTTCTCGTAGGTCTCGCCGCTGCGTGCCAGCTTGACCGCGTAGGCCGCCACCAGCAGATAGGGCACCAGCGTCAGCGAGCTGGTCAGTTCCAGCGCCAGGGTGAAGGCGGCCTCGGTAAAGAACGTCAGGATCAGGAACAGCTGCACGAACAGCGTGGTCAGCCACAGCGCCGCACTGGGTACGCCATGGCCGTTCTGCCGGGTCAGCAGCGCCGGCATCGCCTTGTCGTGTGCCGCCGCATACAGCACCTCGCAGGCCAGCAGGGTCCAGGACAGGAAGGCGCCCAGCACCGAGACGATCAACCCGATGCTGATGAAGATCGCCCCCCAGCGCCCGACGATCATCTCCAGCACCCCGGCCATGGAGGGCTGGCGCAGCGCCGCCAGTTCCGGGCGCAGCAGCACGCCGTAGCTGAGCAGGGTGATCAGGATCAGCAGGCACAGCACGCCGACGAAGCCCAGCACCGTGGCGATGCCGACATCCCGTGGATTACGCGCATAGCGCGAATAGACGCTGGCCCCCTCGATGCCGAGGAACACGAACACCGTCACCAGCATGGTGCTGCGCACCTGCTCGAACAGCGACTCCCCGGGCACCACGGCAAGCTCCGCCGCGGCATGGCCGATGCGGCCATAGTCATCCAGATGGGCCAGGTCTGGCTCCGGCGCGAGCGCCGTGAGGTTGCCCCAGAAATTCACGGCGAACAGCTCGCGGTCGAAGGCCGCCGCCACCACGATGATGAACGCCAGGATCGGGATCATCTTCGCCACCGTGGCGATGCTGTTGATCACCGCTGCCTCCTGCACCCCGCGCAGGACCAGGAAGTGGAAGCCCCAGAGCAGCAAGGAGGACACGACGATGGCGACCACCGTGTTGCCGTCGCCGAACACCGGGAAGAACGCTCCCAGGGTCGATTTGATCAGGATGAAGTAGGAGACGTTGCCGATGCAGGTCCCGGCCCAGAAGCCGAAGGCCGAGGCGAAGCCCAGGTAGTTGCCGAAGCCGGCGCTGGTGTAGGCGTAGATCCCAGAGTCGAGGTCCGGCTTGCGTCGCGCCAGGGTCTGGAAGACGAAGGCCAGCATGAGCATCCCGGAGCCCGCGATCAGCCAGGCGATGATTGCGCCGAAGCCGCCGCTGGCGCGGCCGAAGGTGGCCGGCAGGGAGAAGATTCCGGCGCCGATCATCGAGCCGACCACCAGCGCGGTCAGGGCGCCGACACTGAGTTTTGCATCCGTTGGCGTGCTCACGGCGACCGTCCTTGGCGAGGGGGAGAGTCGATGAGTCAAGACGCCGGGGCGGGCTTGCGCAAGCAGGCGAGGGTGAGCCAGTACGCACATCCGTCATCGGGCTGGAAATTTTGCCATGGCCCTTCGCTTGCGAATGAGATAACTTCTCAATCCCATCCGTTCCAGAGCCCTGCCACCGTGGCCGATTCCAACAAGCTGATGCACGACATCTACAGCGAACACCATGCCTGGGTGTACAGCTGGCTGCGCAGGAAGCTCGGCTGTGCGCACAACGCGGCGGACCTGGCCCAGGACACTTTTCTGCGGATCCTCTCGTCCCGTGACGCCTTGCTCCAGGCGAGCCAGTCCCGCGGCTACATCGCCACCACCGCGCGCAACCTGCTGATCGACCGGGCTCGCCGCCAGCGTCTGGAAAAGGCCTACCTGGAAGAGCTCGGCCTGCTCGCCCTGGAGCATCCCGGCGCGCCCGGTGCCGAGCGCATCTGGGAAACCCTGGAGGCGCTGGAGCAGATCTGCCGCTTGCTCGACGGCCTCGCGGCCAAGCCGCGCCAGGCGTTTCTCCTGCATTACCTCGAAGGCCAGCCGCAGGCCGTGGTTGCCGAGCAACTGGGCATCAGCGTGCGCATGGTGCAGAATTACCTGGTCCAGGTGTTGCTGCACTGCCAGCAGCTGCGCGATCCGTCATGAGCGCGGCTGACGACCTGGCCGTCGAGGCCGCCGAATGGCTGGTGCAGCTCAGCGCCGACGAGCCTGCCGAGCGCGAGCGGGCCGAGCACGAGTACCAGGCGTGGAAGGCGCTCAGCCCGGCCCATGCCGAGGCGGCCCGGGGCATGGAGCACATGTTGGAAAGCCTGCGCGGCATTCGCCAGCAACCGGCCAGCGAACGCCGTCTGCACCGGTTGATCGAGGGCGAGGTGCGCTTCAGCCAGCGCCACCGGCGCAACAAGCGCCTTGGCGCCGCCCTGGGCATTGCCCTGGCAGTGCTGGTTCCGGGCTGGCTGGGGTGGCAGCACTACCCGAGCGTGTTGCTGTTCGCCGATCTGGACACGGCCGCCGGGCAGTGGCGCGAAACCCGCCTGGAAGATGGCAGCCAGCTGACCCTGGCGGGTGGCAGCGCGGTGGACCTCCACTTCACCGCGACCGGGCGCGAGGTGCGTCTGTTGCGTGGCGAGATTCGCGTGGAGGTCGCCGCCGATGCACAGCGGCCATTCGAGGTGATCACCGAGGATGGCCGCATCCGCGCCCTGGGCACCCGTTTCCTGGTCAGCAAGCAGGCCGCCGCCACCGATCTGAGCATGCTCGAATCCAAGGTGCTCGCCCGCGCCAGCGAGGGCCCGGCACAAGCGCTGGTCGCGGCGGGACAGCAGGTGCGCATTCGCCGCGACGGCATCGACGGCCCGCAGGGCATCGACCCGGGCTCCACCGACCAGGCCTGGCAACAGCACCGCCTGCTGGCCCGTGGGCTGCCGCTGGCGCAGGTGCTGGAGCAGTTGGAGCGGCAATACGCCGGCGTGCTCAGCTACGACTGCGAGTCGCTGGCGTCCATCCAGGTCTTCGCCTCGCTGCCGCTGGACGATCCGCAACGCGCCTTGCAGTTGCTGGAGGCCAGCCTGCCGATCGAAGTCACCCGGCTGACGCCATGGCTGACCCGGGTCACGATCCGCGCGCATTGACAGCAGGGGTCGCGGGCATTGCCATACATCTCGGTCAAGTGAAGCGCAGACCTTGTGGGAGCGGGTTTACCCGCGATTGCGATAGTGAATTCACCGACGCAATCGCGGCGGTCCGGCGTTCCGGTAAACCCGCTCCCACAGAGTCCGCGTTGCCTTGCCTGCTTCGGAATTCAGCTCGGGACGAAATGTGCCTTTCAAAAAAACACCGCCCCGCGGTTCGCCTTTTTCCCGATGGTCCGTTGAAGTTCATGAGAATGAATTTCAACACTGGGAGACGCTTCACCATGCCGCAACCACGCATCCGCCTCCGGATCAAACCGCTGCTTCTGGCTGTCCAGCTGGCCTGCGCGCTGCCCCTGGGCATCAGCGGCCAGGCCCATGCCGACACCGCGACGGCGCAGTACGACATCGCCGCAGGTGCGCTGGGCGATGTGCTCAGCCGGTTCGCTGCCCAGGCCGGCATCGACCTGGCCGTGGACGGCCGTCTGGTCGCTGGCCTGCGCAGCGGTGGGCTGCACGGCAGCTTCGCGGCGGAGCAGGGCTTGCAGCATCTGCTCGCCGGTAGCGGCTACACCTTTGCCCGCACCGCTGCCGGCTACGTGCTGGTGCCGCAACCGGAGCAGGGCGCGTTGCAACTGGAAGCCACCAGCATCACCGGCCTGCGCGCCTCGCAGAACCCCAAGGGGGCGGTCGACGGCTACCTGGCGACCCGCGCCAGCAGCGCCACCAAGACCGACACCCCCTTGCTGGAGACCACCCAGAGCATCTCGGTGATCACCCGCGACCGCATGGCCGTGCAAGGCGCGCAGACGGTCAGCGAAAGCCTTGGCTACACCGCCGGGGTGCACGCCAACGTCGCCGGCAACAACCCCACCGACAACACCATCATGGTCCGCGGCTTCCAGCAGTTGAACACCAATGCCTACACCGACGGCCTGCGCAACAACCAGATCGGCTACTACGCGCCCGAGCCCTACGGCATGGAGCGCATCGAAGTGCTCAAGGGACCGGCCTCGGTGCTCTACGGCCAGGGTTCGCCCGGTGGCACGGTGAACTTCGTGTCCAAGCGCCCGACCTTCGCCAGTCACCGCGAGGTCGGTTTTTCCACGGGCAGCAACGATCGCCTGCAGGCCTACACCGATGTCGGCGATGTGCTGGACGAGCAGAAGACCCTGGCCTGGCGCTTCGTCGGCCTGGGCCGCGACGCCGACAACAGCATCGACGGGATCAAGGACGACCGTGTCTACATCGCCCCGAGCCTGACCTGGGCACCGGACGAGGACACCTCGCTGACCCTGCTTGCGTCGTACCAGCGCAACAAGAACCTGTTCACCAGCAACCTGCCGTACTCGCTGTTCGACGGCTCCAATCCCAACGGCCGGGTATCGCGCCACCGCTCGCTGAACGAGCCTGGCTTCGACTCGGAGAAGTCCGAGCAGACCAGTCTCGGCTACGAGTTCAGCCACCGCCTCGACGACCACTGGACCCTGCGCCAGAACGCGCGCTACACCCACTTCACCGGTTACGAGGACCAGCTGTTCCGCAACAGCGGGGTGATCGCCAGCACCACCATCAACCGCTACTACCAACTGCGCGACTACGGCAACGACAACTTCGCCCTCGACAACCAGTTGCTGGGTAATTTCGATACCGGACCGCTCAGCCACACCTTGCTGGCCGGCGTCGACTACCAGCACAGCCGGCGCAGCAACGCGGTACAGACCGGCAATGCCCCGGCGATCAACCTCTACGCACCGGACCGCAGCGTGACCATCGACACCTCGCGCTACACCAGCCTGATGGACGTCGCGGAAAAGTCCCGGCAACTGGGCGTGTACCTGCAGGACCAGATCAAGGTGGACCACTGGGTCGCCTCCTTCGGTGGACGCTACGACTGGGCCAGCCAGGACACCGACACGCGCAACTTCGTCGCCGCCAGCGGCCTGACCACGGTCACCCCGCAACGGGTCGACGCGGAGGACTTCACCGGCCGGGTCGGCCTCGGCTACCTGTTCGACAGTGGCCTGTTCCCCTATGTCAGCTACACCGAATCCTTCGTCCCCACCGCCGGCACCGACCGCAGCGGTTCGGCATTCGAGCCGGAGACCGCCAAGCAGTATGAAGTGGGCGTGAAGTACCAGCCGACCGGCTCGGACAACTACGTGACGGTCTCTGCCTTCGACCTGCGTCGGCAGAATGTGCTGACCACTGACGTATCGGCCCCGAGCTACAGCGTGCAGGAAGGCGAGGTCAGCTCCCGCGGGCTGGAGCTGGAAGGCGTGCTCAAGCCGGTGACCGGACTCAACGTGATTGCCTCCTGGACCCTGAACAAGGTCGAGGTAAGCAAGGACAACCCCAACACCGCAGGCATCAGCAACAAGGGCAAGACCCCGGTACGCACCCCCGAGCACCTGGCGTCGGTGTGGTCCGACTACACCGTGCGGGGCGGCCTGCTCGCCGGGCTCGGCTTCGGCGCTGGCGTGCGCTACACCGGCTCCACCTATGGTGATGCACAGAACACCTTCAAGGTGCCGGACTACACCGTGGTGGACGCGATGGTCAGCTACGACTTCGGCAAGGCCGATCCGCAACTGGAAGGGCTGAAGGCACAGGTGAACGTGAAGAACCTGACGGACAAGTACTATGTGGCGGGGTGCTTTGCCACGGTGGGATGCCTGTTGGGGGCGGAGCGGACGGTGACGGCGGATCTGACGTACCGGTGGTGAGTTCGAAGCCGGCTGCGCTAGCGCGGCCGGCTACAACTGATGGGTCGCAGATTACTGGCTTCGCTGGCTTTCAGGTATGGCACCTATGCAGTCACGAATGGTGGGGCCGACGTAGGTCATGCCGGCCCACACGCCGCCATCCTGGTCCCAATTCAAACGTCCACCGGAAAATGCCAGGTCGTAAATGACAGTTTCGCCGATGACTTGACCGTTGTAGTTGTCGTAAAGGCGATAGAAACCTGGTAGTTCCCACGTATGAGGCCAGTTTATCTTGCCGCCCTCGTTAGGAATGGCTTGACCATGCAGTATGTTCGGTAGCAACCAAAAAGGTTCGAATGCCTGGATGCTGGAGCAACCGTTCGGGCTTTGTTTAGCTTCTCCCCACGGAGACGCCAGACCCTTTTCCCACCATTCCGAGGCGAACCACAAGCTGAAGGCGATAAGACTGGCGATAGCTGCTCTTCTCCAGAAACGCCTGATCAAGATACATTTCCCAAGTCGATTACTTTGTCGATATCCCGCCAGAGAATATCGGAGTAGAGAACATAGTCCCCTCCCATTTCCGTTTTCTCTCTGTATTTCCTGAAGTCATTATTTCGAATCAGCGCAAACTGATCGCTTGACCACTTGTAAATGGATTGACCACTGGGCAGCGCAGCCCGGGCCATCTCGGACTTGGTCAATACCCGGTCTTCAGTCCAGACACCCAGGAACTGTAGGCCGTTGAAGTCATAGTGATCGCGGATGTAGAAACCGATCCGTTCGACCTTGAGGTAATTTCGCATTTGGCGTGTTGTCGGATCCTCTCTGCTGAACGTTTCGCCAATAACTCCAATCTTCAATGTGGCTACACCCAGCGCACCGTACATATCGTCCAGCGGGTCATCGGGTCGACCAAGCTGGACAAAGTTGACCTGCGCCGAGGCGTCCATTTCTCGAGCAGAAAGCGTTGATGAGCCGAATTTGAACACTCCTTGCCCCTGCCAGCCGCCAATTTTCAGCAAGGCCTTGAGCCGACTGATGGCGTTTGGCGTCGTTAAAATGGATTCAGCTTGCCTAACAGCTGCTCGGCAGCGATCAAAGCGCATCGCCCAACTCATGGTTACGAGGTTCTCGTCACATTGCGCTGCTGACAGTTCCATTGGTTTGGGCTGACCATCTTCCTCTTTCCATCTTTCGGGCATCTGCCACCCCGGACTGTCGAACCATCGCTGCATCAATGCAGCCGAGGTATGCCAGCCCATTTTGCGCATCGCCACCGGCACTTTCGTCAGCGGCAATGCATTGATCACGATTTCCTTGGGCTGATGTCGGCCTCCCGGCCAGGTATCCAGCGTAGCGTTCTCCAGCAGGAACTGGGTATCGGGCCCCAATGCGGTGGTTTGTTGGAAATCCTTAAGGGACATGGCGATTACTCCAGAACGGGGGAGGGGGCGTTGGTGGCGATGAACACGATGGCGGGTTTGCTGCTGGTGCCGATATGGCTGAAGCCTTCATCGTTCAACTGGTGCTGACCGATCTGTTCACCGTTCTGGAACAACGTATAAGTGTGGAATCCACAGGGCCTGCGCTGCTGATCGAGAAGTCTGAAGGCCCCGCTGCACTCCTCTTGCGGTGGAGCCGGAGTGAGATTCGCACGCATTGGTTCGGTGCTGCGGGGTGGGCTTCCCGCTGGCCGGCGCGTGGGGGCGAATCCCGACCGGGCGGGCGAAGAGGTCAGGGGCCTGTGCTCTGGTTCATAAGTGGCATGGGTGTAGCTGTGATAGAGCGTGGCTCGACAGGGGCAACCACTGACACTGTTCAGGGTCCCGGCGACAGGTCGGTCGGAACTTTTGATATAGCTGACGCCGCCCAGGATCTGGTACGTCTTCCCGGTTACCCCGCAGGTGACGCTGTCACCCTCCCGGGCATGCTGGATGCCTCCCCAGGTAATGAGATCGTCTGCGCCGGTGACCTCGCCACCGCAACTGGTCTTGTCGCCGCGGCGAATGAAATATCCGTCCATTTACAGGCTTTCCTCCTGGCTTGAATTCGTGAGACGGTCTGCACGCCTTTCGTGTTGAGCGGTATGCAGGCCAACCGGCCAGAGAGTGCGCGTAACGGTTAGAGAATTAAGTAGGAAAAGTCCGAACAATTAGGGGGAAATGACTTAGCTTATTGATCTTGGCGACGACCAGGCTCCTATAAAGCTGCTTCCACCTGTTCATGGAGAACCAAATGAGTACGTCCATCCTGCTGCTCCCCGGTATCGGCAACTCCGGTCCCGGTCACTGGCAGCGCCTGTGGGCCGAAACGCTGCCCGACATGCACCTGATCGACGGCCAGGACTGGGACAACCCGGTGCGCGAGCAGTGGGTCGAGAACCTGGAGGCGGCGGTGCGGCGAAGCGGCCCGGACACCCTGCTGGTGGCCCACAGCCTGGGCTGCCTGCAGCTGGTGCATTGGGCGCAGCTCAGCGATACTCCGATCCGCGCTGCCTTGCTGGTCGCTGTCCCCGATCCCGGCGGCCCGGCGTTTCCCGCCCAGGCGCGGGGTTTCGACGGGGCTGGGCTGGCACCGCTGCGTTTCCCGAGCACCCTGGTGGCCAGCGGCAACGATCCTTATGCCAGCCTCGACTACAGCCGTCATTGTGCCGAGGCCTGGGGTAGCCGTTTCATCGAGGTCGGCATGCTGGGCCATATCAATGTCGGCAGCGGACTGGGCGACTGGCCGCGGGGCAGGGTGCTGCTGGATGAGCTGGCAGGGCGTCGATCCGGTTGAATCTCCGTCGACGGGTGATGGTCACAGCCACGAAGACCACCCTGTCGAGAGAGGCAAGCATGAGTAACGATGAACTGGAACGTGAAGTCCTGACCCGTCTGCTGCACGCGCATCCGGAGGGACTGGGCAAGGAGATCCTCGACAACTATCGCGGCGAGAAGGCGGTGGCGGGGATGCTCAAGACCTTGCAGGAACGCCATCTGATCCAGGGCCAGCCGGTGACCGTGGAGGGGCATGAACCGAGCGTGGTGTTTCCGATCAAGTTGAGCAGTGCGGGAGTGGAGGCGGCGAAGCGGTTGGAGGAGGGGGCGTAGGAGCTGCGTTAGCTGCGAAGGACCGCGCAGCGGTCCCGGTTCCCGATCTGCAGCCGGAAGAAGACCATTGGCCTGGCTGTAGACCCGGAACCGGGACCGCTACGCGGTCCTTCGCAGCTGACGCAGCTCCTACCCGGGATGTTTACCCGCCCAGCACCGGCGTACGCGGGGGAATCATCCGCCGGTTGCCGGTGGCTTCGAAGGCCGCTCCGAGCTTCAGCAGGTTGGAGTCGTCATAGGCCTTGCCGGCGAAGGTCAGGCCCACCGGCATGCCGATATCGGCCATCACGCCCATCGGCACGGTGACGGTGGGTACGCCGAGGTGACGGATCGCCAGGTTGCCGTTGGCCACCCAGATACCGTTGCTCCAGGCGATGTCCGCCGATTGCGGATTGACGTCCGCATCCGCCGGGCCCACGTCGGCCACGGTGGGGAACAGCACGGCGTCCAGGCCCATGGCGTCCATCCAGTCTTCCAGGTCCTGCTTGCGGGTCTGCTCCAGGCCACGCAGGCCATCCGGCACGGTGGGAATCTCGTTCCACGGGGTGATGCCGCGCTCGGCCATCTTCACGTATTCGTCCATGCCGGCCGCCAGGTCGCCTTCGCGGTTGGGCAGGGTGCCCGGGTCGTGGGGGAAGATCTTCGGTCCGTCGACATCCACCAGGCGGTTCAGCTTCGGATCGCCGTTGGCCCGCAGGAAGTCGTCGAAGGCCCAGGCGGTCAGGTCCCACAGTTCGTGGTGGAGGAATTCCTTGGAGACGATGCCGCGGTTGAACACCGTCGGTGCGCCCGGGCGGTCGCCCTCGCAGTTGGACACCAGCGGGAAGTCCACCTCGATGACTTGCGCACCGGCCGCTTCCAGGGCCTGGCGCGCCTGTTTCCACAGGTCGATCACCGAGGCGCGGGTGTTGATGCGCTGGCCGGTCGGGCCGCCGATACCTGGCTCGGCGGAGGTGCCGGCGGCTTCGTCGGCATTGATGTACATCTTCGGCACGCCCAGGCGCTTGCCGGCCAGGGCGCTGCTGCCCACCGCCAGTTCGGCATAGGAGGCCGGACGCACCGACGCCACGCTCGGGATCGGCACCCAGGGCTGCAGGCGCCACAGGTCGCCGCGGGTGTCGGTGTCTTCGGCGACCACCACGTCGAGGACTTCCAGCAGGTCGGCCATGGTCCGCGCGTACGGCACCACCACGTCCATGGTCGGGGTCAGCGGCCAGTTGCCACGTACCGAGATCACCCCGCGCGACGGGGTGTAGGCGCACAGGCCATTGTTCGAAGCCGGGCCGCGGCCGCTGGACCAGGTTTCCTCGGCCAGGCCGAAGGCGGAGAAGCTGGCGGCGGTGGCGGTACCGGCACCGTTGGACGAGCCGGAAGCGAACGGCGCGGTGAGGTAGCCGGCGTTATACGGGCTTTCCGCACGACCATAGACGCCGCGCTGCATGCCGCCGTTGGCCATGGGTGGCATGTTGGTCTTGCCCAGGCAGATCGCCCCGGCAGCGCGCAGGCGCTCGATGGTGAAGGCGTCGCGATGGGCCACCAGCTCGGCGAAGGCCGGGCTGCCGGAGGCGGCGGTGAGGCCCTTGACCAGGTAGCTGTCCTTGGCGGTGTAGGGAATGCCATCCAGCGGGCCGAGGGTTTCGCCACGGGCACGGCGGGCATCGGCGGCTTCGGCTTCCTTGAGCGCCTCGGGGTTGCGCACCACCACGGCATTCAGGGCGGTAGGGGTGTCGGCACCATCGTAGGCATCGATCCGGGCCAGGTACGCCGTGACCAGTTCGACCGCCGTGGTCTGGCCGGACTCAAGCGCGGCACGCAGTTGGGCAATGGAAACTTCGGTGACCTCGATCATGCAGCTTGCTCCGGTGGCTGACAGTTGACAGGGAAGGGGATTCCCTCACGCAGGGACATCACGCTTTTCAAATTGTTTTCTCGTTGGATACCCCGTTGTGTGGTTTTACACAACGGCTTGGCCTAAAGCGGGTGATATTTTTAACACTTGGCGCTCAACAAGGGAATGGGGCGCGATGCAAACCCAATGAAATAGCCGATGACCCGCACTCTAGCCGGTCACTGTGTAGAAAAATATGAACAACCGATCGCCCTGTGCCAATGCACCGGAACCAGACAAGGAGGGAAATATAGAAGAGAAGAATGGCAGGGGCGGCTGGATTCGAACCAACGCATGGCAGGATCAAAACCTGCTGCCTTACCGCTTGGCGACGCCCCTGTTGCGACGGATGAAGGATCATCCTGATGCAGAATCCTGCTGCTGAAGCTACGGACGCTGTGGCCCGTTGCAGGATGGGCGGCAATTTAACAACATTTGTTACGTCTGTGAAGCCTTTTTTGCAAAAAAACAGGTTTTAAAACAGCGACTTACTCCGGGACCCGGGCGGCAGAAGTCTGACTGGGCTATTTCGTACAAGGTAATAGGCGTTTTCCGACGTACTCTCTTTACTCGCCTGATCGCTGCCGCTCTAATGAACCCCCCCCGCGGCGCGGGCCTGGCATGGACCGCCGCTGCTTCACCGCAAGGAAAAGTGACCATGATCATCGGTATCGATCTGGGTACGACCAACAGCCTGGTCGCCGCCTGGGATGGCGAATCCGCCCGCCTGCTGCCCAATGCCCTCGGCAATCTGCTGACCCCCAGCGTGGTCGGCCTGGATGACCAGGGCCAGTTGGTGGTCGGCGATATCGCCCGGGAACGCCTGCAGACCCACCCGCAACTCACTACCGCGCTGTTCAAGCGTGACATGGGCAGCGCCCGCGAGACGCGCCTGGGTGCGCGCGCCTATCGCGCCGAGGAACTGTCGGCGATGCTGCTGCGCAGCCTCAAGGCCGATGCCGAACGGGCCCTGGGCCAGCCGGTCACGGAAGCCGTCATCAGCGTCCCCGCCTATTTCAGCGATGCCCAGCGCAAGGCCACGCGGATTGCCGGTGAGCTGGCCGGGCTGAAGGTCGACAAACTCATCAACGAACCCACCGCCGCCGCCCTGGCCTACGGCCTGCATCAGCGCGAGGAAAGCACCTTCCTGGTCTTCGACCTGGGCGGCGGCACCTTCGACGTGTCGGTGCTGGAACTGTTCGAAGGGGTGATGGAGGTGCGTGCCAGCGCCGGTGACAATTTCCTCGGCGGCGAGGATTTCGACGATGCGCTGGTAGCGCATTTCGTCGAGCGCATCGGCAACCGCGACCTGCCCGATGTCACCCGGCCGGAACTGGCCCAACGTCTGCGTCGCGAGGCGCAGCGGGTGCGCCACGCCCTGGGGCAAGCCGCCAGCGCTCGCTTCACCCTGGCCGACGACGGTCGCGAATGGTTCCTGGAGCTGACCCAGGACGACCTGGCCACGGTGGTCAAGCCGTTGCTCGACCGCCTGCGCGCGCCGATCGAGCGGGCGCTGCGGGATGCCCGGATCAAGGCGGCGGAGCTCAGCGAGGTGCTGCTGGTAGGCGGGACCACGCGCATGCCGCTGATCCGCAAGCTGGTCGCCTCGCTGTTCGGGCGCATCCCGGCGATGCAGTTGAACCCGGACGAAGTGGTGGCCCAGGGCGCGGCGATCCAGGCGGCGCTCAAGGCCCGCGACGCCTCGCTGGAAGAGGTGGTGCTGACCGATGTATGTCCCTACACCCTGGGCATCGAGACCTCGGTGCAGATAGGGCAGGGTTACCAAAGTGGGCATTACCTGCCGATCATCGAGCGCAACAGCGTGGTGCCGGTGAGCCGTTCGCGAATGGTCTCGACCCTGTCCGACGGCCAGGAGCACGTGATCGTGCGTATCTTCCAGGGCGAAGGCCGCCTGGTGCAGCACAACATCTTCCTCGGCGAGCTGGATATCCCGGTGCCCAAGCGCCGTGCCGGCGAGGTCGATCTCGACGTGCGCTTCACCTACGACAACAACGGCCTGCTGGAAGCCCAGGTGTACTTGCCGATCAACGGTGAAACCCGCTCCCTGGTGATCGAGAACAACCCCGGCGTGCTGGACAAGACGCAGATCGCCGAACGCCTGGCCGCGCTGCAGGAACTCAAGGTGCACCCGCGCGACCAGCAAGCCAACACCCTGTTGCTGGCGCGGCTGGAGCGTCTGTACCAGGAGCACCTTGGCGAGCGCCGCGCCTATATCGCGCAACTGGCGAACTACTTCCAGCAGGCGCTGGAAAGCCAGGACGAGCGCGAGGTGCGCAAGGCCTACAGCAGTGTTCTCGAACACCTGGCCCAGTTCGAGCGGGAGGGCTGAGACGTGGACGCCTGGGAAGTATTGGGCCTGGAGGCCGACGCCGACGAGCGGGCGATCAAGCGCGCCTATGCCCGGCTGTTGAAGGTCCACCGCCCCGATGAGGACGCCGAGGCGTTCCAGCGTCTGCGCGAGGCCTACGAGTCGGCGCTGGGCGAGGCGCGCTGGCGGGCGGAATACGAAAACGAGGATGAGGGCGACACCGCGCAGCCGCTGCTGGCCGAGGCCGCCGTTGTGCAAGAGGAAGCACCGCCCTCCGCGTCGCTGGCGGCAACAGCGGCAACAGAGGTGCAGGCCGACTACCTTCTCTCCGCTGTGCCTGAGCCGGAAATCTCCATGACCCTGATCCGCCAATGGCTGGAAGAAGGGCGTGAGCGGCAGTTGATGGAGGTGTTGCCTGGCCTGTTGAACAGCGAGGCGCTGCTGTCCTTTGACCGGCGCCAGCAGTTCGAGGAGCGCTTGCTGGAACTGCTGGAGCACGGCGAGCACTGGTCGCCCGCGCTGTTCGAGCGGATTTCCCAGCTGCTGGGCTGGGACGATGCCCGCGGTCACCTGCCCTGCGAACCCTGGCGCTGGCACCGCTTGCTCGACCGTTGCAAGGCCGTGGCGGAGCTCGAAGGCTTGCGCCGCGACCTGGACGGACCGCGGCCGGAGCGTGCGCTGTCGTTCGTTTTCAACGATCTGGACGACCTGCGTCGGCGACGCCTGGCGGACCGTTTCACGGAGAGCGAATGGCAGCACTGCCTGCGGGTTTCCGATCAGGTGGAGAGCCAGAGCCAGACGCTGTGCGCAAGGCTGGGGCTGGACGTCCAGGAGGGCTGGCGCCGTTGGTTGCCGCGCAGTCTCGGGCCGTTGTTCGTGTACATCTGGCTGATGTACGGCACCGTCATGCTGCTGCAGGACGATCCTGCCAAGTGGCGCTGGACGACTATCGACGTGGTTCTGCGGCTGTTCTTTTCCCTTTTCGGCGGTGCTGTCTGCATCGGGGTGTACTCGGTCATTTTTCGCTTCGCGACATGGCTGGTGTCCGTGGATATTCCGCTGAGCCGTGCGCTGTTGCCCGCTGGCCTGTACCGGCGCGGCGCTGGCCTGCTGGTACTGCGCCATGTGCTGCCCGTCGTGGTGCTGGCGGTGGGTGCCGCGTCGATGCTGGCGACCCAGCCGTGGTGGGAGCGCGCCGTGCCGTTCGTGCTGCTGGCGTTCTCGCTGTACCTCACCGATGCGACCCTGCGTGACCGCGTTCCGCGGCCCTGGAGCAGGGTCTACCTGGCGCTGACCCGGCCAACCCAGGAAACCGGCTGGTAATTGCCATCAAACGAAAAGGAGTTCCGCCCATGTTCCCGCTCGATACCTGGTTGGCCTACACCGCCGCCTGCCTGCTGCTGGTGATCTCCCCCGGCCCCGACAACCTCCTGGCCATCGGCCGCGGCCTGAGCCAGGGGCGTCTGGCGGCGATTGTCTCCGGCGCGGCGTCCGGCGTGGGCATCCTGTTCCACACCACCACTGCGGCCCTGGGCCTGACCCTGCTGATGCAGACCTCGGCAGTGGCGTTCTGGGTGGTCAAGCTGATCGGTGCCGGCTACCTGCTGTGGCTGGGGATCAAGGTGCTGCGCTCGCGCAACTTGATCAACTTCGCCCCGGCGGCCCGGCAACCGCTGCGCAGCATTTTCCTCACCGGCTTCCTCTCCGCAGCGTTGAATCCCAAGCCGGGGCTGTTCGTGCTGGCCTTCATCCCGCAGTTCGTCAATCCGCAACTGGGCTCGGTGACCACGCAGATGTTCGTCTATGGGCTGTGGTTCGCCGTGCTGACCGTGGTGGGCTTTGCCCTGATGGGGGTATTTGCCACCAGCCTGACCAACGCCATCCGCAACCGTCCGCGGGTGGTCAATGGTCTCAATATCGGCGCCGGCGTGACCTTCGTCGCCTCCGGGGTTTCCGTTGTCGCGCTGAGCCAGAAATAACTGCGCCGATCATCATCGGCGCTTTGACTCGGCTCATCCCTGTTTATTATTCTTGACGGCGTTTGGCCCCGGACTCCCGGGGCCGGGCAACGGACCAGAATTCGAATAAATATCCGGGGTGCGTGCATGACGATCAAGGTACTGGAAGCCCACGAGGTGAACGAACACCGCGTGGCCCTGCCGGGCTGGCAGGAACAGTACACGCAGATGTCCGCCGGACGCTTCCACGGGCGCCTGGTGCATGCCGAGAGTGCCGCCGTCGAGCTCTACGAGGAACGCATGAACCTGCGGGTCGAGCAGGAATTCCATGCCCCGGCGGATGCCCTGGTGTTCAGTTTCGACATGAGCGACAACGCCCTCTACCTGCTCGATGGCCAGACCCGCAATGCCTGGGTAACTCCGGAAAACTACCGGGAAGTCGCCGTGGTGCTGAAACAGCCTGCGGCCTGGAACCGTTCCGCCAGCGAATTCCGCCAGTTGATCCTGCAACCCTTGCGCTCGTCCGGCTGCAGCAGCTTTGCCAGTTCGCTGTGCGGGGTGCTGGCGGAGGCGGTGCAGGGCCAGGTCGACGTGGACGCGCCCGGGTTCGCCCGGCAGATTGCCGATGGCTGCTTCCAGGTGCTCGACGAAGCCCTGCAGGTGGGCGGCCGCGGGCGCGCCGAGTGCCATGCGCGGCGGGTGGTGGAGCGGGTCAAGGAAGTGGTCAACGATTGCCCGCAGGACAGCTTCGGTGTGCTCGACCTGGCGGAAGCGGCGGGGGTGTCGGTGCGTCATCTGCAGCAGTCGTTCATGCGTTATGCCGACATGCCGCCGACGGTGTGGCTGCGCAATCGCCGGCTGAATGCGGCGCGACGCGACCTGCTGGCGGCAGACCCGGCGCAGGTGACCGTGGCCGAGGTGGCGATGCGCTGGTCGTTCTGGCACCTGGGGCGGTTCTCCCAGTCGTACCATGGGTTGTTCGGGGAGTATCCGAAGGCGACGCTGAAGCGGGGGTAAGGATCCGGTTTTTCTGCTGATCCTGATGGCCTCATCGCTGCATGGGTATCTACACATCTCAGCGAAGTTGAGAAACAGAGGTTGAGAAAGCGGCGCGCACCTTGTGGGAGCGGGTTTACCCGCGATTACGGCAGTGAATTCAACATAGCAATCGCGGGTAAACCCGCTCCCACAAGGTACGCGCCTAACTTGACCGAGATGTGTAGATACCCATGCAGCGATGAGGCCATCAGCAGCACTACATCACCCGGACATCAACCCAGCGCCTCCCGCACCCGATACCAGAACATCCCCAGCGCCAGCAACGGCGAGCGCAGCAGCTTGCCGCCCGGGAAGGTCAGGTGCGGCACCGCACTGAACACATCGAAACCCCGGCTCTGCCCCACGGAAATCGCTTCCGCCAGCAGCTTCGCCGTCCAGTGCGTGACATTCAGCCCATGCCCGGAATAGCCCTGGGCGAAATACACGTTCGGATGCTGCGCCAGCCGCCCCACTTGCGGGAAACGGTTGGCGGTGATGCCGATCATCCCGCCCCACTGGTAGTCGATGCGTACATTGGCCAATTGCGGGAATACCTTGAGCATCTTCGGCCGCATGTAGGCACCGATATCCTTAGGATCGGTCCCGGAGTAGTGGCAGGCACCCCCGAACAGCAGGCGCCGGTCCGCCGTCAGGCGGTAGTAGTCGAGCCCGACCTTCTGGTCGCACAGCGCCAGGTTCTGCGGGATCAGCCGGGACGCCAGTTCCTCGGGCAACGGCTCGGTGACGATCACGTAGCTGCCCGCCGGCAGCACCTTGCCGGTCAGGCGTGGCTCCAGTTCGTCGAGGTGGGCGTTGCAGCCCAGCACCAGGGCATCGGCGCGGACCCGGCCGCGGGCGCAGTGCAGGACCACCTCCTTGCCATGTTCGATGCGCAGCACCGGGCTCTGCTCGAAGATCCCCACGCCCAGCCCGCTCGCCGCACGGGCTTCGCCGGTGACCAGGTCGAGCGGGTGCAGGTGCCCCGAGCCCATGTCGATCAGGCCGCCGGCATAGCAATCGCTGGCCACCACCTGGCCCATGCGCTGCGGTTCCACCAGTTCGATGGGGTGGGCGTAGCCGGCCGCCGCCAGCGCGTCCCGCTCTTCGCGCAGTCCGGCGAACTGTGCCGGGGTGTTGGCCAGTTCGCAGAAGCCCCAGCGCAGGTCGCAGTCGATGCCGAACCTGGCGATGCGCTCGGCCACCAGGGTCACCGAGTCCTCGCCGGCCCGTTGCAGGTAACGCACGCCGTCTTCGCCGACATATTTGCCGAAGCCGCTGACATCGTGGCCGATGCCACGGATCAGTTGCCCGCCGTTGCGCCCGCTGGCGCCCCAGCCGATGCGCCGGCCTTCCAGCAGGACCACGGAGTGGCCACGCAGGGCCAGTTCCAGGGCGGTGTTGACCCCGGTCAGGCCGCCGCCGACCACGCACACGTCGGCGCGGATCTCGCCGTCGAGCGCGGGGTAGGGCTGGCTGTCGCGGGCGGTGGCGGCGTAGTACGACGCGGCATGCTCGGCATGTGGGTTCATGGACGGTTTCCGGCTCATTGGTTGAACTTGACCTTGCTCCAGCTGCGGGTCATCAAGCGCATGATCTTCGGCGAAGGCGCCTTGGAGATATACAGCTTGTCCAGCACTGCCTGGGGCGCGTAGACCTCGGGGTTGTTCAGGGTTTCAGGATCGATGAAGGGCTTGGAGTCGGCGTTGGCATTCGGGTAGCCGACGTAGTCGCTGATCCCGGCGATCACCTTCGGTTCCAGCACGTAGTTGATGAAGGCCAGGGCCTGGTCGGGATTCTTCGCGTCGGCGGGAATCGCGATCAGGTCGAACCACAGGTTGCTGCCTTCCTTGGGAATGCTGTAGGCGATCTTCACCCCGTTGCCGGCCTCGTGCGCCCGGTTGGCCGCCTGCAGCACGTCGCCGGAGAAACCGAAGGCCACGCAGATATTGCCGTTGGCCAGGTCCGAGATGTACTTCGAGGAGTGGAAATAGGTCACGTAGGGGCGCAGTTCCAGCAGGCGCTTTTCGGCCTTGGCGTAGTCGGCGGCATTGGTGCTGTTGGGGTCCAGGCCCAGGTAGTTGAGGATGGACGGGATCAGTTCGTCGGCGGAGTCCATGAAGGCCACGCCGCAGGCTTGCAGCTTCTTCAGGTTCTCCGGCTCGTAGAGGGTGGCCCAGGAGTCGATGTGGTCGATGCCCAGCACTTCCTTGACCTTGTCGACGTTGTAGCCGATGCCGTTGGTGCCCCACAGGTAGGGCACCGAATGGCGGTTGCCGGGGTCGTTCTGCTCCAGCAGCTTGAGCAGCGCCGGGTCCATGTGCTTCCAGTTCGGCAGCTTGCTGCGGTCCAGTTCGAGGAACACCCCGGCGTCCACCTGGCGGGTCAGGAAGTGGTTGGACGGCACGACGATGTCGTAGCCGGTCTTGCCCGCCAGCAGCTTGCCTTCAAGGGTCTCGTTGGAGTCGAAGACGTCATACACCGGCTTGATCCCGGTGGCGGCCTGGAACCCGGTGAGGGTGTCCGGGGCGATGTAGTCGGTCCAGTTGTAGATGCTCACGCTGGGTTGCGCGACGGCTGCCAGGGGCAGCGCCAGCAAGGCGAAGGGTGCAAGACGTTTCAACAGTTTCATGTCGGCTCCTGTCCATTCATTTTTATTGTGTGCGGCGTGCGGGGCGGCTCAGACGCTGAGCAGCAGGAATTCCCGTTCCCAGGAACTGATCACGCGCTTGAAGTTCTCGTGCTCGGTGCGTTTCACCGCGACGTAGCCCTTGACGAACTTGGCACCCAGGTACTGTTCCAGCACCTCGCAGTTCTCCATGGCGGCGAGTGCGTCCTCGATGGTGATCGGCAGGCGCAGGTTGCGCCGCTCGTAGGCGCGGCCCTGGACCGGGGCGCTCGGCTCGATCTTCTCGATCATGCCCAGGTAGCCGCAGAGCAGGCTGGCGGCGATGGCCAGGTAAGGGTTGGCGTCGGCGCCGGGCAGGCGGTTTTCCACGCGCATGGCTTGCGGCTCGGAGGGCGGGACGCGCAGGCCGGCGGTGCGGTTCTCTTCGCCCCACTCGACGTTGACCGGTGCCGAGGTGTCCGGCAGGAAGCGGCGGAACGAGTTGACGTTCGGCGCGAACATCGGCAGCACCTTGGGGATGTATTTCTGCAGGCCGCCGATGTAGTTGAGGAACAGCTCGCTCATGGTGCCGTCTTCGTTGACGAAGACATTGCGTCCCTCGGCGTCCACCACGCTCTGGTGGATGTGCATGGCGCTGCCCGGCTCGTCGGTGATCGGCTTGGCCATGAAGGTCGCCGCCACGTTGTGCTTCAGCGCGGCCTCGCGCATGGTGCGCTTGAACACGGTGATCTGGTCGGCCAGGCTCAGGGCGTCGCCATGGCGGAAGTTGATCTCCATCTGCGCCGGGCCGTCTTCGTGGATCAGCGTGTCGAGGTCCAGGCCCTGGGCTTCGCACCAGTCGTAGACGTCTTCGAACAGCGGGTCGAATTCGTTGGCGGCGTCGATGGAGAAGCTCTGCCGGCCGCTTTCCGGGCGGCCCGAGCGGCCGATCGGCGCTTCCAGGGGGAAGTCCGGGTCGCTGCTGCGCTTGGTCAGGTAGAACTCCATTTCCGGCGCGACGATCGGCGTCCAGCCTTTCTGCGCGTAGAGGCGCAGGACACGCTTGAGCACGTTGCGTGGCGACAGCTCGACGGGGTTGCCGCGCTTGTCGTACGTGTCATGAATCACCATCGCGGTGGGCTCGATGGCCCAGGGCACCAGGAAGATCGCCTCCGGGTCGGGGCGGCAGAACATGTCGATGTCCGCCTCGTCCAGCAGGTCGTAGTAGATGTCGTCCTCGACGAAGTCGCCGGTGACGGTCTGCAGCAGCACGCTTTCCGGCAGGCGCATGCCGCCTTCGCCGAGAAACTTGTTGGTGGGGGAAATCTTGCCGCGGGCGATGCCGGTGAGGTCACTGACAATGCATTCGACTTCGGTGATCTGGTGTTGCTTCAGCCAGGTGGCCAGCTGATGCGCGGGGGTGTTCATGCAAACCTCTAGCGGGTTGGTTGGAAGGCACGCAACCGGCACGGGCCGGTGGGCGACGGACCTAGTCTTGGCCAGAGGCGGGGGAGGGTTCTATCCGTTTTCCGCAGGAATGGATGGCTGGTGCTTGCCAGTGATGGGCATGGGTATCTACACATCCTTCAGGGCTGAACACGGCCAAGGTGGGAGCGGATTCATCCGCGAAGGGCTGCACAGCAGCCCCAGAACCATCCAGCACGAGTTACCTGCTTGCATCCGATAATTCATTCTGGTCTTGGGAAGGTTGAATGAGAGAACCTGTTCTTCCAGATGTACGGTGCTGGATGGATTTAGGGCTGCTGCGCAGCCCTTCGCGGATGAATCCGCTCCCACACGGTCAGGCAGTGACCACTCGTCCAGCGCTCCTCCAAAAGATGTGTAGATACCCATTCAGCGAAGAGGCCCCTACAGCAACACACCTTCAAGAAAGCAACTTCGTTCAAGGCCATACCGGCTTCGCTGGAATACAGTGGCGGGCCTTAATCGCCGAGGACCATCCCATGATCACCTGCCACGTCCGCTACCTCATCGATCCCTACCAGGTCCCGGCCTTCGAGGAATACGCCCGCCTGTGGATCCCCCTGGTCCAGCGCCTGGGCGGCCAGCACCACGGCTATTTCCTCCCGGCCGAGGGGGCCAACAACGTCGCTTATTGCCTGTTCAGCTTCCCGAGCCTGGCCGAGTACGAGCACTACCGCCGGCAGGCCGAGACCGATCCCGAGTGCATCGCGGCCGTGGCCAAGGCCATGCAGTTGAAGTTCATCCTCAGCTACGAGCGCTCGTTCCTGCGTCCCGTGCTGGGGTGACCCGTCCTGGCTGCTCCTGCCCGCCAATCGCCAGTGCGGCACGGATCAGCGCCAGGTGGGTCAGGCCCTGGGGCAGGTTGCCCAGGTAGTTGCCATTCTGAGGGTCGATCATCTCCGCATAGATCCCGACCCCATGGGCCAGTCCCGCGACCGCTGCCTCGAAAGCGCGCGTCGCCTGTTCGCGCTGGCCCAGCAGGGCGCGGGCCTCGATCAGCCAGAAGGTGCACGCGAGGAAACAGCCTTCCTCGCGATCGGCCTGGCTGTAGCGGTAGTGGAACGCGCCGCTGCCCAGTTCGCGCTGGATGGCATCGAGGGTGCGGCTCAGGCGCTCCCTGGCCGGATAGCCGAAATGCACGGCCAGGGCCACCGAGGCATCCAGTTGCTCGCTGCCGGGATAGAACTGATAGGCCTGCAGGGTTTCGCTCCAGCAGTGCTTCTCGATCCAGTCGTGGATGCGCTGCCGTTCGCGGTCCCAGCGTTCGCGGCAGGTGGTCGGCAGGTGCCCGTCGTCGGCCAGTTCCACCGCCCGGCTCAGGGCCTGCCAGCAGGCGATCTTGGACAGGGTGTAGTGCTGTTCTTCAGGCAGCTCCCAGATGCCCGAGTCCGGCTTGCGCCAGCGATCGGCGCACTGGTCGGCGATGCCGGAGAGGATCCGCGCGCTGGTCGAGTCGATGATGTTGCCGCAGTCGATAAAGCAGCGCGCGGTCTGGAAGATATCGCCGAAGATGCCGTGCTGGACCTGGTGTACCGCATCGTTGCCGATCTGCGGCGGCGAATACTTGTAGCCGGGCAGGTGCACCGGGCGGGTGCCTGTGGCGATGGCGCCTTCGAGGGTGAACAGTACCTGCGGTCCATGCTCGCCCAGCCGGTGCAACAGCCAGGTGAAGGCGGCCTTGGCCTCCAGTTCCGCGCCGATGCCCAGGAATGCCTCGATGGTGTAGCCGGCATCGCGCACCCAGGCGAAGCGGTAGTCCCAGTTCTTCGGGCCGCCGATGCGCTCCGGCAACGAGGTGGTCGCCGCCGCCATGATCGATCCGGTGGACGAGGACAGCAGCAGTTTCAGGGCCAGGGCGCTGCGTATCACCAGGGGCTTGTAGGCGCCTTCGTAGCACAGGCCGTCGCTCCATTGCCGCCATTCGCGGTGGGAGCCGTCGATGCGGGCATCGATCAGGTCGAGTGGCGGCACCACCAGCGGCTCGTCACGGCCGCAGATGATCGCCAGCACGGTCTTGTCCCCGGCGTTGAGGGACAGGCGGGCGCGCACACCGAGGTCGTCCATGCGCTGTACGTCCAGGCGTTTCTCGTCGTAGCGCACCAGGCCGAGGATATGCCCGGCGTGGAACACGCAGCCGTTGTGGTTGGCTGCGAGGAAGGGGCTGACGGTATCGGCCTGGGTACCGAAGTCGATGCGGATGGCGAAGTCCATGTGGCCTTCCAGCACTTCGACGCGGCGTGCCAGTTCACCCCAGGGCAGGCGCCCGGCGGGGCCGCTGTTGAGGGACTCGGTGAGGCGGGCGCGGCCGGTGTCGCTGATGAACAGGGTTTCCAGGACGTTGCTGCCGGGCAGGTAGTGGCGTTCTACATGGTAGTGGCAGTCGGGGGTGATGGCGAAGCGACCGCCCTCGCGGGGCGAGAGCAGCCGGTCGAACAGCGGGGGCGAGTCCATGTGCGGGACGCACCACCAGTCGATCGAACCATCCCAGCCCAGCAGCGCCACCGAGCGGCCGTCGCCGAGGGCGGCGTAGCCTTCCAGGGGCAGCCAGCCATCGGCGTCCCGTTGCGGTTCGCCGTGCTGGCTGCCGTTCATCACGTTGTCGTCCACGGGGAGGCCTCCGAATGACAGGGTGTCATTCGGAGAGATTCGCAATCATGGGGGTTGGTTCAGAAAAGCGGCGTCAACCCTTGTAGGCTGCCCGCGCCGCATGCAGCTTCTTGTAGCTCTCCACCAGGCGCAGGTGTCGGTCCAGGCCTTCCAGCTTCATGCTGGTCGGGGTCAGGCCATGGAAGCGCACGCTGCCGTCCACCGAGCCCAGCACCGCGTCCATCCGCACATCGCCGAACATGCGGCGGAAATTGACCTCGTAGTCGGCCAGCTCCAGGTCGCTGTCCAGTTCCACTTCCAGCACCACGTTCAGCGCCTGGTAGAACAGCCCGCGATCAACGGTGTTGTCGTTGTACTGCAGGAACATCTCCACCAGTTCCTTGGCATCGTCGAATTTCTTCAGCGCCACCTGGATCAGGATCTTCAGCTCCAGCACGGTCAACTGGCCCCACGCGGTGTTGTCGTCGAACTCGATGCCGATCAGGGTCTTGATCTCGGTGTACTCGTCCAGCTCGGACTCCAGCAGGCGCTCCAGCAGGCTTTCCAGCTCGTCCTCGTCGAGGCGGTGCAGGTTGAGGATGTCTTCGCGGAAGAACAGGGCCTTGTTGGTGTTGTCCCAGATCAGGTCGTCCACCGGGTAGATTTCCGAGTAGCCCGGCACCAGGATGCGGCAGGCCGCGGCGCCGAGGTGGTCGTAGGTGGCCATGTAGACCTCCTTGCCCATGCCTTCGAGGATGCCGAACAGGGTCGCGGCTTCGTCGGCGTTGGAATCCTCGCCCTGGCCGGAGAAGTCCCACTCGACGAACTCGAAGTCGGACCTGGCACTGAAGAAGCGCCACGACACCACGCCGCTGGAATCGATGAAGTGCTCGACGAAGTTGTTCGGCTCCATCAGCGCATGGCTTTCGAAGGTCGGCTGCGGCAGGTCGTTGAGGCCTTCGAAGCTGCGGCCCTGGAGCAGTTCGGTGAGGCTGCGCTCCAGCGCCACCTCGAAGCTCGGGTGGGCGCCGAAGGAGGCGAACACGCCACCGGTGCGCGGGTTCATCAGGGTCACGCACATCACCGGGAATTCACCGCCCAGCGAGGCGTCCTTGACCAGCACCGGGAAGCCTTGCTCTTCCAGGCCCTGGATGCCGGCGACGATGCCCGGGTACTTGGCCAGGACGTCCTGCGGCACGTCCGGCAGGGCCAGCTCGCCTTCGAGGATCTCGCGCTTGACCGCGCGCTCGAAGATCTCCGACAGGCACTGCACCTGGGCTTCCACCAGGGTGTTGCCGGCGCTCATGCCGTTGCTCAGGTACAGGTTCTCGATCAGGTTGGACGGGAAGTACACCGTCTCGCCGTCGGACTGGCGCACATAGGGCAGGCAGCAGATGCCCCGTTCGATGTTGCCCGAGTTGGTGTCGTACAGGTGCGAGCCGAGCAGCTCGCCGTCCGGGTTGTAGATGGCCAGGCAATGCTCGTCGAGGATTTCCTTGGGCAGGGCATCCTTGCGCCCCGGCTTGAACCAGCGCTCGTTCGGGTAGTGGACGAACTCGGCATTGGCGATGTCTTCGCCCCAGAACTGGTCGTTGTAGAAGAAGTTGCAGTTCAGCCGCTCGATGAACTCGCCCAGCGCCGAGGCCAGCGCGCTTTCCTTGCTCGCACCCTTGCCGTTGGTGAAGCACAGCGGCGACTGCGCGTCGCGGATATGCAGGGACCAGACGTTGGGCACGATGTTGCGCCAGGAGGCGATCTCGATCTTCATCCCAAGGTCAGCGAGGATCCGCGACATGTTGGCGATGGTCTCTTCCAGCGGCAGGTCCTTGCCCGGGATCACGGTGCGTGCGCCTGCGGCCGCGGCCGGCATCAGCAGGGCCTGGGCGTCGGCATCGAGGTTCTCGACTTCCTCGATGATGAACTCGGGGCCGGTCTGCACGACTTTCTTCACCGTGCAGCGGTCGATGGAGCGCAGGATGCCCAGGCGGTCCTTCTCGGAGATGTCCGCCGGCAGCTCGACCTGGATCTTGAAGATCTGGTTGTAGCGGTTCTCCGGGTCGACGATGTTGTTCTGCGACAGGCGGATATTGTCGGTGGGGATATCGCGGGTCTGGCAGTACAGCTTGACGAAATACGCCGCGCACAGCGCCGAGGAGGCCAGGAAGTAGTCGAACGGTCCCGGTGCCGAACCATCGCCCTTGTAGCGGATGGGCTGGTCGGCAATCACCGTGAAGTCGTCGAATTTGGCTTCGAGGCGAAGGTTGTCGAGAAAGTTGACCTTGATTTCCATGGGGGTACCGTAGCGGGCGAAACGAAATTGGCGGCCATTATCCGGTTTTTCACCGGGAAGTCTTGTCCTTTCGCCCGACGGTGGCGGGGCGCTGGAGCAGGGCCGGCAACGGGCTACGGGGTGACGGGCGGCAGCTGGCGCACGCGCTTGGCGACCAGCAACGGCGAGTCTTCGCTGGCGCGCGGTGCTGGCAGGTAGGAGGTCGAATACTCGAAGCGACCGTCACAGGACTCGACGAACCAGGTCGCGCCGCGGCGGCCATTCAGGCCGTTGCTTTCCAGATAGGATTTCAGCCGGATGATGCAACCTTCCTTGAAGTCCTTGCTGATCAAGGTGCGCCACTGTTCGTCCACGGGGTCGGCACTACTGGCCTGGGAAAACGCCAGCAGGGCGGCGGCAAGGGGCAGGGCGAGGTACTTCATGTCGGGCATCCATGCGAACGAAGGCGTCGACTATAAGGTAAAACGCTTCTGCTTCTCAGCCAGTTTTCGCGTTTCCTCGTCGAGCAGGCCGCGCAAGGTGGCGAGAAATGGCGTCGCGTCGGTGTAGCGCCGGCCGTAGTCGAGGTTGAAGTGGTAGTCGAAGTCCGCCGGGTTGTCGCCCTGGGTGTGCTGGAGGATGGTCTCCAGCTTGTCCAGGGCTTTCACCGCCCGGGCTTCCGGGGTGATGGCGGCCTGGTATTCGTCGAACAGGGCGAGCAGGCTGGCTTGCATTGCCGGTTCCAGGCTGGCGCTGATGGTCAGCAGGTCCTGGCGTTCGGTGTCGTCCTTGTTGCCGTGGGCCTGGGCCTGCACGGCCGGGATGTCGCCGGCCAGGGCCTCGCCCAGGTCATGCACCAGGCACAGCTTGAGCACCTTGGCGATGTCGAGGGGGCCGAGGTCTTCCTCGAACACCAGGGCCAGCAGGGCCAGGCGCCAGCTGTGCTCGGCGGTGCTTTCCTGCCGGCCGGTGGAGGTGTGGGCGCTGCGCAGGACGCTTTTCAGGCGTTCGGCTTCGCGCAGAAAGGCGAGTTTGCCCTGGAGGTGCTGGAGGTTCATCGGCGATGGCCTGTGCTGTTCGTTTCACCGGGCATCTTGCGCAGGCGCGGAGCGGGCGTCCACGTATGAAATATGCGTGGGCGCTCAGAGGGTCTCGACCATCCGTGCCGCCGAGCCATCCGACAGGATGATGCGTGTCCAGCGGCACTGGCTGTGCCGGATCGGCACCAGCAGCGAACCATTCGCCCCGCTGGCGAACTCCAGCGCCGGCGGCGCCAGGCCGTCGCGCCAGCCGAGGCTGTCCAGGCGCGCTTCCTGGGTGGCGATCGCCTCGGTGACGAAGGGCCACAGCGAGCGCCCCAGCAACTCGCCCAGCGGCAGGCTGAACTCCGCCGCCCGCGACGCGGAGCAGGCCAGCAGGCGGTGGCTGAGGTCGCAGACCAGGTGCACCGGCTGCGCGCTGGCGTTGACCAGCCGCGCCAGGGCCTGGTCCGCCGCGCTGTCGAGACGGGCGCGGAGCAGGGCCTCGATGTGCGCGCGCTGCTCGGGCTCAGGCTCCTGCAGTCCCGACTCCCAGCGCGAGATGGTCGGCTGGGAGACCCTGAACAGCTCGGCGGCATGGCTCTGCTTGACCCGATGCAACAGACGCCAGCGCTTGAGCAGGGGGCCGAGAGGCGGTCGGTTGAGGGGCGGGCCTTTCATGCTTCCTCCAGCCTGTCCAGTACCTGGCGCAGTGCCCGGCGAAACAGTGGGTGGCAGTCGGCGAAGGGCAGTCGATCCTGCGACGCCCAGAAGAAATCGAATACATGCCCATGGTCGTCCTCGGTCTGGTGCGACCAGCGCTCCGGCAGGGCCAGGTCCGTCGCGCAGAGCTGGAACGACCACACCTGGCCATGATGCCTGGCATCCCAGCAGCCGAGGTCGCGGATCACTTGGGCTGGCGCGATGCCGGATTCCTCGCGCAGCTCACGCAGGGCGGCGTCGGGCGCCGGCTCGTCGACCTCGATGGTGCCCTTGACCAGTTGCACGTCGCCCCTTGGGTGACGGAACAACAGCAGGCGGCCCTCTGGGTCGAGGAGGACGGCACAGGCTTTGTTGGGCGACATCGGTGTAATTCCTTTCACTGTAGGACGGGGATTTTGCCAGATTTGCCGCTAGAATCCCCGCTTTGTGCCTCACCGACAGGAGTCTCCCCGTGCGGGTCCCCACCTTCCGCTTGCTTGCCTGCGCGTTCGCCGCGTTCCTGCCGCTGTCCGCCAGCGCCACCGACAGCCGTGGCGAGCTGGACAGCGCGCATTTCCAGAGCTTGCCGCGGTCCACCTATCCGCTGGAGAACTTCTCCGAGCGCTACCGCGCCACCCTGGAGATCAGCGACCAAGACGAGGTGTTCCGCCCCGGGATCATCCGCGTCTACGACAAGCAGGCGGACGTGCCGCTGATCGAGGTGAGCTCCGAGGAACTGGTGCTGGACCAGCAGACCGGCTCCGAGGAAGTCCGTGCCAATATCCACGAACTGCCCTACGGCGAGCAGAGCGTGCTGGTCTACCAGGACTTCAACCTCGACGGAATCAAGGACCTGGCCCTGATGGACGGCCAGTTCAGCTGCTACCACGGCCCCTCGTACCAGGTCTTCCTCGGCACCGCCGACGGCTTCCGGCACAGCGCCACGTTCACCGAACTGGCCCAGGACTACTGCGGGCTGTTCGCGGTGGACGAAAAGACCCGGGAGATCAGCGCGTTCACCAAGGATGGCTGCTGCTGGCACGAGTTCAGCAGCTACACCCTGGAAAACGGCGAGCCGCTGCTCAAGACCCGCACCACCGTCGGCCACAACGACCCGTCCGGGCTGATCGTCGAGACCCTCGCGGAAAACCGCGCCGGCAAGCTGGTCAGCAGCACCCGGCGCTACTGGAATGTCGAGCATCCGCCCGAGGTCCTGCTGTCGTTCCGCCTGGCCCCGGCGGGCAAGCGCATCGTCCTGTTCAAGAGCCCGAACGATGACAAGCCGGCCTATGTCGCCCTGGACAAGAGCGACGAGGCGGTCCTGCTGTACCCGGAAAACGACGGCGAGCGCATCGACTACGACGCTGCCGCTCGTCAGTTGCGCTTCGTGCGTGGCGACACCACCTACCGCATCCTCGGCGATGCCCAGGGCAAGCCGCTGAAGATGCAGGTCGAGGCGCGGGGCAAGGTCACCGACCTGAAACTGCTGCCGGGCGGCGTCGAAGGCTCCCTCGACGCGGTGGGCAGCCTGCTTCAGTAGGCGTAGCGCAGCGTCGTCATGACGTTGCGCGGCGCGCCGTACAGGCCGGCGGCGGTGGTGGTCAGGTACTCCTTGTCGAACAGGTTGTTGACGTTGACCGAGGCCGACAGCGCCGGGGTGATCTGGTAGCGCGCCATCAGGTTGGTGATCGCATAGCTGCTCTGGGTGGTGGCGTAGCTCAGGGCGTAACCGGCTTCGCTCTGCCAGTTGACCCCGCCGCCGACGGTCAGCTTGTCCCATTCGCCGGGCAGGCGGTAGGTGGTGAAGACCTTGGCGCTGTTGCGCGGAATCTCGGTGACGATGCGCTTGTCGTCGGAGTCGAAACTGACGCTGTAGGAGTAGCCGCCGCTGAGCTGCCAGCCCTCGGCGAGCTCGCCATTGACCTCCAGCTCCACGCCTTCGCTGGTGGTCCCGCTTTCCGCCTTGTAGGCCTGGAAGCCGCTGGGCTGCAGGTTGCCGCCGTCGGCGACGGCGAGGTTGTCCTGTTCGACGCGGAACACCGCCAGGCTGGTGTTCAGGCGCTCATCGAGAAAGTCCGCCTTGATCCCGACCTCGTAGCCGGTGCCTTCCTGCGGGTCCAGCGGGGTGCCGTTGACGTCGCGGATATTGTTGCCCTGCGGGTTGAAGATCTGCGTGTAGCTGGCGTAGGCGGTCCAGGTGTCGTCGAGGTCGTAGACCAGGCCGGCGTAGGGGATGACGATGCCGGTCTCGGTGCGTTCGGCCTTGGTCACGGCGCCAGTGCTATACAGCCGGCTCTTGCTGTCGCGATTCCAGTCCACCACCCGTGCGCCGAGGATCAGGCTGGCGGCGTCGCTCAGGTGCCAGCGCGAGGTCAGGTAGGCGGCGTACTGGGTTTCGGTCAGGTCGCTGTCACCGAGCTTGTTGAATACTGGCTTCGGCGTGTGCCCGTCCCAGGTGAAGATGTTGCTGATGGTCCCGGCATAGCCCGAAGTCGCCCGCTGCCAGCCGCCGTAGTTGGCCGTGTCGCGTTCTTCGAGCCGAGACAGGGTCACGCCGCCGATCAGCTCATGTTCGCGACCGAACAGGTCGAAGCCACCGGTGAGGTAGGCGTCGAGGTTGTCCTGGGTCGGAGCGGCCTCCCAGCGGGTCGGCATGATGAAGGCCCCGGCGCCGGTGGTCGGATTGATCTTGCCGGTCATGTAGGCGACCACCGTGTCGTAGTCGTTGCGCGCGTGGCTGTATTCCAGCTTGCCGCTCCAGCCGTTGGCGAAGTGGTGTTCCAGCGAGGTGAACAGGGTGCTCTGCTGGCGATCGTAGTAGGACCAGTCCGGCGAGGTGTTGAACGAGCGCTTGAAGTCGGTGCGGTCGCCGTTAGTGGTGAACAGCGGGAAGCCGGTACGCATCGGCGCGTTGCTGTTGGTGATCTGGTGGCTGAAGCCGGCCGTGAGCAGGGTGTCCTCGTCCAGGTCGAACTCGCTGATGCCGTACAGCGTGGTCAGTTGCTGGTTGAAGCGGTCGATCCAGGCGTGCTGGTCCTTCTGCTCGGCGACAAAGCGGCCACGGACGTTGCCGGCATCGTTCAGCGCGCCGCCGACATCCAGGCTCAGGCCATAGCGGTCCCAACTGCCGGCTTCGGCGCTGATCAGCACCTGCGGCTCGACGGTGGGGCGCTTGCGGATCAGGTTGATGGTCGCCGACGGATTGCCCAGGCCACTGATCAGGCCGGTGGCGCCGCGTACCACCTCGACCCGGTCGTACATCGCGGTGTTCTGCGTGTAGTTGTCCATGTTCGCCGAGGTCGGTACGCCGTCGATCTCGAAGTTGCGGATGGCGAAGCCACGGGACAGGTAGGTGGTGCTGTCGGCACCGAGGCTTTCGCGGACCACGGTGATGCCGGTGGTGGCGTCGAGGGCGTCGGTCAGGCTATCGAGCTTCTGGTCTTCCAGGCGCTGGCGGGTCAGCACGGTGATCGACTGCGGGGTTTCCTTGAGCGACAGGTTGAGCCGGGTCGAACTGCTCGACGATTCGGTGGTGTAGGAGCCGGAACCTTCGGTGGTGGAACCCGGCGCCTTGCCGGAAATGCTCAGGGCGGTGAGTTCCAGGGCGCCGTCGCCGGCTGCGGCGCGGGGCATCAGCACGTAGCTGCCGTTGGTCTCGCGACGGGCTTGCAGGCCGCTGCCTTCGAGCAGGCGGGCGAGGCCATCGTCCACCGAGTACTCGCCTTGCAGGCCAGGCGAGGTCAGGCCCTGGGTCTGCTCGCTGGGGAAGGAGAAGGTTACCCCGGCGCGGGCGGCGAACTGGCTGAGGGCGACGCCCAGCGGGCCAGGGGCGATATCGAAGCGGGCCGTCTGCGTCTGCGCGACGGCCAGGCTCGGCAGCGCCACCACGGGGCTGGCGAGCAGCCCCAGCAGGGCCAGGTGGACGGCACGGGCCAGGGGGCTCGCCGCTTGGATGACAGAACGGGACATGCGGATTTCCTTCGGTTGGCGTGGCAGACAGACGGCAGTGATCGCCGCTTCAGTGCTTGGCCGGATGAGAATGAAAATCGGCAACCCCCGGAGGCGAAGTTTTTTCACGCGGCATCGATGCGCACCCAGTAGCGGGTCAGCGAATGCACGCGGATGGGCAGGGCGGTGGCGAGGTTTTCCAGGACGGTGTCGGTGTCGTCGACACGCAAGGCGCCGGTCACCCGCAGGTGGGCCACCGCGTCGCTGCAAGCCAGGTAGCCCGGCCGGTAGCGAGCCAGTTCGGCCACCACGCGGCGCAGCGGCCAGTCGAAGGCCATGAGCATGCCGCGGGTCCAGGCGTCGCTGCTGTCGTCCAGGGGGCGGGGCGGGGCGATGCCGAGTGCGTCGAAGCTGGCCTGTTGCCCGGCTTCCAGGCGCACCACGGCGTCGGGCCTGGCGGCGGCGCGCAGTTCAACGGCGTGCTCGAACACCTGCACGTCGCTGCGATCATCATGGCTGTACACGCTGAAACGGGTACCGAGGGCGCGTACGCTGCCTTGCCCGGTATGCACCAGCAACGGCCTGCACGCCGGGTCGCTGGCGGTCTGCAGCAGCAGTTCGCCGCGATGCAGGCGGATTTCCCGCAGCTCGCTGCCGTAGTGCACGTCCACGGCGCTGTCGGTGTTGAGGGTCAGCTGGCTGCCGTCGACCAACTGCAACTGGCGCCGCTCGCCCTTGGCCGTGCGGTACTGGGCCATGCGCGAGGACAGCGGCTCCACCGCCAGCAGGCTGGCACCGCCGGCCCCGGCCATCAGCAGCAGGCCGAGGACCTTGTGCACCGCACGGCGGCGGGCGCGCACATCGGCCAGGGCGGGCAGGGCGGTTTCCGGGGAGAGCAGGGCCATGCGCTGTTGCAGTTGCTCGACCTGGGTCCAGGCCTCGGCGTGGCGCACGTCCTGCGCCAGCCACAGGCGCCAGGCCTTGCGCTCGCCCTCGTCGGCGGGGGCGGCGCTGAGGTTGACGTACCAGGTGGCGGCGGCTTCCAGCACTTCGCGATCGAGCATGGCTCAGCCCTGGGCCAGCAGCAGGCACTGGGTGATGGCGCGGACCATGTGCTTCTTCACCGTGGTCACCGAGACCCCGAGGCGCTCGCCCACGGCCACATAGCTGTGGCCCTCCAGTTGCACGGCGAGGAAGATCTCGCGGGTGCGCTCGCCGAGCTCGTCGAGCATGCTGTCGATGGCGGTCAGTGTCTCGATGATCAGCAGGCGGGTTTCCGGGGAGATGTCCACGGCTTCCGGACGCAGGGCCAGGGCGTCGAGGTAGGCCTGTTCCACCGCGTTGCGGCGGAAGCGGTCGATCATCAGCGCGCGGGCGATGGCGCTGAGGTAGGTGCGCGGCTCGCGGATCGCCTCGATATTGCGCGCGGCGAGGACGCGGACGAAGGTGTCCTGGGCCAGGTCGGCGGCATCGCTGGAGTTGCCCAGGCGCGTGCGCAGCCAATGGTTCAGCCAGCCGTTGTGTTGCTGGTAGAGGTGGTGCAGGGCGGTGGGGTCGGATGTGGACATGGGCCGGGACAAGGTATTGAGAATTATTCTCTATATTGTTGGCTCAAGTGGGAGGAGATAACAAGATGTTGCACCCGGGGGAGGTATCTAACGTCGTTGGTGTGGTGCAACGCAGTCGGTGTAGGAGCGGATTTACCGGGGCGCCGGACCGCCGCGATCGGCGGCGAAGCCGTCGTAAACTCGGTGTCCTCGGTGTTTCAGGCAGATAGGGGACTTAGTTTCTACGACGGCTTCGCCGCCGATCGCGGATGAATCCGCTCCCACAAGGCCTGTGTTGTCTTGTCGACTCCGGTCAGTCCAGCCTCGATTCCATGGCCTGGCACATCAGCGGTGACCCTTCGCGCAAAGGCTCCAATGCCCCGACCGGCCGGAATCCATGGGCCCGATAAAGCCGGGCGGCCGCCGACTCGCCCACCGTCACACCCAGGCATACCCTGGTGACGCCAAGCCCCCGCGCCCAGGCAACGACCGCTCCGAGCAAGCGTCCTCCGGCACCCAACCCCCGGGCTCGCGGATCGACCCACATCTGGAACACCTCCACCGTATCCTCGGCAACCCGCTTGCCCCAGACCAGGCCGCAGGGCTCCTCGCCATGGAGGGCGAGCCAGGCCTGGTCGGCGTCGCCAGCCGCCGCCCGATCGCCCGCTGTGTCCATTCCTCATCCGTCCTCAGCGCTTCCGCCTCGAAGGTACTGCCGAATGCCTCCGGCGAATCCTGCAACGCGCGCAGGCGCAGGTCGCGATACAACGGCCATTGTTCAGCCCGCAGCGGGCTCAGGACGATCATCGCCGGAAGCACAGCACTTTCGAGGTCAGCTTCTGGCACACCTCGTCCCGCTGGTTGCTGGTCAGCGACTGCACCACCACCATCCCCCGATCCGGCTTCGACCGCGACGGCCGGATATCCAGCACCGTGCTGGTGACCTTGAGCACATCCCCCGGCCGGGTCGCCTGGGGCCAACTGATCTCCCCGCCGGCGCCGATCACCCCGCGGGCCAGGGGCAGGCTCTGCACCAGCAGCTTCATGGTGATCGCCGCGGTGTGCCAGCCGCTGGCGGCCAAGCCCTGGAAGAAACTGTCCTTGGCCGCCTCGGCGTCGACATGGAAGGGTTGCGGATCGAATTGCCGGGCAAATGCGACGATCTGGTCGGCATCCAGCAGGTGGTCGGCGCTGACGAAGACATCGCCCACCTTCAGGTCATCCAGGTACAACGGCACTGCGGTCATGGCCTTCTCCAGTGATGATTGCGGATCCCGATATTCAACCCTGATGGCTTGGCAAGCAAATCGCCATGTCTATAATGCGAACCAATTTCATTCGCACACTTGTTCCCGTCATGTCCGAATCCTCCTCCAATCCCGAACTGATCGGGGCCCTGGCCTTGCACTACGATGACCTGGTGGCCTACATCCGCCGACGGTTCCAGGGCAGCCACTTCGCCCGCGAGGTGGTCCATGACGTGTGCCTGCAATTGCTGGAGAAACCGCCCCAGCAGCCGGTGAAGCTGCCGTTCGCCTTCCTGCGCAAGGTGTCTTTCAACAAGGCCATCGACCGCCGCCGCGCCGACCGCACCCAGGCCGCTCATATCGAATTCACCGCCGAGGTGCCGGACTGGCATGTCCACGACCTGGACGGCGCCGCCAGCCTCGACTTCGAGCAGCAACTGCACGCCTTGCTGGCGATCGTCGAGGCGCTGCCGGCACGGGCGCGCCAGGTGTTCCTGCTGCACCGCATCCATGGCATGCCGCAAAAGGACATCGCCGCCGAACTGGGCATCTCGCTGAACATGGTCACCCAGCATTTTTCCCGGGCGATGCACGCCATCGTCCGCGACTGGGAACCGGCACGTCGGGCCCTGGCGAAATGACCCGGCAGGACAAACCGGCCGGCGATGCCCTGACCCCCTTCGAGCAAGCGTTGCGCGACCGCGTGCCATCCCGCGAGGCGCTGCTGGCCGAGGCCAAGGCGCAGACCGCGCGCCAGCGCCGGCGCAAGCAGGCGCTGGGCGGCGGCCTGTCGCTGCTGGTGCTGGCGACGGGGCTGTGGTTCCTCGACCCGTCCTGGTACAGCGAGGACATCCGCGTCCCGGTGGGCAGCCGCGACAGCCGGCAGCTGGCCGATGGCAGTTCGCTGATCCTCGACAGCGCCAGTCACCTGCGTATCGAACATCGCCTGCGCAGCCGCCAGTTCGAGTTGCTCGAAGGCGAGGCGACCTTCACCGTGGCCCACGGGCCGCAGCCGTTCATCGTGCGCAGCCAGGGCGTTTCGGTGCGCGATATCGGCACCGTGTTCAACGTGCGCAGCGACAGCCGCGGGGTGGCCGTGACGGTGGTCGAGGGCGAGGTTGAAGTGTCCAACCAGGCGGCTCGCGCCCGTCGCATGCAGGCCGGGCAACTGGTGTTGGCCAACGCGCAGCAGTTCACCGCGACCGGCCGCGTGGACCCGGCGCGGATCATCGCCTGGCAGCAGGGCAAGCTGCGTTTCGACGGCACGCCACTGCGGGAGGCGGTCATCGATCTGCAACGCTACCGCCAGGCGCCGATCCGCCTGGCCGATGCCCGGGTCGGGCAGATGCGGCTGTCCGGCGAATTCGACAGCGATGCCGTGGAAGCGCTGCTCGATGGCCTGCCGACGATCCTGCCGCTGAACCTGGTGCGGGACAGCGACGGCAGCGTGACAATCAGGGCGCGGTAGCGGAAAAGAGAATATTTTTCATTTCACACCTCAACATTCTCCCGCTGCCATACGCCACTCCCAGTGAAGGTCACTTTCGAACCTGCACTTGGGGAGTCAAATGAGCACCATTGCATTCTCGCGCCGCCTGTCGCTGCTGGCCGCCGGCATCACCCTGGCTTCGACCCTGCATGCCCAGGAGGCGAACCACGCCGTCAACTTGCCGGCGCAGCCGCTGGACCAGGCCCTGAACGCCCTGGCCGGGCAGACCGGCGCGCGCATCCTGTTCGCCACCGACAGCGCGCAAGGCCTGCAAGCGCCCGGCGTGAGCGGCGACCTCAGCGTCGAGCAGGCCCTGCAGCGACTGTTGCGGGGGACGCGGCTGAAGATGCAGAAGACCGCCGATGGCAGCTACCTGGTGTCCCTGCCGGAAGCGGCCGACAGCGCCGCGGTGGAACTGGGCGCCACCAGCGTCAACGCCAGCAACCTCGGCGCCACCAGCGAGCACACCGGCTCCTACACCACCGGCACCATGAGCAGCGGCACCAAGCTGGCCTTGACCCCGCGGGAGACACCGCAGTCGGTCAGCGTGGTCAGCCGCCAGCGCATCGAGGACCAGGCCATGACCACCCTCGGCGATGCGGTGAAGTACACCACCGGCCTGACCGTGACCAAGTGGGGCGGCGAACGCGAGCGCTACAACTCCCGGGGCTTCCAGCTGAGCAACCTGATGGTCGACGGCATCCCTGTGCAGTACGACGAAGCCAGCCTGTCCACCGGCCTGCTGTCGATGTATGACCGCGTCGAGGTGGTGCGTGGCGCCGCTGGCCTGATGGAGGGCGCAGGTTCCCCGGGCGGCTCGATCAACCTGGTGCGCAAGCGCCCGACCGATACCTTCCAGGGCAGCATCAGCGCCGGTGCCGGCAGCTGGGACAACTACCGCACCGAGCTGGACCTGAGCGGCCCGCTGAATGCCGACGCCAGCCTGCGCGGGCGCACGGTGCTGTCGCTGCAGGACAAGAACTCCTACATCGACGACTACCAGAACCGCCGCAGCCTGGTGTATGGCGTGCTTGAAGGCGACCTCGACGAAGACACCACCGTCAGCCTGGGGGCCAGCTGGAGCCAGGACAACAACCCCGGCGCCGACTGGAACGGCCGCGGCACCAACCCCGACGGCAGTTTCTTCGACATTCCCCGCTCGCGGCGCCAGAGCCCCAGCTGGTCGTACTGGGACAAGGAAACCAGCACGGTCTTCGCCGACATCACCCGGCGCTTCGCCAACGGCTGGACCGGCAAGCTGGCCGCCACCGCGCTGAAGAGCGAGATGAACATGTTCGGTTCCTACCTCTATCGCCCGGACGAAAACGCCCGCGGACTCGGCTTCGGCTACGGCAAGTACCACTACGAAAACACCCAGGCCAGCCTCGACGGCTACGCCAGCGGGCCGTTCAGCCTGTTCGGCCGGACCCATGAGCTGGTGGTGGGTGGCAGCTATCGCAACCAGGACATCGACGACGGCCCTGGCGGCTGGCCGCTGGGCGCGGTCTACGAGTTCGACCCGCTGAGCTTCGACGGCAAGTCGGTGCCCAAGCCGGCGATCACCGATGCCTGGTCACGGGACGGCGAGATCAAGCAGTCCAGCGTCTACCTCACCGCTCGCTTCAGCCTCACCGACCGGTTCAAGCTGGCCACCGGCGGACGCCTGGACTGGTACGAGTACGCCTTGACCACCCATTCGGGCACCTGGACGGGGGATGACGCCTACAAGACCACCCGCGAATTCACGCCCTACCTGGGCTTCACCTACGACCTGAACGACACCTACACCGCCTATGCCAGCTGGACGCGGATCTTCAATCCGCAGAACTACCAAACCCCGACGGGTGGCCTGCTCGATCCGCAAGAGGGCAGCAACTACGAGATCGGTCTCAAGGGCGAGTATTTCGACGGGCGCCTGAATGCCAGCGTGGCGCTGTTCCAGATCGACCTGGAGAACCTGCCGGAACAGCTCGCCGGCGGCTGCGGCGGTCGCGAGTGCTACACCCCGGCCGGGGAGGTGCGCAGCCGCGGGATCGAGCTGGAAGTCAGCGGCGAGGTATTGCCGGACTGGCAGGTGTCGGCGGGGTACACCTACAACTACGCCAAGCACCGCAAGCCGTCGGAGTATGCGCCGATCGGCACCTTGTCCAGTGGCGAGCGCTACGCCACCAACCTGCCGCTGAACCTGTTCAAGCTGGCCACCAGCTACCGCCTGCCGGGCGACCTCAACCGCTGGCGCGTCGGCGGCGGGCTGCATGTGCAGAGCGATATCTACACCAGCGCCGGGATCGAGCAGGGGGGCTATGCTGTGACCGACCTGTTCGCCAGCTATGACGTCGACCAGCACCTGACCGTCAGCCTGAATGCCAACAACGTGTTCGACCGGGATTACTACTCCAGCATCATGACCACGGTGGGCGGCAACTTCGTCGGTGATCCGCGGAATTACAACGTGACGGCGAAGTATCGGTTCTGATCCGTTAGTCGCTATCTGTTTGGGTATGCCCTCCGGTTTTGTACCGATTCTTTGGGTTTTCGGTCCTTGCATCGGGGACATATCCATTCGATTTATCGACTTGCAGTCACCTTTCCGCCCTCACGGCGGCTTACTTTGGAAAGGCCCCAAAGTAAGCAAAGGGCCTCCCGACCTACATACGGCCCTGCGCTTCGCTCCGGGTTCCTTCCTTCCGCATACGCTCCGTGGGGGCCGCGCCGACGGGCCCTCCTTGGCCCTACGGCGCTTGCGGGCCATCCATGGCCCTTACCCCCACTCCGCGCATGCTCCACTCAGCCTCCTGAAGGCCGGGCAGATCAAGATCAAAAGCAAGATCAACAGCCAAAGCCAAAGCCAAAGCCAAAGCCAAAGCCAAAGCCAAAGCCAAGCGGAGCGGAGACGAGACAATCGCTCCGCGATGAGCAAGGGTATCTACACATCGTCCGGTTTACCCAAACCACCCATGCGGCGCAGTCCAGGTAGGAGCTGCGTTAGCTGCGAAGGTGCGCGCAGCGGTCCCGGAACCATCCCGCACGAGCCTCTGGCCAAGCCGCATCCTGGATTCACGGTGCCCAGTCTGCCGCGTTCTCCAGGCTCATTGGATAGGCAGGATCCGGGACCGCTGCGCGGTCCTTCGCAGCTGACGCAGCTCCTGCACGCGTCGACCATCCTTCGAGATGATGAGGCTGGTAAGCCTCATCGACTCAAGTCCGGCTCAGCGTCCGGTCCACCAGCCTGATGCTGTCCCGCCCGCCGCGCTTGGACTCGTACAATGCGGCATCGCTCTGTTCGATCAGCGCCGCCAGACTCGCCGGCGGGTATTCGAAGAGGTTGGCGCCGATACTCAGGGTCACCAGCTCCGGAGTGTCGAAGGCCGCCGTGGCTTCGTGCTGGAACTGTTCGCGCAGGGCGCTGCCGAGGGCGACGATCTGTTCGCTGGAGGCATTGCCCAGCAGGATCACGAACTCGTCGCCGCCCAGGCGTGCGGCGAGCGCGTCTGCGGGGATCTGCGCGAGGATCATGTCGCTGAGGTTGACCAGCAGACGGTCCCCGGCCGGGTGCCCGTAGAGGTCGTTGACCAGCTTGAAGTTGTCGATGTCGATCAGCAGCAGGGCACCCGGCTGTTGCACCGAGACGCTCTCCAGCAGGCGCGGCGCGCGGACTTCCAGGGCGCGGCGGTTGTACAGGGCGGTCAGCGGGTCGCGGGCGGCAAGGCGGGCGATGCGCTTTTCACGGCGGTAGCGCTCGCTGCCGGTCATCGAAAGGGCGATCAGCATGATCGCCATGGCGCCTTCAACCAGGGAAATCTGGATGATCTCGCCACGGAACGAGGCGAGGTCGAGCAGGGTGCCCGGCACCAGCGCCAGGCTGGCCTTCACGCAGTAGAACGCGCCGTGCAGCAGCAGCACGTAGCGCAACTGCACCGCACCGACGCTCAGCGATTTGCCATGGGGCCGCAGCAGCAGGCTGGCGCGCAGGGCCAGCAGGCCGACCAGGGCCGACTGGATGGACATCATCTGTTTCGACCAGGCCGGGTTTTCCGGCAAGGCCAGCATGCCCAGCCAGATGGCCGGGACCAGGTACCACAAGCGTGACAGCCGGACTTCGGTGAAGTGCGCCACGCCGCGCAGGAATAACCAGTGGGCGAAGATCAGCAGGCCGTTGGCGAACCAGATGCCCACCAGCAGGTAGCCGTTGCTGCGCATCAGCGAGAGGATGCAGCCCACGGTGATGGTGGCGAAACCGGCGCTCCAGTAGAGCAGGGAGGACTCGCGCACGCTGCCCCACTCGATCGCCAGGTACAGCGCGGCGGCGGCGGCGAGGACGCAGGTGAGCATCAGCATGGTAGGTGGATCGAGCGTCATGTACTGACGAGCCTTTCTTGTTAACGACGAGGTGGGCGGGATTGTAAGCTGTTGAAACGTTTTTTCGGAGCCTCCCCTGGCGCTTGTCACCCATCCCTGATGTCGCAGGGCCTGAAACGAACGAGGGGTGCCATGCGGCACCCCTCGTTCGTTCAAGCGACAGGCTGTCGATCAAGCCCAGGGGCGATCGCCATTCTCGTCCTTGACCCGGGTCGGCAGGCCCATAACGTCCAGGGCGTGCAGGAACGGCTCGGCCGGCAGTTCCTCGACGTTGACCATGCGCTGCACATCCCACTGGCCACGGGCCACCAGCAGGGCCGCGGCCACCGGCGGCACGCCAGCGGTGTAGGAGATGCCCTGGCTGTCGGTCTCGGCGTAGGCTTCCTCGTGGTCGGCCACGTTGTAGATGAAGACTTCGCGCGGCTGGCCGTCCTTGGTGCCCTTGACCAGGTCGCCGATGCAGGTCTTGCCGGTGTAGCCCGGGGCCAGCGAGGCTGGATCCGGCAGCACGGCCTTGACCACTTTGAGCGGCACCACTTCCAGGCCTTCGGCAGTCTTCACCGGTTGCTCGGAGAGCAGGCCAAGGTTCTTCAGCACGGTGAACACGTTGATGTAGTGCTCGCCGAAGCTCATCCAGAAGCGCACGTTGGGCACGTCGAGGTTCTTCGACAGCGAGTGCACTTCATCGTGGCCGGTGAGGTAGAGGTTCTGCGAGCCGACCACCGGCAGGTCGTCGGTACGCTTCACTTCGAACATGGTGTTGCTGGTCCACTGGCTGTCCTGCCAGCTCCACACCTGTCCGGTGAATTCACGGAAGTTGATTTCCGGATCGAAGTTGGTGGCGAAGTACTTGCCGTGGGAGCCGGCATTGACGTCGAGAATGTCGATCGAGTCGATGCGGTCGAAGTACTGCTGTTTCGCCAACGCCGCGTAGGCGTTGACCACACCCGGGTCGAAACCGACACCGAGAATGGCCGTGATGTTCTTCTGCTGGCACTCTTCGAGGTGTTTCCACTCGTAGTTGCCATACCAGGGCGGGGTTTCGCAGATCTTGCCCGGTTCTTCGTGGATCGCGGTGTCCAGGTAGGCGACACCGGTATCGATGCAGGCACGCAGCACCGACATGTTGAGGAAGGCGGAACCGACGTTGATCACGATCTGCGATTCGGTCTCGCGGATCAGCGCCTTGGTCGCCTCGACATCGAGGGCATTGAGCGAGAAGGCCTGGATGTCGGCGGGTACCTTGAGGCTACCCTTGGCCTTGACGCTGTCGATGATGGCCTGGCATTTGGAGATGTTCCGTGACGCAATAGCAATACGACCAAGCTCGTCGTTGTGCTGCGCGCACTTGTGGGCCACCACCTTGGCGACACCTCCTGCACCAATGATAAGAACGTTCTTCTTCAATTTATCTCTCTCTCCCTTATCTGCCAGCTCAGGACAGGCTGGACAGGTAATCTTCGAAACCGAACTCACGAACCAGCTCGACGCTACCGTCGAGTTGTTTCACTACGATGGACGGCATTTTCAGGCCGTTGAACCAGTTTTTCTTGACCATGGTGTAGCCAGCCGCGTCAACGAACGACAGCCGATCGCCGATGGCCAGCGGACGATCGAATTGGTACTCGCCGAAGATGTCGCCGGCCAGGCACGACTTGCCGCAGACCATGTAGGTGTGCTCGCCGTCGTTGGGGGCCATCTTGGCATTGAGGCGGTAGATCAGCAGGTCGAGCATGTGCGCTTCGATCGAGCTGTCGACCACGGCAAGGTGCTTGCCGTTGAACAGGGTGTCGAGGACGGTGACTTCCAGCGAGGCGCTGTTGGTGATCGCCGCTTCGCCCGGCTCCAGGTAGACCTGCACGCCGTATTTCTCGGAGAACGCCTTCAGGCGCGCGCAGAAGGCATCCAGGGCATAGCCTTCGCCGGTGAAGTGGATGCCGCCGCCGAGGCTGACCCATTCGACCTTGTGCAGCAGGTGGCCGAAGCGTTCCTCGATGGTGCCGAGCATCTTGTCGAACAGGCCGAAGTCGCCGTTCTCGCAGTTGTTGTGGAACATGAAGCCGGAGATCTGCTCGATCACGCCTTCGACCTTGACCGGGTCCCACTCGCCGAGACGGCTGAACGGACGCGCCGGGTCGGCCAGCAGGTAGTCGGAGCTGCTCACCTGCGGGTTGACGCGCAGGCCGCGGACCTTGCCTTCGGACGCTTCGGCGAAGCGCTGCAGCTGGCCGATGGAGTTGAAGATGATCTTGTCGCAGTTGTCGAGCATCTCCTCGATCTCGTCGTCGGCCCAGGCCACGCTGTAGGCGTGGGTTTCGCCTTCGAATTTCTGGCGACCGAGCTTGAGCTCGTAGAGCGACGACGAGGTGGTGCCGTCCATGTACTGCTGCATCAGGTCGAACACCGACCAGGTGGCGAAGCACTTGAGTGCCAGCAGGGCCTTGGCACCGGACTTTTCACGCACGTAGGCGATCTTTTCCATGTTGCCCAGCAGCTTTTGCTTGTCGATGAGGTAGTACGGGGTCTTGATCACTTCGAGGCTCCGGGTAGGCCAGCCAAAAAAAGAGGCGCATTGTGCCCGTACTCGATACATATCGAAAGTCCGGGATGCGGATTTTGCAATGTCAATGGGCCAGCCAGCTGCAATGCATGTGACTGGCCGGCAACGGGTTGCAAGATGTTACGCGAAGTGCGAGGGCCGGAGCCGACCGTCAGGCTGATCGGCAGGCCCCGGGATGGCGAGGCTCAATACTGATAGCGCAAGGTGACGGCAAGGTTACGCGGGTCGCCATAGTAGAGGCCGCCCCAGTTGTTCGAGGTCGGCAGCGACTGGTAGTACTTCTTGTCCAGCGCGTTGTTGAGGTTGTACTGCAGGCTCAGCTGGCGGTTGAGCTGCACGTTGGCATGCAGGTTGAGCAGGGCGTAGCCGCTCTGGCGGATGTCGTAGGTGCTGGCGCTGGTGGACGTGCGGCTCTGGGCGAAGACATCGCCACCGACCCGCCAGCGGTCGAGTACCCCAGGCAGGCGGTAGTCGCTGGAGACTTTCAGCAGGCGCCGCGGGATGCGCGTGTAGTAGTCGTTGCCCTTGTTGTTGCCCGCTACATACTCGGGGTCGCTGTAGGTGTAGCCGGCACTGAGGTTCCAGCCGTCCAGCGGCTCGCCGGACACCTCCACTTCGAAACCGCGGTTGCGCACCTTGCCACCCTCCTGGTAGCAGGTGCTGCTGGCCGTCACTCCGCAGTTGCGTACCCCGGCGATCGCCTCGGGCATATGCCGCAGGTCGGTCTGGAACAGCGCCAGGGAGGCGTTCAGGGCGCCGTCGAAGTACTCGCCCTTGATGCCGGTCTCGTAGTTTTCCCCGTCCACCGGCTCCAGCAGGCTGTTGCCCGGGGCGTAGCTGCTCTGGGTCTTGTAGATCTCGGTGTAGCTGGCATAGAGGCTGTGATGGCTGTCGAGGTCGTAGACCAGGCCGGCGTAGGGCACCACGCGGCCGTTCTCGCGGTAGCGGTCGGTGGGCACCTGGTAGTCGGACCAGCTCAGGCGCGTGCCGAGGATCAGGCTCAGGTCGTCGCTCAGGCTCAACCGCGTTGCCCCGTACAGGCCCCGCTCGCGGCGCACATAGTTGTAGTCGGTGCGCGTGGCGTTCAGCAGCGGGGCCGGGATGGCGCTGTAGTCGAAGTCGTTGATGTCGATGGTCGGGGTATTGCTGGCGGTGCGCGTGCCGACATCGAAGTCGTCCTTGCGCGCGTTGGCCCCGAGCATCAGCTGGTGCTCGCGTCCGAACAGCTTGAACGGGCCGCTGGCGTACAGGTCGAGGCCCAGTTGGCGGTCCTTGTAGTCGGCGTGGGAGACCACCAGCCGATAGTTGTCGCCGGTGGTGCGGGACGGGTAGGACGAGAGGAATTCCGCGCTCGACCACACGCTGTTCAGCGCCAGGGTCAGGTCCCAGCCGTTGTCGAAATGGTGTTTCAGGTCGCTGAACAGCACCTGGTTGGTGCGGTCCAGGTAAGCCCAGTCGCCCGCCAGCGAGGTCGAGCGCGACAGCGGATAGAACGAGCCATCGGCACGGGTGTTGAGGCCGCCCCAGTCGTAGCCGTCGTTGTTGTCCTGCTGCAGGGTCAGGCCGAGGCTCCAGGTGGTGCGCTCGGTAAGGTCCATTTCGCCGATCAGGTACAGCAACTGGTTGTCCTTGCCGGCGCCGTCGCGGTAGCTGTCGGCACTGTTGTAGTAGGCCACGGCGCGACCGCGGACGCGGCCCTGGTCATCCAGCGGCCCGGAAATGTCCACCTGGCCGCGGTAGTTGTCCCAGGAACCGGCGCCTAGCTCGGCCCCCAGGCGGAAGTCGGCGGTGGGGCGCTTGCGCACCAGGTTGATCGCCGCCGACGGGTTGCCGGTGCCCTGCATCAGGCCGTTGGCACCCCGGACCACTTCGACCCGGTCGTACAGGGCCATGTTGGCGGTGGACATGACGTCCATCGAATAGCTTTCGGAGATGTTGCTGGGAATCCCGTCGAACTGCAGGTCGTTGATCTCGAAACCACGGGCGTAATAGGTCGAGCGATCGGTGCCGATCTTGGTGTAGCTGATGCCGGTGGTGGTACGCGCCACATCGTCGAGGTTCTGCAGGTTCTGGTCGTCCATGCGCTGGCGGGTGATCACCGAGACCGACTGCGGCGTCTCGCGCATCGACATGCGCAGCTTGGTGGCGGTGCGCATCGCCCCGGTGGTCCAGGCCCCGGTGCCCTCGCTGGTCTCGCCCAGCGCCGTGCCGTTCACCGAGGTTGCCCCCAGTTCCAGCGCGCTGTCGTCGAGGCGCAGGATCACCAGGGTGGCGCCTTGCTGGCGGAAGGTCAGCCCGCTGCCCTGCAACAGTTGCGACAGGGCGCTGAGCGGCTCCATCTGGCCATGCACCGCCGGTGCCAGGCGGTCGGGCACGATGCTGTTGTCCACCGCCAGGGTCAGCTGGGCCGACTCCGCCAGCTGGCGCAGGGACGTCGCCAGCGGCTGGCGTGGCAGGTCGATATCCATGGGGGAAGCCCAGGCCTGGCTGCTGATGCCCAAGGCGATGGCCAGGGCCAGGTGTTTCAGGGAAGGGTGCTGCATGGGAGGTCTCGTTTCAGGTGTCGATACCCCCTGACGGGGCGCCGGGGACAATCCCTGATGCCGCGAATGAAGTTTTTTTCAGCGGGCGCGCAGCCAGGTGACGCCGTCACGCTCGCTGACGGCGATCGGTGCAATGCTCGGCAGGGCCTGGAGGAAGCCCTCGATAGCGTCCAGCTGCACCACGGCGTCGATTCGTGGCTGGCCCTTGCCGGCTTCGACCCGCACCGCCTGGCGCCGGTAGCGCGAGAGGCTGCTGGCGATCTCGTCGAGGCCGGCCTGTTGCAGGACCAGGCGACCGCGCTCGAAGGCGAACGCATTGCCGGCGTCGATCGGCAGCAGGTGCGGGGCGCTGTCGGCGTCGTTGCTGGCGACCTGGCCGGCGCCGAGCAGCAGTGCCCCGCGTTTGTTGTCCATGCGCACGCGGCCGCGCTCGACGCTGACCCGCAGTTCCCGCGCATCCCGGGCCACGACGAAACGGGTGCCGAGCACGGTCACCCGGGCCAGCCCGGCGTCCACCGCGAACACTCGCGCGGTGTTATGGGCGACATCGAAGATCGCCTCGCCCTGCAGCAGCCAGACCTGGCGCCGACCCTTGTCGAACAGCACGCGCAGGCGGGTATCGGCGCCCAGGTACAGTTCGCTGCCATCGGGCAGGCGCTCGCGGCGGCGCTCGCCGATGGCGGTGACATAGTCCTGCTCGAAGCGCGCCGAGCCGAACAGACGCCAGCCCAGGCCGATGGCGAGCAGGCCGAACAGGCCTAGCGCGCCACGGCGCATGAAGGCCCGGCGGCCCTGGCGTTGCTCCATTGCGCCGGCCAGGGCGCGGGTGCTGGCGGTGGACGAGAAGTCGCCCCACAGCTCGCGGAACGCCTGGTACTCCGCAGCATGACGCGGATCGGCCGCGAGCCACTCGCGCAGCTTTTGCTGGTCCGGGTGATCGGCAGGCTGGTGCAGTGTGCGGGTGAACCAGGCGGCGGCCTGTTCGCGTATCGAACTCATGGCACCAGTTGCTCCCGCGCGGCACGCAGGTCGAGGAGGGCGCGGATCAGGTGGCGCTCCACCGCGCTCAGGCTGATTCCCAGCAGGCGGGCGATCTCCGGCTGGCGGTGGCCTTCGATGCGGGCCAGCCAGAACACCTCGCGACAGCGCGGCGGCAAGCAGTTGATCACCCGCTGCAAGGCGTCCAGGCGCTGCTGCATGTCGGCCAGGTGTTCGGCAGAGGGGGCGAAGTGCTCCTGCTGCGCTTCATTGACGGCCGCCAGGCCCTCGCTGCTTTCCAGGGAGCAGAAGCGCCCGCTCTGGCGGAAATGGTCGATCAGCACGGTCTGCGCCACGCGGCGCAGGTAGGCGTTGGGTTGTTCGATGCGGGTCTGGCGGTCGGCCACCAGATAACGGATGAACGCGTCGTGCAGCACGTCATAGGCCAGGTGCATGCACCCCGTGCGACGCCCGAGGCTCAGCAGCAGGTCGGTATAGGCCCAGCGCAGGTCGATTCGATTCCAGTTCATGCCGCCCGACAGTCCTTGCAGCCCGCCAGGGCTCTGGCGGGTGTCGGGAGGATAATGATCCCGGTTGTTTTGCGCAAATGGGAATCACTATCAGAAGCGTCGCGGCCCGTCCTGGCGAGGGGAAGCCTTGCCTCCCAGGGGGCGCGGACGCCGGCGTTCCAGCAGCAACAGGCGCAAGGTCTTGGCTACCAGCGCCCCGAGGATGCAGCCTGCCGCCGTGGCGATCATCTGCAGCAACAGGCCGAGTCCGCTGACCAGCGACTGCTCCTCGAAGAAGTGCGCGACTTCCGGCCACAGCGCCAGCCACACGGCGATGAAGCCCAGCACCAGGTCGTACCAGCGGCCGCTGACGCCGGCGGGCCGATAGCCGCGCACGAAGAGGATGAACGCGCTGAAAGCCATGGCCAGCAACAGCGTGCCGAAGGTCTGCCCGAGGGCGTCGGGTCCGGACATGGCGCTTACCTCCCGTCGCTGCCGCGCAAGCGCAGGCATTGCCGACGGTGCAGGCCCAGGCGCACTTCGTCGAGCAGGGCTTCGGCGCAGTCCAGGGCGTGGCGCGCGTCGGCAGCAATGGCCGTGGCCGCGCCGCTGAAATCATCGATGCGCAATCCCGGGGTCAGCGCCGGCATCTCCACCAGGGTCCAGTCCAGGCCGCTGACATCCAGGCTGCGACGCAGTCCGGCACCCAGGGCCTCATCATCGCTGTCGTCGGAATCCAGCAGCCACTGCCAATGCCCGATCAGGAACAGCCGCGGCACGCCGGCGCTGCCCAGGCCCAGGGCGCCGTCGAGCAGGTTGCCGCATTGCGGCGGCAGGTCTTCCTCCAGCTCTTCGCCCAGGCAGGCGAAGACCACGTCGAGGCCGGCGATGGCGCGCTTCACGGTTTCCACCGAGTCCAGGCTGCCCAGCTTGCAGCGCAGGCCGGGGCGGGCGGTGATGCCGTTGAGGTCGTCGAGCAGGGCGCTGACCTCATGCTGGCGGTGCAGCGCGGCGGCGATCAGGGCCTGGCCGAAGCTGTCCCGGGGGTTGAACACGCCCAGCTTCAGGCGCGGCGTTTCAAGATTGTGCATGGAGCCTCCTGGCGAGAGCGGGCCGATATGGATTTCGAAGCCGGCCTGTCCCGCGGAGTTCCACCGGCTTGACGAGCGTCAAGCCCGGCCGTGCGCGGACGCGCTAGTCTGCCGCGCACAATGAGGCCCCGCCATGATCTATCCTGTCCTGCTGACCCTGCACCTGTTCGCCGCCATCGTCTTCATCGGCACGGTGTTCTTCGAAGTCCTGTTCATCGGCGGCATCCGCCAGCAACTGCCAGACCGCCTGATGATGATGCTGGAGCACGCCATCGGCCAGCGTGCCCGACGGCTGATGCCGTGGGTGCTGCTGGTGCTGTTCGGGGCGGGCGTGGGCATGGTGCGCGAGCGTTATGTGCCGCAGTTGTCGACGCCGCTCGATTCGCCGTTCGGCCTGCTGCTGGGCCTGAAGATCCTCGTCGCGTGCAGCGTGCTCGGGCATTTCGCCACCGCGCTGCGCTTGTTCCGCAGCGGCCGAATGACCGCGCGGGCGGTGCGCTTCATCCACGCCAGTGTCTTTACTCATCTGGTGCTGATCGTGCTGCTGGCCAAGGGCATGTTCTATCTCAGCTGGTGACGGTGCAGGAGAGCCCGCCATGCAAGTGATCGACCGCAAGTCCGCCTTGGCTATCGCCCCTCTGTGGCGCCTGGCGTTTCGTCCGTTCTTCCTCGGTGGCAGCCTGCTGGCGCTGCTGGCGGTGCCACTGTGGCTGGTGGCCCTTGGCGGCAAGCTGGACTGGAGCCCCGCCGGCGGCTGGCTGGCCTGGCACCGGCATGAACTGCTGTTCGGCTTCGGTCTGGCGATCGTCGCCGGCTTCCTGCTGACAGCAGTGCAGACCTGGACCGGCCAGCCCGGCCTGAGCGGCAGGCCCCTGGCGGCCCTGGCCCTGCTCTGGCTGGCCGGGCGCCTGGCCTGGCTCGCGGCGGCGCCCTGGCCGCTGCTGGTGCCGCTGGAACTGGGTTTCCCATTGCTGCTGGCGGGCCTCATGGGGCGCGCCTTGTGGAAGGTCCGCCAGCAGCGCAACTACCCGCTGGTGGCGCTGTTGCTGCTGCTCACCCTGGTGGATGGCATCGCCATGGCCGGCCTGGTGGCAGGCAACGACGGCTGGCAGCGCCAGGGCGTGCTCGGCGGCCTGTGGCTGGTGGCGGCGATGATGGGACTGATCGGCGGACGGGTGATTCCGTTCTTCACCCAGCGCGGGCTCGGGCGGGCGACGGCGGTGCAACCGTGGGCGTGGCTGGACTGGCTGCTGCTGGGCGGTTCGGCGTTGGTGGCGCTGTTGTACGCGACGGGCCCGGGACTGCTGGCCAACCTGTTCATCGGCACGCTGTTCGCGCTGCTGGCGATCGGTCATGGCATCCGCCTGGCGCGTTGGCATGACCGCGGGCAGTGGCAGGTCCCACTGCTGTGGTCGCTGCACCTGGCCTATGCCTGGCTGGTGCTGGCCTGCGCAGGCATGGCGCTGTGGCATTTCGGCATGGCGCTCAACCCGAGCCTGGCGCTGCACTGCCTGACGGTGGGGGCCATGGCCGGACTGATCCTGGCCATGATCGCCCGGGTCAGCCTCGGGCATACCGGGCGGCCGCTGCAGCCGCCCAAGGGCATGACCCTGGCCTTTGTCCTGCTCAACCTCGCCGGGCTCAGCCGGGTGTTGCTGGTGCCGACGCACACCCATGCCGGCCTGGGCATGGCGGCGCTGTGCTGGGCCCTGGCCTTCGGCCTGTTCGTGCGCGGCTACGGGCCGATGCTGGTGCGGGCGCGGCTCGATGGGCATCCCGGCTAGGGCATCGGTACTTCGGCAGTGCGGAGTCAGCACGCGTTGCCGAGCAATTCGTAGCTGCGCAGCCTGTCCTCCAATCGGTAGGTGACCGTCACGATGCCGACTTCTTCGCAGCCGAACTCGCTGGCGATCCGCTGGATCTGCCGGCGGCAGGTTTCGGGCGCGCCCACCACCATGTCGCTGAGGGTGTCGTCGAACGCCAGCCGTTGCTGCGGGGACATGAGCGCGTAGCGACGTTGCACCTCCTCAGGATCGAGCAAGGGCTCCCTGGGCGTGACGCCTGCCATCAACTTTCTGTAGACCGCCGTGCCGGCGATGAATCGCGCTTCTTCATCCGAGGCGGCACAGATCACGGCCAGCGCCACCAGGCGAGGTGGCGCAGTCGTGATGCCGGACCGTCGGTACGTGTCGGCGTGGTGCTGGAAGATCGCCGGGGAACAGGCCTTCGGCGCGATGAACCTGGCCAATGCCAGCCCCATGCCGAGCTGCCCGGCCAGGGTCGAGCTGCCTCCGCCGGAACCGAGCATCCACAGCGACGGCAGGGTGGCAGGCTCGACGGCGCAGGCGAGTGCCGCGTAGGCGTGGCCTGCTGGAAAATCACCGCGCAGAAAGGCGCACAGGTCCGCCGCCTGTCGAGGGAAATGATCGTGCTCCAGGACACGCCCGGGGGCGGCAAGCGCAACCGAACTCAAGTGGCCGCCGCCGGGGGCTCGCCCGATCCCCAGGTCGATGCGGCCAGGGAATAGCCCGCCGATCAGCGCAAAGGTCTCGGCCACCTTGTAGGGACTGTAGTGGGTCAGCATCACGCCGCCGCTGCCGACTCTCATCCGCGTGGTCGCGCTGGCGATGCGGGTGAGCAGGATCTCCGGTGCAGCCCCCGCGAACTGGATGCTGTCGTGATGCTCCGCGACCCAGTAGCGGTGATAGCCCCAACGGTCACACTCAATGGCCAGCTCCACCGAGGCGCCGACTGCGGTAGCAGCGGTGCGGTGTGCATGGATAGGGGTTTGGTCGATCACGGTCAATTTCAGCGACACTGCTTTTTCCATTCCGAGGCGAGTGAAGAGCGCGGGTCGGTCGATCGAGACGCGCGCGATTAATTGTGTCGATGTTAACTAATTGCCTGGCGGTAAAGCGATGGCTGTCGATCTGGCGACGAGGAGCCATGGCCTGGTTGCCGTTCGTCATCTGTCGCCGGTGAAGGACCTTGCATCCCGACCAATCTCGAAATACTGTATGGAAATCCAGTATTCGGGAAAGCCTCCCCATGCAACTCATCGCCAAGCTCGGCATCCTTGCCGATGCCGCCAAGTACGACGCCTCGTGCGCCAGCAGTGGCGCCCCCAAGCGCAGCTCGAAGGGGCGCGACGGGCTTGGCGCGACCAACGGCATGGGCATCTGCCACAGCTACACCCCGGACGGCCGCTGCGTCTCGCTGCTCAAGGTACTGCTCACCAACTTCTGCCTGTACGACTGCCAGTACTGCGTCAACCGCCGCTCCAGCAACGTGCCGCGGGCGCGCTTCAGCCCCGAGGAAGTGGTGCGCCTGACCCTGGACTTCTACCGGCGCAACTGCATCAGCGGGCTGTTCCTCAGTTCCGGGATCATCCGTTCGGCGGACTACACCATGGAGCAACTGGTGCGGGTGGCGCGGCTGCTGCGCGAGGAACACGATTTCCGCGGCTACATCCACCTCAAGACCATCCCCGACGCCGACCCGCTGCTGATCGAGGAAGCCGGGCGCCTGGCCGATCGTCTCAGCGTCAATGTCGAGCTGCCCAGCGACGCCAGCCTCAAGCGCCTGGCCCCGGAAAAACAGGCGGGCACCATCCGCCAGGCCATGGGCACCATCCAGCGCGGCCAGCAGGCGGTGGCCGGCGAGGTGCGGGCGCCGCGCTTCACCCCGGCCGGGCAGAGCACGCAGATGATCGTCGGTGCCGACACCTCCGACGACCGCATCATCCTCGGCAATGCCGAATCGCTGTACCAGGGCTATGGCCTCAAGCGCGTGTACTACTCGGCCTTCAGCCCGATTCCCGACAGCCCGGACAGCGTGCCCCTGGCCGCTCCACCGCTGCTGCGCGAGCACCGCCTGTACCAGGCCGATTTCCTCATGCGCGGCTATGGCTACAAGGCCGGCGAGCTGCTCGGCGAGGCGAGCAACCTGGCCCTGGACATCGACCCCAAGCTGGCCTGGGCCCTGTCCAACCGCGAGGTGTTCCCGGTGGATGTCAATCGCGCCGAACCGGCGTTGCTGGCACGCATCCCCGGTATCGGCCTGCGCAGCGTGCAACGCCTGGTGGCGCTGCGCCGCGAGCGGCGGGTGCGCTATGACGACCTGATTCAGTTGCGCTGCGTACTGGACAAGGCGCGGCCGTTCATCGTCACCAGCGACTATCGCCCGCCCTTGGCAGAGATGCGCAGCGGCCTGCTGCGCGCGCGCCTGCGTGAGCCGCAGGCGCCGGTGCAGATGGGGTTGTGGGGATGATAGCCCTCGACTGCGACGACGACTTCACCACCTGGCGCGACCAGGCGCGGACGCTGCTTGGCCATGGCATCGATCCTGCCGAGGTGAACTGGGGGCAGGGCCCGATCCAGGACCTGCTGGCCGTTCCCGACGCCTTGCCGGCGGGGCCGGGGCCGTTCAGGGCGCGGGTGCCGGCCGAACTGCTCGCGCAATTGCAACTGGCGGCTCGCTATCGCGGCGAGCAGCGCTGGAACCTGCTCTACGAGGTGCTCTGGCGCGTGGCCCATGGCGACCGTACCGCGATGCTCGCCGGCGATCGCCTGGGCAGCGAGCTGCAACGGCGGATCAAGCAGGTCACCCGCGAGGCCCACCACCTGCACGCTTTCGTGCGCTTCGTACCCTTGCCGCCGGCGCTGGCCGGGCGCCTGCAGCTGGACCTGGTGGCTTTTCACGAGCCGGCCCATGACATCCTCGAAAGCGCCAGCGGCCATTTTGCCGAGCGCCTGGGGCGGCAACGCTGGCTGATCGCGACCCCGCGGGATGGCATCCGCTACGACGGCGAAGGGTTCGACTACCGCCGCCGCTGCCCCGGGGAGTGGCGGCAATGGGCGGAGCAGGCCGACGACCCCGATGCCGACCTGTGGCTGACCTATTACCGGCACACCTTCAACCCGGCCCGGGTCAATCCCGATGCCTTGCGCCTGCACATGCCCGGACGCTTCTGGCGGCACCTGCCGGAAGGGCCGCTGATTCCCCGGCTGGTGGGGCTGGCCAGGCAGGGCAAGCAGCGCGACGGGCAGGCGCAGGAGGTGGCGGGGCAGGGCGGCAAGCGGATCAGAAGCAGTTTCAACAGTGACGGACCGCGAAGCGGCCCGGTTTCCAGGAGTTAGCCATGCACAAAGCCGACCGTCTGTTCCAGCTGGTCAACCTGATCCGCGTGCACCAGCCGATCACCGCCGAGCGCCTGGCCGAGCGCATCGGCGTTTCGGTGCGCTCGATCTACCGCTACATCGACGACCTGTCCCTCAGCGGTGTCCCGGTCTATGGCACCACTGGCGTCGGCTATGCCCTCGACGCCGGCTTCGAGATGCCGCCGCTGCGCCTGAGCCGCATCGAGGTGGATGCGCTGATGCTGGGCATGGAAATGCTCGCCGGAAGTGCCGACAACCAGTTGGCCGGCGCCGCGCGGACCTTGCTGAGCAAGGTCTCGGCCAGTTCGCCGGAGCAGGCGGTGGACCCGCAGCAGAGCCCGGTCCGCGCCCTGGGCAGCATCAACGCCAGTACCCGCGGCCACCTCAGCGCCCTGCGCCAGGCCATCGAGCACAAGCGCGTGCTGCAGATCACCTACACCAGCCTCGACGGTGCGGTTTCGCGGCGCCTGATCCAGCCCATCGGCCTGTTCTACTGGGGCGGCAAATGGACGGTGGGCAGCTGGTGCAACAGCCGCGCGGCCTACCGCGATTTTCGCGTCGACCGCATCGCCTCGATCCTCACCAGCGAAGAGCCCTGGCAGGAAAGCCCGCAGATCGCCCTGCGTACCTACATGCGTCATCAATCGAGCAACTGGCGTACTGACAGCACGCTGTCAGGATGACCTGCCGATACTGGGTCTCTCTCAACCACGGAAGACCCAGACCATGCACAACCCTGTCCTCGAACTCGCCCTGTTCACCGTCAAGCCGGAATACGTGGCGCAGATGCCGCAATTGCGTGACGGCCTGCGCGAGGCGCTGAAAGCGTTCCCCGGGCTGATCGAATACCGCGGCTACTCGCCGCTGAACGACCAGCGCACCTTCGTCGACCTCGCCCTGTGGGAAAACCTCGAATCCGCTGCCGCCGTGGCCAGGGCTTTCAGCGAGGGCGACCCGCGTTTCGGTCCGTACGCCGCAGCCATCGAACACCTGACCTTCATGGAGCACTTCGCGCCGGAGCGGAGCGACTGAGGCGTCAGCGCAACAGGTTCGGCAGCGATGAACAAAGCAGGGCGATCCCGGAGGCGGTCAACAGGCCGAGCACCACCTGGCGAAAACGCAGATCGCTGATGCCGAGGTACAACCGCGTACCGAGGAACGTCGGGATCAGCATGGCCGGTGCGACGATGGCGAACATCGGCCACATGTCACGGGTGACGAGGCCGGAGCCGAGGTAGGTGGCCATGGTGACCAGCAGCATCGACAGGTTGAAGTTCTGGATGATCGAGCGCTGGCGATCACGGTCATAGCCGCGCAGGGTGCACCACAGGGTCGGCAGGGTGCCGGTGAAGCCGCCGAGGCCGCCCATGATGCCGCCGGCGAGACCGACGCCACCATTGGCCCAGCGACCGCCGGAGGTGATCACCGGCAAGCGCCTGGCCATCAGCATCAGCGGGCACCACAGCACCAGCAGGGTACCGAGGATGGTCTTGAACCAGTCCATGTCCAGCCGTGGCAGCAGGGCCACGCCGAGGGGAATGCCGAGCAGGCCGCCGATGACGAAGGGGGCCAACTGGCGGATATCGAAGCCGCGCCGTACCGAGATCGCTGCCACCAGCTGGCCGAGCAGGGCACCGAACACGGCCAGCGTCGCCGCGACCTTCGGGTCCAGCACCCAGGCCCAGAACGACATGGCCACCAGGCCGAAGGCGAACCCCGACAGCCCCTGGACGAATCCTGCAACCACCGCCCCCAGTGCCACCACCAGATAGATCGAATCCACCCTACGCTCCTTGTATGGTCTTGATAATCCGAAAGTTTGGGGGCAAGTATGGATCGACTCCGGACATCGAGGGAAATGCCATTGGGGCAGGTTGATATAACCGTCGCGAAAGTTGCTATTCATTCGGTTATTGGCTCATGAAACTTGTACTCGATAACTATCACCGCGCTTCGCGCACACAACTTTCCAGCTGCTTGAAATAACCGATCAACGGCCCTGAAACCCCCGGCTATCAAGGTTTCTGGCAGCTAGTATCAACAATCCTGATACTCCGATCGCACCCGCTGTTTTCCTGAACAAGCGTCCGTACACTCGATTGCAACCCCGGTTGAATCACCGGTCCCCACAACTAAAAAAACAAGTGGAGAGACGAATGAGTCAGGTAGCGTTCGAAGATCTTCCGCTGAGCCGTTTCCATATCCGGACGGTCTTCAGCGGCACAGGCGGACAGTTCAGCGACGGATTCGTGTTGGGCATCATCGGCATCGCCGTCAGCATGGCGGCGGGCCCCCTGCAACTCACGGCCCTGTGGATGGGCCTGCTGGGAGCGGCGTCGCTGGCTGGCCTGTTCCTCGGCAGCCTGTTCGCCGGTCCCTTGGCCGACAAGTTCGGCCGGCGCCGGATCTTCGCCTGGGACATGCTGTTGTTCGCGGTGATTTCCGCTTCGCAATTCTTTGTCACCTCGCCGGAGCAACTGCTGGGCTTGCGCCTGTTGCTTGGCCTGGTGCTGGGCTTCGACTACGTGGTGAGCAAGTCGCTGGTCACCGAGTTCGCGCCGCGGCGCTATCGCGGACGTCTGCTCAGCGTCCTGGCGGCGGCCTGGGCAGCCGGGTACGTGGCCGCCTACCTGGCAGGCTTCGCCCTTCGCGATACCGGCCCCGACGCCTGGCGCCTGATGCTTGCCCTGAGCGGCGTGCCGGCCTTGCTGATCCTGCCGTTGCGCCTGGGCGTACCGGAATCGCCGATCTGGCTGATGGCCAAGGGACGCAGCGCCGAAGCGCTGGCGATCGTCCATGCCAGGTTCGGCACGCATGTCACCTTGCCTGTGGCTGCGCCGGCGTCCTCGAAGAAACGCGGCAGCCTGGCCGAACTGCTCAGCCCGCGCTGGCGCAAGAACACCCTGGTCGGTTGCGTGTTCTACACCTGCCAGGTGATTCCGTTCTTCGCCCTCGGCACCTTCTCGCCGCGGGTGCTGGAAGCCCTGAACGTGCAGGACAAGTTCGTCGGTGGCCTGGTCTACAACGTGCTGTTGATGTGCGGTGCCTTGCTCGGCTTGCTGATCATCGACCGCATCTCGCGCCGGGCCTTCCTGGTCGGCACCTTCTACCTCAGCGCCATCGGCCTCGCCGTGCTGGCCTACGCCGGGTTCGGGCCGCTGGGCACCATCCTCGCCTTCGGCTTCTTCGCCTGCGTGCTGGCGGCTGCGGTGAACCTGGAATTCGTCTACCCGCCCGAGCTGTTCCCGACCCACCTGCGCGCCTCCGGCATCGGCCTGGCAGTGGCTGCCAGCCGCTTCGGTTCGGCTTTCGCCACCTTCCTGCTGCCGATCGCGGTACAGCACCTGGGCGTTCATGCGGCGCTGGGCGTGTGTGTCGCGGTGCTGCTGTTCGGCGGGGTGTTCTGCCATGTGTTCGCCCCGGAAACCAGCACGGAGGCCCTGGGCGCCGTGAGCCCGGAAGGCGAGGCGCACCTGCCGCTCGCGGTCCCGGCCGGTGCGCGGGACGGCAAGTGATCCGACCTTGAGGAGAGACCCCATGTCAGGCAACAGGCTTATCGATATGTACGCGGTACAGGTGTTCGTCGCGGTTGCCGAGGAAGGCAGCATGTCGGGCGCTGCCGGCCGCATGGGCATCTCCCAGTCGGGCGTGTCGCAGATGGTCCGTCAACTGGAGGACGAGCTGGGCGTGATCCTGGTCGATCGCACCACCCGTCCCCTGACCCTGACGCCCTTCGGCCTGGCCTTGCGCAACCGCGGTGCGATCCTCAGCGAGGAGTTGTGCAACCTCAAGGCCCAGGTGCTGGACGCCGGGCGCGGGGTCAAGCCGGACCTGCGCATCGGCCTGGTGGACTCCTTCGCCGCCACCTGCGGTTCGGCCTTCACCCGGCAGATGCTCGGGCGGGTTTCGCAGTTGTCGGTGCGCACCGGCCTCAGCCCGCAGCAGGGCGAGTCCCTGTTGCGCCGCGACCTTGACCTGATCATCACCAGCGACCCGCTGATGGACGCCAACGACGTGGTGCGCTACCGCCTGTTCACCGAGCGTTACTTCGTCATCACGCCCAGGTCGCTGAACCAGCCACTGCACAGCATCGACGATATCCGCGCCATGGCCAACGTCCTGCCGGTGGTGCGCTTCAACCGCCTGTCCCAGGTCGGGCTGCAGATCGAGCGGCATATGCGCGGGCTCAATGTCCGCGTGCCTAACCGCCTGGAACTGGACAACGCCGACGCCCTGACCGCGATGGTCGCCGAGGGTATCGGCTGGGCTGTCACCAGCCCGATGTGCTTCCTCCAGGCCTGTACCTGGGTGGAAAACGTCACCGCGCACCTGGTACCGCAACTGAGCCTGGAGCGCTCGCTGTACCTGGTGGCGCGCCGCAACGAATACAGCGCCTTTTTCGCCGATGCCTGCGAAACCGCGCGCTCCGTCATCCTCGACACCTTCCTGCCGCGGCTTGCTGCCTTGGGCAAGGGTGTCGAAACACTGGTCACCATCGATGAGGAAGATTCCCGTGAGTACTTTTGATCGCGCCGACACCCGGGTCGAGCAGGACTATGTCGGCGAGGTGCACATTCCCGCCGGCAAGCTGTACGGCGTCAACACCGTGCGCGGCTTCGACAACCTCAGCGTGTCGCCGCTGAGCATCGCCCACTACCCGGCGTTCCGCGACGCCTTTGCCCAGTGCAAGTGGGCCGCTGCCCTGGCCAACCTGGACTGCGCCGTGCTCGACGGCGCGCAGGCCGAAGCCATAGTGCTGGCCTGCCAGGACATCATCGCCGGCAACTGCGACGACTCGCTGATCGTCGACCTGCTGGAGGGCTCCGGCGGCACCTCCACCAACATGAACTTCAACGAGGTGGTCGCCAACCGCGCCCAGCTTTTCATGGGCCATGCCGCAGGCAGCTACGCCAGCGTCCATCCCAACGATCATGTCAACGCCTCGCAGTCGACCAACGACGTGTATCCCGCGGCGCTGAAGATCGCCACCCATGCCATGCTGGCCGGGCTGATCGACGAGGTCGGCAAGCTGGCCGAGGTATTCGAGGCCAAGGCGCTGCAGTTCGCCGATATCCTCCACCTGGGTCGCACCTGCCTGCAGGATGCCCAGCCCATGCGCCTGGGCCAGCTGTTCTCCGGCTATGCCGCGCTGACCCGGCGCCTGGGCGAGGAACTGCTGGCGGTGCGCGACAAGCTGCGTACCCTGCCGTTGGGCGGTACGGCCATCGGCACCGGCTTCGGTGCGCCGGCGGCTTATCGTGGTGCGGTGTACCGGCATCTGGTGGCGGTTACCGGCGTGGAGTACCAGGCTCCGGACAACGCCTTCGACGCCATGCAGAACATGGACGTGTTTTCCCGGGTCTCGGCGGAGCTGCGCACCTGTTCCGCAGCACTGGCGAAGATCGCCACCGACCTGACCAAGCTGTCCTCCGGCCCGGTGGCGGGCATCGGCGAGCTGCGCCTGCCGGAGGCACAGGCCGGGTCGTCGATCATGCCGGGCAAGGTCAACCCGGTGCTGCCGATGGCCATGATCCAGCTGAGTTTCGCGGTGATCGGCAACGACGTCGCGGTGGCCCAGGCAGTGCAGGCCGGCGAGCTGGAGATCAACCATTTCGAGCCGGTGGTCGCCTCGCGGGTGTTCGACAGCATCACTTTGCTGACCCAGGGCATCCAGCGTTTCCGCGACAAATGCGTCGCCGGCATCCAGGCCGATCCAGCACGTAACCTCGCGCACCTCACCGACTCCATGGCCGTCGCCACCGCCCTGGTGCCGCGCCTGGGCTATGCGCAGGTGAGCAAGCTGGCGCGCCAGTCGGTGAACGAAGGCCGTTCGCTGCTGGCGATCATGGCCGAGTCCGGGGTGATGAGCGAAGCGGAGGCCATGGCGGCCATCGAGACGGCATCGCGGCCGGTGTTCGAGGGCTGAACCCGACGCCCGACGCATACGGAAAGGCCGCACGAACCCTGGGTCCGTGCGGCCTTTTGCGATGCCATGGTGCAGCAGCGATCAGCGTTCCTGATCAGCCTTGCCACCGCCCTGGCGGCCTTGCTGGTTCATGTCGGTGGAGCGCTCGGGCTTGTTGTCCCCCGACATGTCCTTGCCACGCTGGCCGCCCTCGGCGGTGCGGTCGGTGCCTTGGCGCTGTTCGCCGCCGGAGGTCTGGCCGCCCTGGCGGCCTTTATCGGACATCCTGTCCTTGTCGGTACCGGTGTTGGTACCCATTCCGCCTTGCTTGCCACCCTGGTTGTCGTGATTGCCAGCCATGATCTTGCCCTCGTTTCGGTTGACACAGCTTGGTCTGTGTTCAGTTTCGACGAGGGCCCGGGCACCACTGCTCAGAGTTTTTCACGACCGGCTGACCAAGGGTTGCAAAGGCCGGGCCCGAGGTATTTCGCGCCCATGGCATCAGACGTTGTGCAGATCGACAACCGGATCGACTGCCGGTAGCCTCCCGTCGCGCAAAAAAGCGCTTGAGCCGGGCTTCGGCGTGGTGCGGATCAGAAATCGGTTTTTCCAATAAGGATGTGTGTCATGCGTGAACGGAAATCGGCTCGTCTGCTGGTGCTCGACCCCTTGCAGCGGGTGCTGCTGTTCCACTTCGTGCACACCGACGATGCCCTGGCCGGGCACTCGCACTGGGCCACGCCCGGTGGGGGCCTGGAAGCGGGAGAGGATTTTCGCGACGCGGCGATTCGCGAGCTGCGCGAGGAAACGGGGATCGAGGTCGACGACGTCGGCGAGGTGGTGGGCGAGAGGCGCTTCGTGATGCGCCTGCCCAGCGGCGAGGACGTCATCTCCATGGAGCGCTACTACATGGTCCGGGTCACTTCGCAGCAGCTCGACCGCGATGGCTGGAGCGAACACGAGACGCAGGTGATGGCAGCACATCACTGGTGGTCGGTGGAGGAGTTGCAAGGGACGACGCAGACGGTCTATCCGGAGGGCTTGCTGGAGATGCTGGCGCGCGGGGCGTAGCTCTCCAGCGCCCTTGGGATCGAGCACTCGATCCCAAGGGCAAGGCTCAAGCCTTGGTCCAACCCTCGGCCAACCGCTCCACCATCTCCCGCTGGAACGCCGTCACCGCCTCGCTTGGCTGCTGCAACTGCACGAACTCCAGCATCGGATCGTTCACTTCGGTCCTGACTCCCGCCAGTTCCTCGATGGTCGCCAGGCCGCAGAACGGCACGTAGGCCTCCGAATACCCCCCTTCGTGCACCAGCACCAGGCGCCCCTGGCACAGGCGCTCGGCGGCCTCGCGCACCAGGCGGGTCATGGCGCGGAACGAGTCGCTGTGCAGCAGCATGCGCGCCAGCGGGTCCACCGCGTTGGCGTCGTAGCCGCAGGCGACGATGATCAGCTCCGGCTCGAAACGCTCCAGCGCCGGCACCACGATGCGCTCCATCGCGTGCAGATAGGCGTCGTGCCCGCTGCCCGGCGGCAGCGGGATATTGAGGTTGGCCCCCAGCCCGGCACCACGTCCGCGATCGTCCTCACCGCTGTAGCCGGCCGGGAAGCAGCCGTCCTGGTGCAGGGAAATGGTCAGCACGTCGGCACGCTCCTCGAAGATCGACTGGGTGCCGTTGCCGTGGTGTACGTCCCAGTCGATCACCGCCACCTTGCCCAGGCCGCGTCGGGCCTTGGCCGCTTCGATGGCGATGGCGATATTGGCGAGGAAGCAGAAGCCCATGGCGCCGTCCGCCAGGCAGTGGTGTCCCGGTGGACGGGACAGCGAGTAAGCGTTGTCCACCTCGCCAGCCAGCACGGCGTCCACCGCCGCCATGGCCAGCCCGGCGGAGAGCTTGGCGATCTCGTAGCTGCCAGGGCCGATCGGCGCGTGGTGGCCGAGTTCGCCGCCGCCGGCATCGCTGAGGGCCTTGAAGCGTTGCAGGTAGCCGGAGGTGTGCACCCGCAGCAGGTCGTCCTCGCCGGCAGGCGCGGCGCTGCGCACCTGCAACTGGCGGGTCAGACCGGACACGTCCAGCAGGCTTTTCAGGCGTCGCTTGGTTTCCGGCGATTCGGCGTGGCCGGCGGCGGCCGGCGGTTGCACCCAGCCGCCTACCGGCAGGGTCAGGGCATGCAGGCCGGCGCTGTGCCAGAGGCTCAGTTCGTCGAAGAAGAAGGCAGTGGTTCGGCTCATGGTGGTTCCGTTTTTCCAGGGTAAAAAGGTGGCTGCTCAGGCGCTGCGGCGGCAACCGAGGATCAGCAGCAGGGAAGCGAAGGTGGTGATGGCGGCGCCGATCAGCAGCGACTGGAAGCCGCCGCTGCTCTCGATCAGGCGCCCAGCGATGGCCGGACCTATGGCCAGGCCGCCGCCGATCACCAGGTTGGAGGCGTTCATCAGCTTGCCGGAGCGGTCGAGGTCGGCCAGGCAGGCGAGGATCAGCGGCAGGATGAAGGTCCAGGTGAACTTGAAGGCCAGTGCCGCCAGGGCCAGGCGCGCCAGCGGCGGTTGGCCGAGCAGGAGCAGGACCGCGCCGACCATCAGGCCGTAGCCCAGCAACAACAGCAGGCCCCGCGGCAGGCGATCGCCGATCAGCGAGGCGCAGCCCGCGCCGACGATGCCCATCACCGTGGCGATGGCCAGCACCTCGCCGCTGGCTTCGGCGGAAATCCCCGCAGCGGCGCTGATCGCGCCGATGAAGGTCCATACCGCGCTGAGACTGATGTAGAAGGCGAGGATGCCGAGAATGCCGAGGGCGACCTTGCCCTTGGCCAGTTGCACCGCGTCCCCGGCGGCCTGCTCCACCACGGGCGCGCCCTGGGGGAAACAGCGGGCCAGCGGCAGGAAGGCGGCCATCAGCAGCGCCAGCAGCAGGTAGCAGGCCGCCAGCCCGTAGTGCTCGAACAGCCGAGGCAGCACGCTCAGGCCGATCGCGCCGACCACCAGCTGGCCCATCACCCACAGGCCGTAGACCCGGCTCGGGTTGGCCGTGGACGCGGCGCTGGACAGGCACACGATCATCAGCGAACCGCCGGCCAGGGCGCTGCAAAACCGCAGGGCGAGCAGCATGGGGTAGCTGGCGGCCCAGATCGACAGCAGGTTGGCGGCGATGAAGGCGATCCCGGCGACCAGCGCCGCGCGGCGCCAGTCGACGCGCTTGAGCCACCAGAAGGCGGGCAGGGTGGCCAGGCTCATGGCGCCGAGCTCGGTGGAGAACAGGTCGCCGATCTGCGATGGCGTCAGTTGCCATTGCGTGGCCAGTTGCGCGGCCACCGCCGGGGCGGTCATGAGGATGGTCGGGGTAATCGCGGCGAACAGCACGATGGCCGCGAGCAGGGCCAGGCGGGACGCGGCTTGGGGTTGGACGCTGGACAGCGGTCCGGATTGGGTATTCATGTACGTCTCCCTTGAAAAGACATAACGCTCGGATTTGGCGCAGATCGGTGTGGGAGTCCGCCCCACTTCCAGGCTGCGCTGTCGCGCAAAGAACACCACTGATCGTGGGAGCGAGCTTGCTCGCGAAGGGCCGCAAAGCGGCCCCAAAACCATCCACTTTCAGTGTGTCAGGCAAGTCGCGGACTTAAGTTTTGCGACGGCTTCGCCGCCGTTCGCGAGCAAGCTCGCTCCCACGGGGATCACTTAAATCAACAGGTTACGGGTTGTTCTATGAGAGCGTTGCGTTCAGAACACATGGACCAGACGCAAGAGCGCGTCGGTACCGTGGTAGCCGTTATCGGTAGCCACGTTCTGCGAGAGGCTGAACATCACCTGGTTCTGCTTGTCCAGCCAGTGACCCAGCTCGAAGCCCACCTGGGTGTAGCGCTTGTGGGTGTCGTCGATGCGCTGGTCGTTGATGCGCAGCTCGCCGCCGTCGGCGTGGATCAGGCGCAGGGCGCCGTAGGTGGCGGGAGTGAAGTCGTAGGACGCGAAGGCTTGCAGGCGGTAGAGCGGGTCCTGCTTGAGGTCGGCACCGAAGTAGTCGTCGTTCTTGCCGTAGAGCTGGGCTTCGAGGTTGGCTTCCAGCACCCAGTTCTCGCCGACGCCCTGGGTGTAGTTGTAGACGAAGGTTGCGCCCCAGCGGTTGGCGCCCGGCGAGACGTCGGGGTTCTGCCCGTGGTACTCGCCAACGGGCAGGGTGACCAGGGTCAGCAGGCCGCTGTAGGTGCGCGAGGCCGCGTCGTTGATGAAGAACAGTGTGCCGCCCACCTGCGGATCGCCGAAGCCGCTTTCCCCGGTGTGCCGCGTGGCTCCCGGCAGGCGCGCGTCGATATCGGCGAAGGGCACGATGAACTGCGGGGTGCACAGGGTGCCGCAGATATCGGTGAAGAACACCTGGCGGTAGGCCACGGCATTGACCTTCAGTTCGGCCTTGCCGGTGCTGTCGGCCGGGCCGTGGAAGTCGCCGGCACGGGTGGCCGGCAGGTACAGCACGCCGAGGCTGGTGCCGGAGGGCGCGCCGAAGAAGTCGCGGGCGTTGAGGTCGGCGGCGGTGGCGTGCAGGCTCGACAGGCCGCAGGCAAGCGCCAGGGCGCGGAGGGCGGTGTGGGTCATGGGCATTGCGTCTCTTCTTGGTGTTGTTGTGGGCGAATGGCAGGCAAGGCGAGGCCGTCACCGGCGCAGGGCCGGCTAGGCGAAAGGTCTGGATCAGCGCTGCAGGTCAGTCGGGCGGGGCGTGCAGCAGGTGGGCGATGCGGGTCTTATCGTTGACCCCGAGCTTGTGGTAGATGGCGCGGATGTGATGGCGCACGGTGTTCGGCGACATGCCCAGGTCGCGGGCGATTTCCTTGTAGGTCTTGCCTTCGCCGAAGCCCTGGGCGACATCGTTTTCCCGTGGGCTCAATTGCGCCAGCGGCGTGCGGGCGCGGGCGGCGAGCAGATACAGGTCGCCCACCGCCGAGGCTTCGATATGCAGGTGCTTGCCGTCATGCCCGCAGGCATCCAGCGGCACCGGCAGCCGCGGGCCGCTCCAGTCCGGCCATTCCCCCAGCAGCAGGTCGACGAAACCGGTTTCCGCGCAGTGCAGGGTGCCGCGCTGGTCGCACACGGCCAGGGCCAGGTTGCGCGACGGGGTCAGGGCTTCGCGCTTGGCCACCAGGGTGCGGATATGGTTGGCCGACACGGCGGCCACCAGGTGCAGCATGGCGTTGTCGAGGATCAGCTGGTCCTGCTCGTTGAAACGCGGTGCGCCAGGGGCGCGGTACAGGGCCAGGTGGTCGCTGAGGTGGGTCTGCGGGTCGATGGTCACCACGCACAGCAGCTCGCCGATGCCGTGGGTCTTGCCGAGCCAGTTGAGGCCGGCCCCGTTGGCCGGATCGGCCATGTCGATGATCACCGAATGGCCGGGCCTGGCATGGACGCGGCTGACGGTGACGTCGACATGGCGGATCGACTGCCAGTCCGGCAGGTAGCTGGGCGGCAGGTTGTACAGGTACGAGCTGTGCTCTTCCGGCAGGCCGTCGATCAGCGCCGCGCGGCCCCACCAGGCGCTGGTGAAGGGCAGCACCTGAGCGATGCAGTCGAGGGCGGGCCGGTGGAAACCCTCGATGTCGTGGTGCTGCGCCAGGCGCTGGAGTTCCAGGGTCATGGCGCTGAAGGTCTGCAACAGGCGGGCGGGAGCGGATGCGTGCCGGGTCATTGGCGGGTACCTCTGTGCGACTGTTCTTATTGGTTTCGTCAGGGGTTCGAAAAGGACCGGAGCGTCCCGGAGGACGTTGGCAGGGCCTGTGGAGAGTGTCGGCGCAATGCCGGTCGATCACTATCCTACAGATGCAGGATGGCAGGGTGCTTGTTCGTGGCTGCCAGGGCCGACCTGGCATTTTTGTCAGCTGTGCGTCCCGGGCGATCGGGCTAGAGTCAGGGCTCGCCGTCAATGAGGCCCGTCATGAGCGCAAGCGTCCATGCCCGCACGCCGATACTCCAGGTTCGCGACTCGCGTGGCCTGGCGGTGCGCCGGGTGGACTATTGCCGTGGTGTTGCGCAGGAGGTCGCCGAGGCGCGTATCCAGCGCTGGCAGTTCAACGCCGCGGGGCACCTTTGCAGCAGTCGCGATGCACGCCTGCACGCCACCGGCGGCCCGGCCAACCTGGTCAGCCTGCATGCTTTGAGCGGCCGCGAGGTGAGCCGTGACAGCGTCGATGCCGGCTTCTACTGCACTCTCTTCGGCGAGGCCGGGCAGGTGGTCTGGGCACAGGACGGAAAGGGCAACCGACGCGAGCTGGAGCACGACCTGCTGCTGCGTCCGCTGGCGCTGTTCGAACAGGAACCGGGCCAGACGCGCCAGTGCAGCGAGCGTCAGACCTATGCCCCGGCCGATCCGGCGTTGGCGCCCGGCAATCTCTGCGGGCGGCTGGTGCGGCATGACGATACGGCAGGCTCCCGTCAGCTGAATGACTACGCCTTGGGCGGCCAGGTCGCGGGCGAGTCGAGGCGATTCCTCGTCGACGACGCCTGGCCGGACTGGCCGCTGCCGCTGGACGAGCGCGATGCCCTGCTGGAACCGCAAGCGGCGCTGAGCCGATGGCGCCACGGCCCGCTCGGCGATGTCTTCGAGCAGACGGACGCTGCCGGAAATCGGCAACGGGTCGGCTTCACCCTGGCCGGCCAGGTGCGCGACATACAGCTATCCCAGGCCGGCGAGCCAACCCCCAGGATGCTGGTGACGAAAACCCGGCATGACGCCTTCGGTCATGTCGTCGAGCGAGTGCTCGGCAATGGCGTGACCCTCAGCCGCCAGCACCGGGCACAGGACGGGCGCCTGATGCGCCTGGGCAGCCGTCGCGGCAATGGCGACTGGCTGCAGGACCTGCATTACGACTTCGACCCCGCGGGCCTGGTGCTGTCGATCACCGACCAGGCGATACCGCTGCGCCACTTCGCCAACCAGCGCATCGAGGCGCGCAGCGAGTACCGTTACGACAGCCTTGGCCAGTTGCTCGAAGCGACGGGCCGTGAAGCCGGCGCGCGCGGCCAGGGGCCGGACGGGGCGCTGGATCCCGCGGCGATGGCCAACTACCGCCAGACCTATCGCTACGATGCCGGTGGCAACCTGCTGCAACTGATCCATGTCGGCGCCCAGGCCCATGGCCGTGAACTGATGGCGGCGGCGGGGAGCAATCGCTGCCTGGCGCTGGTCGAGGGCCGGCCGCCGACGGAGGAGGACTTTGCCGCCGCCTTCGACGCCAATGGCAATCCTCGGCAGTTGCAGCCCGGCCAGGTGCTGCACTGGGACCGCCGCAACCGGTTGGCCGGCACCGATCAGGAGCGTTACCACTACGATGGTGTGGGGCAACGCCTGCGCAAGTGGCGGTCGCAGGTGGTGGCCGGGCGCAGCGTGGTGGACGAGGTCCGCTACCTGCCCGGTGTCGAACGGCATCGGCGCGGCGCCAGCGGCGAGTGCTTCGACGTGCTGGTGGTGGACACCGATGGTGTCGGGATCCGGGTGCTGCACTGGCAGGCCGGGCGGCCGTCGGACGTGCCGCAGAACCAATACCGCTATGCGCTGGGCGATCACCTTGGCTCTACCAGCGTGGAGCTGGACGGCGAGGCCGGGCTGATCAGCCGGGAGGGCTATTACCCCTTTGGCGAAACAGCCTGGCACGCGGCGCGCAACGAAGTGGAAGCGGGTTACCGCACGCTGCGCTACTCCGGCAAGGAGCGCGATGCCAGCGGGCTGTATTACTACGGCGCACGCTATTACCGGGCGGACTGGCAGCGCTGGCTGAACCCGGACCCGGCGGGGGCGGTGGATGGCCTGAACCTGTATGCGATGGTGGGGAATTCGCCGGTGAACCGGCGGGATGTGCAGGGGACTCGTGGATTCGACGTGCTCGACGATGCGCAACATCAGTGGCTTGCCCAGGGCGCGGACGTCCGGGCTTCGGCACTGGCGGACTTCCCGGCGGATCTTCAGGGCGCCGTCAGGCAAGGTTTGCTGACCGGCAAGGTATTTCTGAACAATGCCATAGCGGCCCTGGATGGAGGTTCTGGCGAGTCAGTGAGCCAGGCACTGCAGTCCACGTTTGGAATTACCGATTTTCAATCAGATGCGGCGAGACAATCGTTGTTGGCCGAGCTGCGTGGCGTACTCGGTGAGTCGCGTGACTACCAGTCGAAGCTGGAGCAGGACGAAAGCTGGCGCCTGTCGTTGATTCACTCGGCACATGTTGGAGGGGCCGGGGTGACAGGGCTGTCGCGAAACCGTGGTGTGCGAATAGGATTCGATGAGGGATTGTTGCGCGGCAACGTCATCGACCGGGCGATGACCTTCACCCACGAGAGTTTCCATGCGGTGTCGCTTGGGTTGTTGTCCACCAGCCCCATGGATATCGTTTCGGACTTTTTCTACAGCACGCCACCGCTGACCCGGACCGGCAGCATTCCCGCGATGATGGATGCGACCCATCATCTCTCGCGCAGAATCATCAGCAGCGGGCCTGACGAAGCGGCGATGTCCGGGGCGGACCAGCAGCGCTACGTTCAACTGATCGAACGCGAGTCCGAGCGGCTGGGCCTGAAGCCACCGGGTGACGCGGAGGAGCGCAGGCAGTACTTCGTCACTCATCCCCAGATCCGCCAGACCGTGGTCATGAGGAACGCCGCTTCGCTGACCGGGTTCGTGCTGATGCTGCAACGTCGGCCTGCTGCGCAAAAACGCGGAGTCGTGTGATGACTGTATTGGTTTGCCGAGGTTTGATGGTTTTCCCTACCTCGCCTCCAGCCCGCTCAGGAAAAGCCTTACTCCGCTAAAGATCGGCCATCCGGCGACGATCAATTGAGTCAAATGCGCCAGCGGTGGTCATATGACTGGCGTTGAATACGCTTGATCCTCTCGCTCTCCGGATTCCTGTATGCCTACCGTTTCCCGGGCCTTCGCCAGCGCCCTGATCACTGGACTGGGCGGCTCCCAGCCTGCCGTCCGCGACCTCTGCCAGCGCCTTGCCGAGCCGCTGCTGGCGGCGTCCGGTCCCGACTTCATTCCCCTCGCGACCCTCGACGGCGTGTTCGCCCAGGCCTGCCTCCTCAGCGGTGACCCGGCCATCGGCCTGCGCGCCTTCGACTACGCCCATCCGGCCAACCTCGGACCGCTGGGCTACGCGGTCATGTCCAGCCCGACCCTGAAAAGCGTGCTGGTCAGCCTGGCCGAGCATCATCAACTGGTGGGCACCGGCTTCTGCCTGTTCGTCGAGGACCGGGTCGAGGGCGTGCGCCTGGTCGGCGTGCAGACCAGCCCCGGACAGCACGCGCTGGCACGGGTATTCATCGACGCGGTGGCGGCGATCACCCTGGGCTTGCTCAACTGGTTGGTACCGGGGCGCACGATCCGGCCACTGCGTGCCGAACTGAGTTATGCGCAGCCTGCCGATGAGCGGGTTGCCGAGCGGGTCTACGGCGCGGACATCCGGTACGGCGCGGCGCAGAACGCCTTGCTGTTCAGCCATGCCGATGCCGCCCTGGCGGTCGCCAGCCACGACCCCATGCTGCATGCCGTGCACAGCGAATACCTGGCGCGCTGGCAACGCCAGGTCGGCGGCGATCGCCTCAGCCTCAAGGTGCGCAGCGTGATCAGCGAGCAACTGGGCCAAGGCCGCGCGGTGACCCTGGCAGCGGTGGCCGAGGCGCTTGTCCTCAGCCCGCATCGCCTCAGCCGCGGCCTGGAAGGCGAGGGCCATAGCTTCCAGCGCCTGCTCGACGAGGTGCGATTGCGCGACAGCCACCATCTGCTGCGCAACAGCGAGCTGAGCTTCAAGCAGATCGCCTACCAGGTCGGCTTTCGCCACCAGAGCGCGTTCAACAAGGCCTGCGAGCGCTGGTTCGGCATGGGGCCGGGGCGCTATCGCGAGCAGGGACGGGCCTGAGCGGTTTTCGTTTATCCCCGGGGCGCATTCATTTATCCCTCGATGCGCTGCCGGTTTCGGCTCGGGAAAAACCGGCCACACTGTCACGCACACGTTTGCGCAGCCGTTGAAGGACCTTCCGCCCGCATGTCCGGTTTCACTCCCACCCTGACTTACTGCCTGTTGTTCTTCCTGCCCGTCCTGCTCGTGGTCGGCTGGCGTCTGCGCGTGCGGCTGCGCCGCCAGCGCGCCGAAGCCCGGCACCTGCGCCAGCGCAGCGAACAACTGCAACGGGACAGCCAACGCTGCCTGGGCGAACTGCGCGAGGAACTGGCGCAGCTGGCCGAACTGGCACACCAGGTCGGTGCCCTGGGCAACGAGTGCGACACGGCACTGCAACAACAACAGCGCAAGCTGGACCAGGTCGGCGCGGCACTGGTGCAGATCAAGGTGGAAAGCCGGCAACTGGAAGACGATGCTCGCCTGGTCGGCAGCGAGTCGCGCCAGTCGATGCGTCTGGCGACCCAGGGGCAGGCCGGGATCAGCGCCACCCTGATGGCTTTTCGCTGCGTTGAGCGCCGGGTACAGGATGCCGCGCTGACGCAGGCCGAGCCGAGCCAGGAGCTGCGGGTGCTGACCCGCCAGGGCCGCGACCAGACCTACGACGCCAACCTGGCCCTGGCCGGGATCACGGCGGCGGCAAGCACCATCGAGGAGCGTGCGCTGTCCATCGGCGTCGCCTGCGAGGCCCAGGCGCGCGGGGTCGAGGCCCTCGACGCGGCGCTGTCGGATGTGCAACGACTGGCCTTTGCCTCGGCCTGGCGTTCGCGCCAGGCACGTGCTGCCAGCGAGGCCCTGCTGGACGGGGCACAGCGGCTGGAAGCACGGATACATGACCTTCAACAGGATGACGGAGGTACACATGCTGCTGTTCAAGAATCTGCTTCGGCATTACCACGACCTGATGAAATGCCTGGCCCGGGAACCTGCGCCCGCTGACCGCGAGTCCGCGCAGGCGCTGGTCGAGGCCCTGCGTCAGCTGGCCGAGGAGGCCGACCGTCTGGAAGCACAGTTGCGCCAGCTGACCGAGAAATCGCAGCGGCGCCAGCACCCGTCGGGGCCGCCAACGCTGCGCCTGGTGCGATCCAGGGGGCTGCCGGAGTCGCCGGGGAGCATCAAGAAGGTATGAGCGCCTGCCAAGGTCAGGCAATGATCCCCATGTATTCCCGTGCCAGCCCCAGGTATTCCTCGGCCCGGCTGTACTTGGCCACCAGTTCCGCAGGCTTGGTTTCACGCTCCGTGGCGAGTCCGCGCTGGGCCCGCAAGGTATCGTAGGTGGCCTTGATCGCCGCAAGACAGGCCGCGTGCCCATCGACCACGACCCGTACACCACGCCCCGCCAGTCGCTGTTCGTCCCAGTGTTGCTGGCCCGCGTAGGTGACCAGCATCAAGGGCACCCGGATGCCTTCGGCAATGGCGTCGAGCTGCTCGAAGTCGCGCACGCCCACCAGGCAGATCCCGTCCGCCCCGGCCGCCTGGTAGGCCAGGGTTCGCTGGACCACCTGTGCCAGTGACTGCACGCCGGCATGGGTCCTGGCGATCAACGCCAGGCTTTGATCCTGCCGGGCCCGCTGTGCCGCGCGCAGCTTGCCGACGGCTTCGTCGACACTGATCAGTTCCGACAAAGGCTCCTCGAAACGTGCTGGAAGCAAGGTGTCTTCGAGCGTCATTGCGGCGACCCCAGCCCGTTCCAGTTCGACGACGCAGCGCATGACATTGAGGGCATTGCCATAGCCGTGGTCGGCATCGGCGATCACCGGCAGGCGTGCGACCCGGCCGATACGGGTGGCCTGCTCGACAAATTCGCCGAGGCTCAGCAGGGCGATGTCGGGCGCGCCGAGAACCTGTAGCGAGGCTACCGAACCACCGAGGATGCCGACCTCGAATCCCAGGTCGGCAGCGATGCGTGCGCAGAGTGGGTCGAACACCGAGGCGCTGCGATGGCAGACCTGGCCGGCGAGCAGGCCACGGAAGGTCTCGCGCAGTGCGTGATGACTGGCTGGATACATGCTGATCTCTCGTTGTTTCGTGAAAGACAGGAGTACCGGCCAGGGCGACGTGGACCCTGGCCGGTTCCGACCTACTTGATGAAACGCACCTGGGCGTTGATCTTCTCGATCACCGAGCCCTTGCGTTCGTTGAAGCGCTGCTTGTTCTGTTCGAACAGGTTGTTGCCCTTGGCGTCGATGGAGATGATCAGCGGACCGAACTCACGCACGCGGTTGACCCACAGGGTCTCCGGCATGCCCAGGTCCTGCCATTCCGCGCGTTCGATTTCCTCCACCTTGGTCGCCGCCAGCACCGCGCAGCCACCGGGGAATACCGCGTGCACGGCCTTGTTCTCCAGGCAGCCGGTAGTGGTTTCCGGGCCCATGCCACCCTTGCCGACGATCAGCTTGACGCCGGTCTGCTCGATGAACGCCTTCTCGAATTTCTCCATGCGCATGCTGGTGGTCGGGCCGATGGAGACCATCTCGAAACTGCCATCGTCCTTCTTCTTGACGATTGGCCCGGCGTGGAAGATCGCGCCGCCGCGCAGGTCCACCGGCAGCTCGCGGCCCAGTTCGATCAGGCGGCGGTGCGCGACGTCGCGACAGGTGACCAGCTGGCCAGTGAGGTAGACCACGTCGCCCACGTTGAGGCCGGCCAGGTCTTCGTCTTTGATCGGGGTGGTCAGGATCTTTTTCACAGAACTACACCTTCATGGGAAAGGATGTCGTAGGACAGGTCGGCATTGATGCGGATCTTGCCGCGGCGGTGGGCCCAGCAACCGGTCGACACGGCTACGCCGATGGTCGACGGGTGTCGTGCCGAGGACTCGATGTTCACCCCCATCACGCTGCTGTTGCCGGTCAGGCCTTGCGGGCCGATGCCGATTTCGTTCAGGCCTTCTTCCAGCAGCTTCTCCATCAAGGCGGCGCTTTCGTTGGGGTGGCTGGAGTCGACTTCACGCAGGATGGCGCGCTTGGACAGACGTGCCGCAGTCTCGACCGAAGTGGACACGCCCACGCCAACCAGCAAGGGCGGGCAGGCGTTGATGCCGCGGGAGGTGATCACGTCGAAGACGAACTCGGTCACCCCCTCGTAGCCTTGGCCTGGCATCAGCACCTTGGCCGAGCCGGGCAGGGTGCAGCCGCCACCGGCCATGTACACGTCGACGATCGCGTAGTCGGCGTCGGGGATGATTTCCCAGTCCAGCCACGGGATCTTCGAGCCGGTGTTGGTCCCGGTGTTCTTCTCGACGAAGGTCTCCACGGCGTTGTGCCGCAGCGGGCCCTGGATGGTCGCCTCCTTGGTGGCGTTTTCCAGGATGCTTTCCATCTCGCCCAGCAGCGGGAAGCGGGCACCGGCCGAGATGAAATACTGGATCACTCCGGTGTCCTGGCAGCTTGGGCGGTTCAGCTTGTCGGCATAGTCCTGGTTCTCCGCCATGGAGTCATAGACGGCGATGGCCAGGGGGTTGGTTTCCGCTGCGCGCAGCTTTGCGGTCTTGGCCTTCACGTCCTTGGGCAGGCGCTTGCCGATGTAGGCGGTGAATTTCGCCAGGGTGTCGGTCAATGATTGAACGGCTTCTTCTCTTTCCACGGTTTATCTCCTTACGGCATCACAAGGCTGTCGGGTTCGGGTGCGGGTCAGGCACCGCTGGCGGTGGTCGCCGGTTTCACGGTGTGGGGGTTTTGCAATACGCAAGCGGGTTCGCTGACTTGCGCATCGGGTTCGGGCTGGCCGTCGAGCACGCGCTTGAGTCGGGCGCTATCCAGGGCACCGACCCACCTGGCGATGGCCAGGGTGCCGACGGCATTGCCGATGGTGTTGGTGATGGCGCGGGCCTCGGACATGAAGCGATCGACCCCGAGCAGCAGGACCATGCCCGCCACCGGGATGCTGCCCAGGGAGGCCAGGGTCGCGGCCAGGGTGATAAAGCCGGAGCCGGTGACTCCCGCCGAGCCCTTGGAGGTCAGCAGCAGTACGCCGAGGACGATCAACTGGTCGGTCAGGCTCAGCGGCGTGTTGGTCGCCTGGGCGATGAAGATCGCCGCCATGGTGTAGTAGATGCACTGGCCATCGGGGTTGAAGGTCAGCCCGGAAGGAATCACCAGGCCCACCACCGGCTTGGAGACCCCGGCCTTTTCCAGCTTGCCCATCAACTGCGGCACGACCGACTCGGACGAACTGGTGCCGAGGACGGTGAACAGCTCTTCCTTCAGGTACCTGAGGAATTTCCACAGGCTGAAGCCGGACAGGCGGGCAACGAAGCCCAGCACGATCACCACGAACAGCAAGCAGGTGATGTACATGGTCGCCACCAGCTTGCCGAGTGAGGCGATCGAGCCCAGCCCGTACTTGCCTACGGTAAAGGCCATGGCGCCACAGGCAGCCAGCGGGGCGACACGCATCACCATCCCGACGATGTGGAACATGCCATGGGAGAAGCTTTCCAGCAGGTCCACCACTGGCTTGCCGCGCTCGCCCAGGTGCGCCAGGGCGATGCCCAGCAGGGTCGAGAACAGCAGGATCGGCAGGATCTCGTTCTTGGCGAAAGCATCGGTGACGCTGGCCGGGATGACATGCAGGAGGAAGTCGGTGAAGCTGCCGGAGCCGGCCGTTGCCGCCGAGGTGTAGCTGGCGATGCTCTTGGTATCCAGGGTCGCCGGATCGATGTTCATGCCCTGGCCGGGCTGCACCAGGTTGACCACCACCAGCCCCAGGACCAGGGCAAAGGTGGAGAGCACCTCGAAGTAGATCAGTGCCCGTGCGCCGACCCGCCCCAGTTCCTTCATGTTTTCCATCCTGGCGATGCCGAGGACCACCGTGGCGAAGATGATCGGCGCGAAGACCATCTTGATCAGCTTGATGAAGGCATCGCCCAGGGGCTTGAGGTCGACGCCGACTTCGGGCCAGAACACCCCGAGGGCAATACCGAGGCTGACGCCGATCAAAACCTGTACATACAACTTGCCTAGAACTCTCATGGCCGTATTTCTCCGCTTTATTGTTGTGAGTCGGATTTTTTCTTGTCGGCCGGACGTATCCCGCGGCTGCGATCAGGCAAATCGCGGCTGCGGGATAGCCCAGGTTTCGTGGGGTTAATCACGGGAGGAAAGGTAAGGTTTTTTCAGGAATGTGGTAATACAATGAAATTCACTTCATTGTTTACCTGAGGTTACTAATGGGTCCGGTCTCGGAATTGGCCTTTTTTGTCCACCTGGTGCGGGTGGGCAGCCTCGCGGCCACGGCGCGGGAGATGAACCTGACGCCGCCTGCGGTTTCCAAGCGTCTCGCGCAACTGGAGCAGCGGCTCGGGGTGCGTTTGCTCAATCGCACCACGCGCAGTATCAGCCTCACCGCCGAGGGCGAGCTGTACCTGGTCAATGCCCAGCGCATCCTGGGCGAGATCGAAGAAATGGAGCGTCAGGTCTCGAGCAGCCGGTCCGAGCCCAAGGGCCTGTTGCGGGTCAATGCACCGCTGGGCTTCGGACGCTCACATGTCGGTCCGGCGATTTCCACCTTCGTGCAACGGCATCCGGAAGTGGAGGTGCAACTGCAGCTCACTGATCGGCCGATCAATCTGCCGGACGATGCCACCGACGTTGCCATCCGCTTCGGCGATCTGCCGGACTCGCGGCTCATCGCACGCAAGATCGCCAGCAACCGGCGACGCTTGTGTGCATCGCCGGCCTATCTGGAACGCCACGGCGTCCCCCTGACGCCCCGGGACCTGGCGGATCATGCCTGCATCGTCCTGCGCCAGAACGACGCGGCCTTCGGCAGTTGGCGTCTGAGCCGCGGCAAGCAGGTGCAATCGGTGAAAGTGCATGGAAGCCTCAGTACCAACGACGGCGAGGTGGCACTCAACTGGGCGCTGGAAGGGCATGGCATCCTCATGCGCGCTGAGTGGAACCTGGCCCGCTACCTGCGATCCGGCGAGCTGGTGGAAGTGCTGGGCGACCATGAAACGCCGCCGGCGGATATCTACGCGGTCTATCTGGAGCGGCTCAATCTGTCGGCCAAGGTGTCGTTCTTCATCGAGCACCTGCGCGACTTCTTTCAGCGCAATGCACAAGGCCTGGAAGCCTGGCAGTAGGGAAGGAAAAATATCGTTCGCCTGCAGGAAAATCATCGGTTGGCACGTTCGGCGGCTAGGGTAAGGTGATGGGCCAGATGTCTTACCACGCTGCGGGACGGAGTCGGCAGCCAGCCAGGAGAGGTACACGTGGCTTCCTACACCTTGCGACAACTCAAGTACTTCGTCACCACCGTGGAGGCCGGCAGCGTTGCCGAGGCTTCGCGCCAGCTGTACATCGCCCAGCCGTCGATTTCCACGGCCATCAAGGGGCTGGAAGAAAGCTTCGGCGTGCAGCTGTTCATCCGCCATCACGCCCAGGGCGTGTCCCTGACCCCCAGTGGCAAGCGCTTCTACAACAAGACCAAGGCCCTGCTGCAGATGGCCCGGGAGTTCGAGCAGAACGCCCTGGCCGACAACGACACCGTGGCCGGGCAGATCGATATCGGTGTGTTCGAGACGGTCGCGCCGCTGTACCTGCCACGGCTGATCGCCGGATTCCGCCAGCGCTATCCCGGCGTCGACATCCGCCTGCGCGACGGCGAGCAGCAGGAACTGATCCAGGGCCTGACGTCCGGGGCCTTCGACCTGGCCTTCCTCTACGACCACTACCTGGACAACACCATCGAGACCGAGCCGCTGATGCCGCCGCAGAAGCCCTATGTGCTGCTGCCGCACAAGCACCGCTTCGCCAGCCAGAGCCAGGTGTCGCTGCGCGACCTGTGCCCGGAGCCGATGATCCTGCTGGACGTGGCGCCGAGCCGCACCTATTTCGTCAGCCTGTTCAACGAGCTTGGGCTGACGCCGAACATCGTCTTCAGCTCTCCGTCGATCGAGATGGTGCGCGGCATGGTGGGGCAGGGCTTCGGCTTTTCCCTGCTGGTGACGCGGCCCAGTTCCGAATGCACCTATGACGGGCAGAAGGTGGTGGCGGTAGACATCACCGAGCCGGTGGAAACCTCGGGGCTGGTGGCGGCGCGGCTCAAGCGGGTGCAGTTGACCCGGCCGGCGCAGCTGTTCGTGGATTTCTGCCGGGAGGAGCTGGCGCGACTGGGTTGAGCATGGGTATCGATATATCTCGTCCCGAGCTGAATATCGGAGCCGACAAGGCAACGCGGACCCTGTGGGAGCTGGCTTGCCAGCGATAGCGGTAGTGAATTCACCAACGTCATCGCTGGCAAGCCAGCTCCCACAGGGTT
>NZ_JAZDQN010000019.1:0-112515 GCF_036324125.1 Pseudomonas ulcerans | reverse complement strand
GGTGCACTCGACAGGATTCGAACCTGTGACCGCTCGGTTCGTAGCCGAGTACTCTATCCAGCTGAGCTACGAGTGCAGGGTTGGTATTTGATGGACCAGATCACCACTGGTTGAAGCGGAAGCAACTTTCAATGAAAATCGCTTCTTGTATGGTGCACTCGACAGGATTCGAACCTGTGACCGCTCGGTTCGTAGCCGAGTACTCTATCCAGCTGAGCTACGAGTGCATTTGAAGCCGCGCATTATAGTTCGCTAAATCGTTTTGGCAATCACTTTTTCGTTTGATTTCAACTACTTAGTGATTCATGCCAGATTACAGCGCCCTACATGAATAATGGCGGAGAAGGGGGGATTCGAACCCCCGATACCCTTGTGAGGTATACTCCCTTAGCAGGGGAGCGCCTTCGGCCACTCGGCCACCTCTCCGCAACACGGGGCGTATAATAACCAGACCCTTCCCCGTTTGCAAACTCTTTTTTGAAAAAAAAACGATAAAAATTAAAGGGTTGGTTCTTCGTCCTTCTCTTTCTTGATCCGAAGGTAGATTTCCTCACGGTGCACGGCCACTTCCTTGGGGGCGTTCACACCGATTCGCACCTGGTTTCCTTTGACGCCGAGCACGGTCACGGTGATTTCGCCATCGCCAATGATCAGGCTTTCGGCACACCGACGAGTCAGAATCAGCATACGTTTTTCCTCACGGGATTCAGTTCAGGGACAACAGTCTGTAAATAAGAAAGGCTTCGGCGTACAACCAGGACGGTTGTCGGCCTACACCTGAGTATTGACCAGCCTGGCTGATGCGGCGGGCGCTACACCAGTCGAAAAAAGAGGGGCGCGGCCAGACCGCGCCCCTCCAGGGACAACGCTTACTCGCCCTGACGGGCCGGAGCGTCCAGCTCGAAGGCGGTATGCAGAGCGCGTACAGCCAGTTCCAGGTACTTCTCTTCGATGACCACCGAGACCTTGATCTCGGAAGTGGAGATCATCTGGATGTTGATGCTCTCCTTGGCCAGGGCTTCGAACATGCGGCTGGCAACGCCCGCGTGGGAGCGCATGCCGACGCCGACGATCGAGACCTTGGCGATCTTGGTGTCGCCGATCACTTCACGAGCGCCGATCTCGGCAGCCGTGGTCTTCAGCACGCCCATCGCCTTCTCGTAATCGTTGCGGTGCACGGTGAAGGTGAAGTCGGTGGTGTTATCGTGCGAGACGTTCTGCACGATCATGTCGACTTCGATGTTCGCGGCGCTGATCGGGCCGAGGATCTTGAATGCCACGCCCGGAGTGTCCGGTACGCCACGGATGGTCAGCTTGGCTTCATCGCGGTTGAAGGCGATGCCGGAAATGATCGGCTGTTCCATGGATTCCTCTTCATCAATGGTAATGAGGGTACCCGGACCCTCCTGGAAGCTGTGCAGCACGCGCAGCGGAACGTTGTACTTGCCGGCGAACTCGACGGCACGGATCTGCAGCACCTTGGAACCGAGGCTGGCCATTTCCAGCATCTCTTCGAAGGTGATCTTGTCCAGGCGCTGGGCCTGGGACACCACGCGCGGGTCGGTGGTGTAGACGCCATCCACATCGGTGTAGATCTGGCATTCGTCAGCCTTCAGGGCTGCCGCCAGGGCCACGCCGGTGGTGTCGGAACCACCGCGACCGAGGGTGGTGATGTTGCCGTGCTCGTCGACGCCCTGGAACCCGGCGACCACGACCACGCGGCCGGCCTTGAGGTCGCCACGGATCTTCTGGTCGTCGATTTGCAGGATGCGCGCCTTGTTGTGCGCGCTGTCGGTGAGGATCCGCACCTGGTTACCGGTGTAGGACACCGCCGGAATGCCACGCTTGATCAGCGCCATGGCGAGCAAGGCGATGGTCACCTGCTCACCGGTGGAGACGATCACGTCCAGTTCACGCGGAACCGGCTGATCGCTGATCTGCTTGGCAAGGTCGATCAGGCGGTTGGTTTCGCCGCTCATCGCCGACAGCACAACCACCAGGTCATCGCCAGCTTCGCGGAATTTCTTGACCTTTTCGGCAACCTGCTCGATTCGCTCGATTGTGCCGACCGAGGTACCGCCAAATTTCTGTACGATCAACGCCATTTCAAAGCCGCCTCAGCCCGTGAAGGGCACCCAATAAACAAAACACAACGCCGACGGCCCGTCACTAGACGACGGGCCGCCGGCGCCTCAGACACCCTGCTCTACGAAAGGCACGGTCAGGGCCAGCGCACCGTCCAGCGCCGCGGCGTCCACGCCACCGCCTTGCGCCATGTCCGGACGACCACCGCCCTTGCCGCCCACCGCCGCAGCGGCTTGCTTCATCAAATCCCCGGCTTTGAGTTGGCCGGTGAGGTCCTTGGTCACGCCGGCGACCAGTACGACCTTCTCTTCGTGGACACTGCCGAGCAGGATCACTGCGCGGCCGAGCTTGTTCTTCAATTGATCGACCAGGGCCAGCAGGGCCTTGCCATCCTGGCCGTCCAGGCGCGCAGCCAGGACCTTGACGCCCTTGACGTCCACGGCGCTGTTGGCCAGGTCGTCACCGGCGGCGCTGGCGGCCTTGGCCTGCAACTGCTCCAGTTGCTTTTCCAGCTGGCGGTTGCGTTCGAGCACCGCCGACAGCTTGTCGATCAGGTTGTCGCGACTGCCCTTGACCAGTTGCGCGGCTTCCTTCAGTTGCTCTTCCGCACCGTTCAGGTAGGCCAGTGCAGCGGCGCCGGTCACGGCTTCGATACGGCGCACGCCGGAAGCCACGCCGCCTTCGCTGACAATCTTGAATACCGCGATGTCACCGGTACGCTTGGCGTGGATGCCACCGCACAGCTCGACCGAGAAGTCGCCGCCCATGCTCAGCACGCGCACGCTGTCGCCGTACTTCTCGCCGAACAGCGCCATGGCGCCCTTCTGCTTGGCGGTCTCGATATCGGTCTCTTCGGTCTGCACCTCGGAGTTGCGGCGCACTTCGCGGTTGACGATCTCTTCCAGGGCCTTGATCTGCTCTGGCTTGACCGCTTCCGGGTGGCTGAAGTCGAAGCGCAGGCGCTGGCTGTTCACCAGGGAGCCCTTCTGTTGTACGTGCTCACCCAGGACCTCGCGCAGCGCGGCGTGCAGCAGGTGGGTGGCGGAGTGGTTCAGCGAGGTGGCGTGCTGCACGTCGGCATCGACCTTGGCCTCGACCTGGGCACCGACGCTCAGGCTGCCACTGGCGATCACGCCGTGGTGCAGGAAGGCACCGCCGGTCTTGGTGGTGTCGCGCACGTCGAAGCGTACGGCGCCGGCCTGCAGGTAGCCGGTGTCGCCGATCTGGCCACCGGATTCGGCGTAGAACGGCGTGCGATCGAGGATGACCACACCCTCCTCGCCTTCACCCAGTTGCTCGACGGACTGGCCGTCCTTGTACAAGGCGACGACCTTGGCGCTGCCTTCGGTGGCGCTGTAGCCGAGGAATTCGGTGTCCACGTCGACCTTGACCAGGCTGTTGTAGTCCAGGCCGAAGGCGCTGGCGGAACGGGCGCGCTCGCGCTGCGCTTCCATTTCACGCTCGAAGCCGGCCTCGTCGATGCTCAGCTCGCGCTCGCGGGCGATATCGGCGGTCAGGTCCATCGGGAAGCCGTAGGTGTCGTAGAGCTTGAACACCACTTCGCCCGGAATGACGTTGCCCTGCAGGTCGGCCAGGTCCTGTTCGAGGATCTTCAGGCCCTGCTCCAGGGTCTTGGCGAACTGCTCTTCCTCGGTCTTCAGCACGCGCTCGATGTGCGCCTGCTGGGATTTCAGCTCAGGGAAGGCTTCGCCCATCTCGGCGACCAGCGCGGCGACGATCTGGTAGAAGAAGCTGCCCTTGGCGCCGAGCTTGTTGCCGTGACGGCAGGCGCGGCGCACGATGCGGCGCAGCACGTAGCCACGGCCTTCGTTGGACGGCACCACGCCATCGGCGATCAGGAAGCCGCAGGAACGGATGTGGTCGGCCACCACTTTCAGCGAAGGCTGGCCTTCGTCGGTGCAGCCGATGGCCTTGGCCGAGGCGGCCAGCAGGCTCTGGAACAGGTCGATCTCGTAGTTCGAGTGCACGTGCTGCAGCACGGCGCTGATGCGCTCCAGGCCCATGCCGGTGTCCACCGACGGTGCCGGCAGCGGGTGCAGGACGCCGTCCGCAGTGCGGTTGAACTGCATGAAGACGTTGTTCCAGATCTCGATGTAGCGGTCACCATCCTCTTCCGGCGAGCCGGGTGGGCCGCCCCAGATGTCGGCGCCGTGGTCGTAGAAGATCTCGGTGCACGGGCCGCACGGGCCGGTGTCGCCCATGGTCCAGAAGTTGTCGGAGGCGTACGGCGCGCCCTTGTTGTCGCCGATGCGAACCATGCGTTCGGCCGGTACCCCGACCTCCTTGGTCCAGATGTCATAGGCTTCGTCGTCGCTGGCGTAGACGGTGACCCAGAGCTTTTCCTTCGGCAGGTTCAGCCACTTGTCCGAGGTCAGGAAGGTCCAGGCGAAGGTGATGGCATCGCGCTTGAAGTAGTCGCCGAAGCTGAAGTTACCCAGCATTTCGAAGAAGGTATGGTGACGCGCGGTGTAGCCGACGTTTTCCAGGTCGTTGTGCTTGCCGCCGGCGCGCACGCATTTCTGGCTGCTCACGGCGCGGGTGTAGGCGCGCTTTTCCTGGCCGAGGAAGCAGTCCTTGAACTGGTTCATGCCGGCGTTGGTGAACAGCAGGGTCGGGTCGTTGCCCGGGATCAGGGAGCTGGAGGCGACTCGGGTGTGTCCCTGCTCTTCGAAGAATCGAAGGAAGGCTTCACGGATTTCTGCGCTTTTCATAGGTTCTTCCACGGAAACGGCGGCCTGAGGCAAATGTGCGCGTCAAATGACGAAAACGACGGCAAAGGGCCGCATTATAGCTAGCCTGCACGGCAGTTGTAGTGGCTTTTATACGCTGGCGGCAGGCATTCAGGATGAAATGCATGTTAATCGGGGTGATTTAGTTAGCAGGCTATACGTTCTTTCGAAAACTATGTTACAAACAACACCGCCATCACCCATGATGGCAACGTTCTCAGGGCGGGGTGCAATTCCCCACCGGCGGTAATTGCGCGCAACGCGCATAGCCCGCGAGCGCTTGCAGGCCAAGGCGTGCAAGGTCAGCAGACCCGGTGTGATTCCGGGGCCGACGGTCATAGTCCGGATAAAGAGAGAACGGGATAGGCACCGTTGTGTCCGTTCGTCCGCAACTTTCGCTTCAGCAGCGTCGCGGCGACCATCCCTTTCGATCCAGATGCCCTGTTTCTCATACAAACAGGAGTCCGTTTCAATGCAAGCAACCCCCATCGGCCACGGCAACGAGCGTATCGCTTTCGTACAAGCCTGCTGGCACAAGGATATTGTCGATCAGAGCAAGAAAGGTTTCGTCGAGGAGATGGCCAAGCATGGCTATCAGGCCGGCGATATCGATTTCTACGAGGTCGGCGGTGCCTTCGAGATCCCCCTGCACGCCAAGCTGCTGGCCCGTGGTGGCCGCTATGGCGCCATTGTCGCCGCCGGCCTGGTGGTGGATGGCGGCCTGTACCGCCATGAGTTCGTCGCCCAGGCCGTGATCAACGGGCTGATGCAGGTCCAGCTGGAAACCGAAGTGCCGGTGTTCTCCGTGGTGCTGACCCCGCATCACTTCCATGCCGGTGACGAGCACCAGAAGTTCTTCTTCGAGCATTTCGTGCTGAAGGGGCAGGAAGCGGCGAATACCTGTGCCGATACGCTGTTGAAGCTGCGCGCCTTGCGCCGCAATGAAGTGCCGCAGAAGGTGGCCGTATAAAAGAAGAAGGCCGCGGTGAGAACCGCGGCCTTCTTTGCTTTGGGCCTGCCTCGCAAGCCTTCGCGAGCAAGCTCGCCCCTACACACCCAGACCTTCAGTCGAAGCAGGGACAATCAGGATCCCCGCCCGCAACCCGTTCTTCACCTTGGGATTGGGGAAGATGATCCGCGCCCCCTCCTCCTCCACGATCCAGCGCGTCTCCGCCAGGTCTTCCGCCAGCAGGTAGCCACGGGACAATTCCGAGAAGTTCTCGATATCCGCCGGCAGATGCAGATGGAAGCTGTCGCTGTGCTTGATGATCTCGCGGGCGACGCTGAACAGTTGCAAGCCGTCCAGCTCGTCGGCCTGCGCCGGCTCCGTGCCTTCGATGATCTGGATCAGGCGGTTTTCCAGGCGGTCGAGATTGACCTGCTGGTTCTGCCCGAACGGCCGCGCCTTGCCCAGCTCCAGGGTGAAGGACTCGGCATCGAGGTTTTCGTAGGTGTAGGCGGTGAAGGTGATCGAGGTCTTGCTCTGCAGCAGCACCGCTTCCATCCCGGCGGCGCGCAGCCGGGCCAGTTCGCGACGGGAATGCTGTCGCCCTTCCTTATAAGGATAGAGCGCGAACTGCTCGATCTTCGATCCGCGGATCGCCGTGTGCAGGTCGTAGTGCAGCCGGGTACGCCCCGGGATGCTGAAGAAGGTTGCCGCCAGGTGCTCCAGGTCGCCGGCGCGCATGGCTTCCGATCCACTGGTCAGCTCATGACGGCCATTGAACAGGCGGTTGACGTCCTGCTCGATGTAACGCTCGCCGCGGCGGATCGCCTCGGGGTTGCCGAACAGGAACAGGATCCGCGCCCGTGGCTGCACCTGACCGCTGGCAATACGCCCCAGCAGGTCGTCGAGCAATTCGATCGGTGCCGTCTCGTTGCCGTGGATACCGGCGGAGAGGAGGATATCCAGCCCGCTGTCCCGCGACTCCGGCGGACGCACTTCCAGCGCCCCCTCGGCCAACCAGCGCAAACGCACGCCTTGAACTGTCGTCTGGGTCTTCTCGGCCGGTTCGCGACCGGCCAGGGTCAGTTCAAGCAGTTTGCCGAGGGCGAGCATGGTGTCGTTCCTTAGTGATGATGTCCGCAATCGGGACCGTGGACGTGATCGTCATCGTCGCCGGCATCCGCCGGCTCCATTTCCAGTTGCAGGCTGACCAGGTTGGTGGCCAGCGGACGCAGCAGCAGGTTGGCGTACTCGGTGTCGCCTTCTTCGACGTCGACGCCGATCAGCAACTGGCCGCGACCATCCTGCTGGATCCACACTTCCTTGCCCTGCCAGATCACCGCAAAGCGGCTGCTGGATACTTCACGCTGGTTACCATCTTCGTCTTCAAGGATCAGTTGCAGGGCGTCGGACATGTTCGGGTGCTCTTTCAGGGGTTGAGTTGGAACGGATAGACCGAGCCCAGCTTGAGGATCCGGGTCAGTTCATCCAGTGCCGTACGGCATTCCACCAGCAGTTGCGGATCGGCCAGGTCGCTTTCGACCAGGCGGTCGCGGTAGTGCCGGTCGACCCATTGGGTCAGGGTGTCGTACAGCGGGGCGGTCATGATAACGCCTGGATTGACCGCCGCCAGTTCCGTTTCATTCAGCGCTACGCGCAGGCGCAGGCAAGCCGGGCCACCGCCGTTCTGCATGCTCTGCTTGAGGTCGAACACGCGCACCTCGGAAATCGCGCCATTCTGGCTGGTCAGGCTGTTCAGGTAGGCCCAGACCCGCTCGTTGTTGCGGCATTCTTCCGGCACGATCAGCAACATCGAACCGTCGTCGCGAGACAGCAGCTGGCTGTTGAACAGGTAGGAACGCACCGCGTCCTCCACCGAGACCTGGGCCCGCGGCACGCAGATCGCCTTGAAGTTGCCGCCACGCCGGGCCAGCTTGTTCTTCAGTTCGGCCAGGACCCGCTCGGTATCGAGGAAGGCGTCCTGGTGATAGAACAGCACTTCGCCGTTACCGACCGCGATCACGTCGTTGTGGAACACGCCCTGGTCGATCACATCCGGATTCTGCTGAGCATAGACCACGCCGTCATCCGTCAAGCCGTGCAGCCGGGCCACGGCCTGCGAGGCTTCCAGGGTCTGCCGCGCCGGGTATTTGGCCGGCGCCGGGTAGCGGGTGTCGAAGGCACTGCGGCCGAACACGAAGAACTCCACGCCCGGCTCGCCGTAGGCACGGCAGAAGCGCGTGTGGTTGGCCGCGCCCTCGTCGCCGAACTGGGCCACCGCCGGCAGCGCCGCGTGGTGAGCGAAGTGCTGCTGGTCGGCGAACATCGCCCCCAGCACGCGGCTGGTGGTCGGGTGCTCGATGCTGCGGTGGTACTTGCAGTTGAGGTTGGCGGCGGTGAAATGCACGCGGCAGTCGGCGGTGTCGGCGCTCGGGCTGACGGTGGCCGCGTTGGCCACCCACATGCTCGACGCGGAGCAACTGGCGACCAGCAGCGGCATGGCTTCTTTCGCTGCACGCTGGACGACTTCGGCATCGCTGCCGCTGAAGCCGAGGCGACGCAGCGCAGCCACGTCCGGGCGCTCCTGCGGCGCCAGCACGCCCTGCTTGAAGCCCATGTCGGCCAGGGCCTTCATCTTGGCCAGGCCCTGACGCGCCGCTTCCCGCGGGTTGGAACCCTGCTGGCTGTTGCTCTGCGAGGCGACGTTGCCGTAGGACAGGCCGCCATAGTTGTGCGTCGGTCCGACCAGACCATCAAAATTCACTTCAAACGATTTCATCGGCTAAGGCTCCGTGAACCTGTTGTTATAGGGCGACGCCGGGCGTCAGCGTGGCAGGCAGGACAAGGCTCGCGGTTTCCAGCGAGGCCACCGGGTAGGCGCAGTAATCCGCCGCGTAATAGGCACTGGCGCGGTGGTTGCCGCTGGCGCCGACACCTCCGAACGGCGCGCTGCTGGCGGCGCCGGTCAGTTGCTTGTTCCAATTGACGATGCCGGCGCGGCTTTCCAGCCAGAACTGCTGGTAGCGCGCATGGGAGTCGGACAACAGGCCGGCGGCGAGGCCGTATTGGGTGTCATTGGCTTCGGCGATGGCCGCCGGGAAGTCGGCGTAGCGGATCACCTGCAGCAGCGGGCCGAAGAACTCTTCGTCCGGGCGCCCGCTCACGGCGGTCACGTCGATGATGCCCGGGGTCAGCAGCGCGGCTGTGGCTTGCGGCTGGGTCATTTCCAGCAGTGCGCTGGCGCCGTTGACCAGCAGCTGGGCCTGGGCATCCATCAAGGCCTTGGCCGCAGCCAAAGAGACCACCGACCCCATGAACGGCGCCGGCTGTTGATCGAAGGCGCCCACGGAAATGTTCTTGCTGACCTCGACCAGGCGCGCCAGCAGCGAATCACCCCAGGCGCCTTGCGGCACCAGCAGGCGGCGCGCACAGGTGCAGCGCTGGCCGGCGGAAATGAAGGCGGACTGAATGATGGTGTAGACCGCAGCGTCCAGGTCCTTGACCTCGTCCACCACCAGCGGGTTGTTGCCGCCCATCTCCAGCGCCAGGATCTTGTCCGGGCGTCCGGCGAACTGCTGGTGCAGGATGTTGCCCGTGCGACTGGAGCCGGTGAAGAACAGGCCGTCGATGCCCGGATTGGCCGCCAGGGCCACGCCGGTTTCCCGTGCGCCCTGCACCAGGTTGAGCACGCCTGCCGGCAAGCCGGCGTCGATCCAGCACTTGACCGTCAGTTCGGCGACCTTCGGCGTCAGTTCGCTGGGCTTGAACACCACCGCGTTACCCGCCAGCAGCGCCGGGACGATATGGCCGTTGGGCAGGTGGCCGGGGAAGTTGTACGGGCCGAACACCGCCACCACGCCGTGGGGCTTGTGGCGCAGCACGGCGGTGGCGTCGGCCAGCGGGCCGCTCTTCTCGCCGGTACGCTCGCGGTAGCTCTGCACCGAGATGGCGACCTTGTTGACCATGCTGGTCACTTCGGTGGCGGCTTCCCATAGCGGCTTGCCGGTTTCCTCACCGATGCAATGGGCCAGGGCCTCGGCATTGGCCTTCAGTTGTGCAGCGAAGGCTTCCAGCACGGCGATACGCATGTCCAGCGACTGTCGCGCCCAGCCCGGGAACGCCTGGCGCGCAGCGGTAACGGCCTGCTCGACCTGCGCCGCATTGGCGCCCTGCCCTTCCCAGATCACCGCCTGGGTCACCGGGTTCAGGGATTGCAGGGCATCGCCCTGGCCGGCCAGCCATTGGCCTGCGATGAAGTGAGTGGTCATTATTTGGCCTCCCGGGCAGCGGACAGCGGAGCGGCGCGCACCTGGTCGCCAGCGCTCAGGCGCAGGCGCTTGGCGGTCGCGGGATCGACCACCAGGGTGCCGGCCGCCAGGCGCGCGGGCGCTGCGGCGATGCGGCAGTCTTCGCGCTTGCGATTGTGAATGATGTAGGCCGGGGCGTCGTCGCCCGGCGTGCCGACGGCCAGGACCAGGTTCTGGCTGTCCTGCACCGCGCGGATCTTGCGGGTTTCGCACTCGATGGCGGGACCGGCGTCGAAGATGTCGACGTAGCCCTGGTAGCTGAAACCTTCGCTCTTGAGCATCGCCAGCGCAGGCTCGGTGTCGCTGTGGACACGGCCGATGACATTGCGCGCCGCTTCCGAGAGGAAGCAGGTGTACAGCGGGAACTTCGGCATCAACTCGGCAATGAAGGCCTTGTTGCCGACGCCGGTGAGGTAGTCGGCCTGGCTGAATTCCATCTTGAAGAAATGCCGGCCCAGGCTTTCCCAGAACGGCGAGCGCCCCTGCTCGTCGGACATGCCGCGCATCTCGGCGATGATCTTGTTGCCGAACAGCTCGGGGAACTCGGCGATGAACAGCATCCGCGCCTTGGACAGCAGGCGGCCGTTGAGGCCGGTGCGGCTGTCGGCCCGCAGGAACAGCGAGCACAGTTCGGAATTGCCGGTCAGGTCGTTGGCCAGGAACAGGGTCGGGATTTCCCGGTAGATCTTCAGTTCCTGGGAGGCGCTGACGGTCAGCCCGACCCGGTAGTTGTACCAGGGCTCGCGCAGGCCGACGGCACCGGCGATGGCGGAGATGCCGACGACCACGCCGTCGTCGTTCTCCAGCACGAACAGGTAGTCGGCGTCGCCACGCTCGGCCTCGCCGCGGAAGGTCTTCTCGGCCCAGCCGACCCGGTGGGCCAGGCGGTCCTCGTTGGCCGGCAAGGTGGTCAGGCCGGTGCCAGTGCTGCGCGCCAGCTCGATCAGCGCCGGAAGGTCGCTGCTGCGTACGGGACGAACGATCATGCTATCTCCTCGGGCGAATGCCTTACGGCATCCGCAAAACTCGGCCGGTGGCTCTCAGTATCAAATCGCAGTTTCAAACCGCGACCAGGCGCACGCTGGCGCCCTCGCCCACACCCAGGGCCTCGACGGCCTCGGGGCTCAGGTAGACGGGCTTGCCTGGTACCCAGTCCAGCTCCAGCAATACCGCGCGGTAATCCTGCAACTGGCCGTTGGTCACCAGGTACGGGCGGCCGCCCTTGGTCGGCTGCTCCTGCAGCTTGACCGGTACGACCCGGCTCTGGGCGATCGAACGGATGCCGGAGACCCGTGCATGCAGGGTCGGGCCGCCGTCGAAAATGTCGATGTAGTGGTCGGTCTCGAAGCCTTCGCGCATGAGGATGTCGAAGGTGATCTGCGCCCGCGGATGGACCTGACCCATGGCTTCCTGCGCCTCGTCAGGCAGCAGCGGCACGTAGATCGGGTAGTGCGGCATCAGCTCGGCGAGGAAGGTACGGCTCTTGAGACCGCACAGGCGCTCGGCCTCGGCGTAGTTGAGATCGAAGAAGTTGCGCCCGATGGCATCCCAGAACGGCGAATCGCCGTTCTCGTCGCTGTAGCCGACGATCTCGGTGACTACCGACTCGGCAAAACGCTCCGGATGCGAGGCCATGAACAGCAGGCGGCCACGGGAATTGAGCTCGGCCCAGCCGGTCTGTACCAGCTCCGGCAGCACGTAGAAACTGGTCAGCAGGCTGTTGCCGGTGAGGTCGTGGCACTGCGACAGGACGTGGATCTTGTTGTGGATCTTCAGCTCGCGGGACGCATGCACGAAGGTCTCGTTGCGGAAGCTGTAGAACGGCTCGGAGTAGCCCGCCGACGCGACGATGGCCGAACAGCCGACCAGCTTGCCGTTGCTCAGGTCTTCAAGCACGAAGAAGTAGCTTTCCTCACCGTTGAAACTGACTTCGGCGGCGAACGAGGTTTCCGAGGCGGCGATCTTGTCGCCCAGGCGACCGGCATCGTCCGGCAGGGACGTGACACCAATGGGACTGTCCGCAGCCAGGCGCTGTACTTCATCCAGGTCAGCCATTTGCGCGGGTCGCATCACCAGCATGGTGTCACTCCTTTCGGGTATACGGGCCGACGGCATCCGCCGGCGCAAAAAAAGCGGCGTGTGCGCGACGGGCACAGGCCACGGGAATCGGTGCGCCGGCCGCCGAGCGGCCAGCGCGGGTACTGCGCTGAATCAGGCCTGGGTCAGCTTGGCGGCGGCGCGCTCGAAGCGGTCCAGACCTTCGTCGATGTCGGCATCCTCGACCACCAGGCTCGGCGCGAAACGCACCACGTCCGGACCGGCCTGAAGGACCATCAGGCCTTCCTGCTCGGCGGCGTTGAACACGTCCTTGGCCTTGCCTTTCCACTGCTCGGTCAGCACGCAGCCGATCAGCAGGCCCATGCCGCGGACCTGGCTGAACAGGTCGTATTTCTTGCCGATCTGCTCCAGGCGCGCCTTGAAGCGCTCGTGCTTGGCCTTGACGCCGGCCAGCACTTCAGGGGTGTTGACGATGTCGAGCACGGCGTTGGCGACGGCACAGGCCAGCGGGTTGCCGCCATAGGTGGTGCCGTGGGTGCCGACGGCCAGGTGCTTGGCCAGTTCGTTGGTGGTGAGGATCGCGCCGATCGGGAAACCGCCGCCCAGGCTCTTGGCGCTGGAGAGGATGTCCGGGGTCACGCCGTAGTGCTGGTAGGCATAGAGGTGGCCGGTACGACCGACGCCGGTCTGCACTTCGTCGAAGATCAGCAGGGCGTTGTGCTGGTCGCACAGCGCACGGGCGCCTTCCAGGTAGGCCTGGTCGGCCGGGACCACGCCGCTCTCGCCCTGGATTGGCTCGATGACCACGGCGCAGGTCTTGTCGGAGATCTGTGCCTTCAGCGCTTCCAGGTCGTTGTACGGCACATGGCTGATACCGGTAATCTTCGGACCGAAGCCGTCGGAGTACTTCGGCTGGCCGCCGACGCTCACGGTGAACAGGGTGCGACCGTGGAAGCTGTTCACGGTGGCGATGATCTCGTGCTTTTCAGGGCCGAAACGGTCATGGGCGACGCGACGGGCCAGCTTGAACGCGGCCTCGTTGGCCTCGGCGCCGGAGTTGCAGAAGAACGCGCGGTCGGCGAAGGTCGCGTCGACCAGCTTGCGCGCCAGCTGCAGGGCAGGCTCGTTGGTGAAGACGTTGGACACATGCCACAGCTTGTTGGCCTGCTCGGTCAGCGCGCTGACCAGTGCCGGGTGGGCATGCCCCAGGACGTTAACGGCGATGCCGCCGGCGAAATCGATCAGCTCGCGGCCCGACTGGTCCCAGACTCGGGAACCGGCGCCGCGCACGGGAATGAAGGCGGCTGGCGCATAGTTGGGAACCATTACCTGGTCGAAATCGGCGCGTTGCACCGGAGCTTGCTCAACGGACATCGGAGTCTCCTGAAGAGGAACGCCTGCCTGGAACTGGCGAGCGATGGGGGGATTGTAAGGAGAGATGAACACTCGGCCTTGCCGCCAAGCGACAACTTCTTATAGCGCCAAACCCTGTTTTTCCAAGGCTTTCGGCAATGCGACATATAGCTTCGCAAAGGCGCAGTTTAAACGGTGCGAGGGGTTGGCGGGGAGTGGCGCTGGGGCGGGAAAGACAGGAAATTCAAGGTGTTCGATGATTGGCGGGGTGTCAGCTGGCTTTTCTTTGAATATGAAGACCTCATCGCTGGCAAGCCAGCTCCCACAGTGACCGCGTCGACCTCAAATCTTGTGGCCGGCACGAAACCCTGTGGGAGCTGGCTTGCCAGCGATGAGGCCCTGAAGATCAACCGCGTTCGGCGGGGACCGAAGACAGCTCGAACGGCGAACTGCTGCGACGCTGGTTGCGATCTTCCCGCGGCGTCGCCCCGAAGAAGTTACGGTAGGCACTGGAGAAATGCGGACCGGAAGAGAAGCCGCAGGACAGGCCGATCTGGATGATCGACTTGCTGGTCTGCATCAGCATCTGCCGCGCCTTGTTCAGGCGCAGCTCCAGGTAGTACTGGCTCGGCACCCGGTTCAGGTACTGCTTGAAGATCCGCTCCAGTTGTCGACGTGACACGCAGACATGCTGGGCGATCTCGTCGGTGGTCAGCGGCTCCTCGATATTGGCCTCCATCAGCAACACCGCCTGGGTCAGCTTCGGATGGCTGGAACCGAGGCGATTCTGCAGCGGAATGCGCTGGCGCTCGCCACCCTCGCGGATGCGCTCCACCACCAGTTCCTCGGACACCGCCCCCGCCAGCTCGGCACCGTGGTCCCGCGCCAGCACCGCCAGCAGCAGGTCGACCACCGACATGCCACCACAGGCGGTCAGGCGATCACGATCCCAGTCGAACAGGTGGCTGGTGGCGATGACCTTGGGGAAACGCTCGGCGAAATCGTCCTGCCAACGCCAGTGCACCGCCGCGCGGTAACCGTCGAGCAAACCGAGCTGTGCCAGCGGATAGACCCCTGCCGACAACCCGCCCACCACGCAACCGGAGCGCACCAGTTGCTTGAGCGCCGCACCAAGGGCCGCACCCACCGCCAGCGGCGGCTCGTCGGCCAGCAGGAACAGTTTCTGGCAATTCTCCAGGCGCCCGGTCCACGGCTCGCCAGGCAGACGCCAGTCACCTTCGGCCGGCGCTTCGGCCTGGAGGAACGCCAGCTCGTAGGCCACCTCCGGGTGCACCTTCTGCGCCACCCGCAAGACCTCTTCCGCAAGCGCCAGGGTCAGTGCCTTGGTGCTGGGCCAGATGAGAAAACCGATTCGCTGGGTGGTCATGAGGTGAGGTCCGGAACCTGAAGTGAGTCTGGTGTCCGCAAGGATAGGCGGACTGGAGCAAGTGTGGGTCACGCTGCGCGGGTGGCGCAGCATGACCTATTTTGGTGCAAAGAGGCAGTAACGAGGACGCAACGACTTATTTCAGGCTGCCGGACAGGAACTGCTGCAGGCGCTCCGATTGCGGATTGACCAGTACTTCCCGCGGGTTGCCGCTCTCTTCCACCAGGCCTTTGTGCAGGAACACCAGCTGGTTGGAAACCTCGCGGGCGAAGCCCATCTCGTGGGTCACCACCACCATGGTGCGGCCTTCCTGGGCCAGCGACTGCATGACCTTGAGCACGTCGCCCACCAGTTCCGGATCGAGGGCCGAGGTCGGCTCGTCGAACAGCATCACTTCCGGTTCCATGGCCAGCGCCCGGGCGATCGCCACGCGCTGCTGCTCGCCGCCGGACATGTGCCCCGGGTAGGCGTCCTTGCGGTGCGCGACGCCGACCTTGGCCAGGTAGTGCTCGGCCTTTTCCAGCGCCTCTTTCTTGCTCACGCCCAGCACGTGCACCGGCGCTTCGATGATGTTTTCCAGGGCGGTCATGTGCGACCACAGGTTGAAGTGCTGGAACACCATCGACAGGCGCGAGCGCATGCGCTGCAACTGCTTGGGGTCGGCGGCCTTGAGCGCACCATCCTTGTTCGGCACCAGCTTGAGTTCTTCGTTGTTCAGCAGGATCTTGCCGGCGTGCGGCTGCTCCAGCAGGTTGATGCAGCGCAGGAAGGTACTCTTGCCCGAACCGCTGGAGCCGATGATGCTGATCACGTCGCCGGCCTTGGCAGCCAGGGACACGCCCTTGAGCACTTCATGGCTGCCGTAGCGTTTGTGCAGGTCCTGGATTTCGAGTTTGTACATGCTGTCGGTTCTCACAGTGCGTTCGGTCGCGGGCACGGGCCCAGGGCGAATTGATTGGCCGCGGGCATCAGCCCTTGCGCGGCGCCAGGTAGCCGAGCCAGCGGCGTTCGGCGAGCTTGAACAGGCGGACCAGGATGAAGGTCATGCACAGGTAGAACACGCCGGCGGTGATATAGGCCTCGAACGGCAGGTAGTACTGGGCATTGACGGTCCGTGCGGCACCGGTGATGTCGATCAGGGTGACGATGGAGGCCAGGCTGGTGGTCTGCAGCATCATGATCACTTCGTTGCTGTACTGCGGCAGCGCCCGGCGCAGGGCCGACGGCAGGAGGATGCGGCGGTACATCTTGTAGCGCGACATGCCCACCGCCTTGGCCGCCTCGATCTCGCCATGGGGCGTGGCCTTGAGGCTGCCGGCGATGATTTCCGCGGTGTAGGCGCTGGTGTTGATGGCAAAGGCCATGCAGGCGCAGAAGGTCGCGCTGGACAGCCACGGCCAGAGGAAGCTCTCGCGTACCACGGCGAACTGGGCCAGGCCGTAGTAGATCAGGAACAGCTGGACCAGCATCGGCGTGCCGCGGATCACGTAGGTGTAGAGCCAGGCGATGCCGTTCACCAGCGGCTGCTTCGAGACCCGCATCAGGCCCAGCGGGATCGCCGCCAGCAGGCCGAAGAACAGCGAGATCGCCAGCAGCTTGAGGGTGGTCAGCAGGCCGTTGAAATAAAGCGGCAGCGCCTCCCAGATGACGTTGTAGTCGAAGATCATAGTTCCGCCGCCTTAACGCCTACCGAGTAGCGTTTTTCCAGGTAACGCAGGGCCAGCAGCGAGACACTGGTGATCACCAGGTACATCGCGGCCACTGCCAGGAAGAAGGTGAAAGGCTCGCGGGTGGCGTCGGCCGCCTGCTTGGCCTTGAACATCATGTCCTGCAGGCCCACCACCGAGATCAGCGCGGTTGCCTTGGTCAGGACCAGCCAGTTGTTGGTGAAGCCGGGAATCGCCAGGCGGATCATCTGCGGCACCAGCACGCGGAAGAACACCTGCAGGTTGCTCATGCCGTAGGCCATGCCCGCCTCGGCCTGACCTTTCGGGATCGCCATGAAGGCACCACGGAAGGTTTCCGAGAGATAGGCACCGAAGATGAAGCCGAGAGTGCCGATACCCGCCGCCAGCGGATTGAGATCGATGTAGTCGTCGTAGCCCAGCAACGGGGCGACGCGGTTGAGGAGGTCCTGACCGCCGTAGAAGATCAGCAGGATCAGTACCAGATCGGGGATGCCGCGAATCACGGTCGCGTAGAGATCGCCCAGCCAGGCCAGCCAGCGCACCGGCGACAGGCGCAGGGCCACGCCGATCAGGCCGAGCACGATGGCCAGGGCCATGGACGACAAGGCGAGCTGTAGCGTCAGCCACGCTCCATCGAGGATGACTGCCCCGTAGCCTTTCAACATGATGAGGTCCTCGACCTTAGGGATGAAAAAATGGTGCAAGCCTCAGCGCTTCTGCTGCTTGCACCATTGAACAGGTGACACGGACGCCGGTTAGTTGGTTTCCGGACCGTAGATATCGAAGTTGAAGTACTTGTCCTGGATTTCCTTGTACTTGCCGCTGGCGCGGATGCCGTCGATGGCAGCGTTGATGCGGTCCAGGTTTTCCTTGTCGCCCTTGCGCACGGCGATGCCGATGCCGTCGCCGAAGTACTTGGCGTCGGTGAAGGCAGGACCGGTGAAGGCGTAGCCTTTACCCGCGTCGGTCTTCAGGAAGCCGTCTTCCAGCAGGGTGGCGTCGGCCACGGTGCCGTCGAGGCGGCCGGCAGTGATGTCCAGGTAGATTTCGTTCTGGGTGCCGTAGGGAACGATGGTGGCGCCTTTCGGAGCCAGGACTTCCTTGGCGAAGCGGTCGTGGATCGAACCGCGCTGCACGCCGATCTTCTTGCCTTGCAGCTCGGCCAGGCTGTCACTGACGGCGGTACCGTCCTTCATCACCAGGCGGGCCGGGGTCAGGTAGTAGCGCTTGGTGAAGTCGACGGATTTCTTGCGGTCGTCGGTAATCGACATGGAGGACAGGATGGCGTCGATCTTGCGCACTTTCAGCGCCGGGATCAGGCCGTCGAATTCCTGCTCGACCCAGGTGCACTTGACCTTCATCTGCTCGCACAGGGCGTTGCCGATGTCGTAGTCGAAACCGACGATGCTGCCGTCCGGTGCTTTCGAAGCGAAGGGTGGGTAGGCGGCCTCGATACCGATTTTCAGCGGTTTCTCGTCAGCCAGCGATACCAGGGAAAACACGGATAGCGCGAGGGCGCCAAGCAGTGCGAGTTTCTTCATCTGGGAACTCCATTGGTAAAGGGCGATACCAGGCAGTTCGACTGCCCACTATGCAAATGGGTACAACGCAGAGCCGCGCAGGGCCGGACCACCGGTCAGGTGCCACGAGCGAGTGATCGGCATTTTAACGACAGCTCGGAAGCCGATATTTCTTCAATGCGACAAGTAGTTACAGAAGCGCAGGAAGAGCGGCCGAGCGATATTGACAGGTATGGGGAAATATGCAAAAGCGAAAAACAAATAACCTATAACCAAAGCAATAACCGGGCCCATTATTGGCAAAGCCTTGTAATCCGGCAAGCCCAGCCGTTCGAGTGTCGGAAAACCCGAACGATTGCGCACCATGATGGAACGTCCGCGTTTCCTTATGCCCCGTTTTTGTACGATTGCGGTGACAGGACAGTTACCGATGAAAGTCGAAGTAACAAAAAGCCCAAGGCCCCGTAAGCAGATTGCCTACAGGGCCTTGGGCTTTTTACCTACAGAGAGGACGCGGACCCTGTGGGAGCGGGTTTACCCGCGATAGCGTCGGTGACCTCACTGCCGTCATCGCGGGTGAACCCGCTCCCACAGCGCCGTGCGCCAGGCCGTCAAGCCACGTTCATGGTCTTGTGCGTCTCGACCAGGTGCGCCACGACGCTCGGATCAGCCAGGGTCGAGATATCGCCCAGGGCGTCGTACTCGGCCGTGGCAATCTTGCGCAGGATGCGGCGCATGATCTTGCCCGAACGGGTCTTCGGCAGGCCCGGCGCCCACTGGATGACGTCCGGCGAGGCGATCGGACCGATCTCGCGGCGTACCCAGTTCTTCAACTCCAGACGCAGCGCCTCGCTCGGCTCCTCGCCACCGTTGAGGGTGACGTAGACGTAGATGCCCTGCCCCTTGATGTCGTGCGGCACGCCAACCACTGCGGCCTCGGCGACTTTCGGGTGGGCGACCATGGCGCTCTCGATCTCGGCGGTGCCCATGCGGTGCCCGGAGACGTTGAGCACGTCGTCCACGCGACCGGTGATCCAGTAGTAGCCGTCCTCGTCGCGACGGGCGCCATCACCGGTGAAGTACATGCCGCGGAAGGTCTTGAAGTAGGTATCGACGAAGCGGTCGTGGTCGCCGTACAGCGAACGCGCCTGGCCCGGCCAGGAATCGAGGATCACCAGGTTGCCCTCGGCGGCGCCCTCGATCAGGTTGCCCAGGTTGTCCACCAGCGCTGGCACCACGCCGAAGAACGGACGGGTCGCGGAACCCGGTTTCAGTGCGGTTGCGCCTGGCAGCGGGCTGATCAGCACGCCGCCGGTCTCGGTCTGCCACCAGGTATCGACGATCGGGCAGCGCTCCTTGCCGACGGTCTGGTAGTACCAGTTCCACGCTTCCGGGTTGATCGGCTCGCCCACCGAACCCAGCAGGCGCAGGCTGGAGCCGTCGGCACCGGCCACGGCGGCCTGGCCCTCGGCCATCATGGCGCGGATCGCGGTCGGTGCGGTGTAGAGGATGTTGACCTTGTGCTTGTCGACAATCTTCGACACGCGGGTGATGTCGGGATAGTTCGGCACGCCTTCGAACAGCAGGGTGGTGGCGCCGTTGGCCAACGGGCCGTAGACGATGTAGCTGTGGCCGGTGACCCAGCCCACGTCGGCGGTGCACCAGTAGACCTCGCCCGGACGGTAGTCGAACACGCGCTCATGGGTCATGGCGGCGTAGACCAGATAGCCGGCGGTGGTGTGCAGCACGCCCTTCGGCTTGCCGGTGGAACCGGAGGTGTAGAGGATGAACAGCGCTTCCTCGGCGCCCATTTCCTTCGGCGCGCAGACGCTGCCGGCCACTTTCATCAGGTCTTCGTACCAGATGTCGCGGTGCTGGTTCCACTTGATGTCGGCACCGGTGCGCTTGCACACGATGACCTTCTGGATGCTGTTGGTTTCCGGGTTGGTGAGAGCGTCGTCGACGTTGGCTTTCAGCGGGGTGCGGCGGCCGCCACGCAGGCCTTCGTCGGCGGTGATCACCACCTTGGACTTGCAGTCGATGATGCGGCCGGCCAGGGCTTCAGGAGAGAAGCCACCGAAGACAACGGAGTGGATCGCGCCGATGCGGGCACAGGCCAGCATGGCGACGACGGCCTCGGGGATCATCGGCATGTAGATGGTCACCACGTCGCCGCGATGCACGTCCTGGCCGCGCAGGGCGTTGGCGAACTTGCAGACCTGCTCGTGCAGCTCGCGGTAGGTGATGTTGCGGTGTTCGGAAGGATCGTCGCCTTCCCAGATGATTGCGACCTGGTCGCCACGCTCTTCCAGATGGCGGTCAAGGCAGTTGTAGGAAACGTTCAGGGTGCCATCGGCGAACCACTTGATGTCGACGTGGTGATCGTCGAAGGAGGTCTGCTTGACCTTGGTGAAAGGCTTGATCCAGTCGAGGCGCTGAGCCTGCTCACGCCAGAAGCCGTCCGGGTTGATCACCGACTTCTGATACATGGCCTTGTAGGTGGCCTCATCGGTCAGGGTATTCGCCGCAACCTCGGGACGAACAGGGTACAGGGAAGCCGCACTCATCTTTGTTACCTCGGTGTAATAGTTGTTTTTGTATGACCTCGTTTTAACTGTACCAGAGGCGCCCGGGCCATTCGACGTTGGTAGTAACGGCACGGTCTTTTCGCCTCACCCCTGCCGACAGCCGCTCTAGCACGGGCGTCCCAGGATTAAATCGGGCCGCCGGATATTTTTTCACGGCGATTGTTACGAATTCTGCCAACAGTGTTTATCAAAACATCGACTGTTTCACTTTGATGTCACCCCCTAAAATTCGTCTCGCCAGCAACGGCAACGAGATTAACTTCAGGTAACAGCCCCCACGAAGGCGCGTTAATCCCGGCATAACTTTCCGCTCTTACTTTGCTGCAACGTAGCGCCACAAGCGCTACGCCCCCTTATTCGACCTTGAACAGGTGATTTGAAGATGAAAGCTTTACTGGTTTTGGTACTCGGCAGTGTTTGCGGCGCAGCCATGGCTGATGATCTTGCAAATAAAGGCGCCGAGCAGATTCCGGTTGAACAGTACAGTTACTCGCAGCACCTGGATATCGCCAAAGTCATTTCCATGAGCGAGATTCCGAACGTCTGCGAAGTGGTTCCGGCACGCATGACCTACGAAGACTCACAGGGCCAGAAGCACATCCTCGAATACCGCGTCATGGGTAACGGCTGCTCCAACGGCTAACTTTTTACACGTGGCTGGCGCGCCTCTCGAATAAAAAAAGAGGCGCCACGCCCACATAATGCTCCCTTAATAAAACCGCACTTTCCCCCGGGAACTTCCAGCGTTATTCGGCCGCCTTGCCAATTGCATAATCACGCAACTTGTTGGCAATCGTCGTATGGGAAACTCCCAATCTTTTTCCCAACGCCCTACTGGTTGGAAACTCGCCCTGCAGCGACTCCAGCACGGCCTTTTCAAAGCGCCCGACAATCTGCGCCAGGTCCCCCTCCAGGGAAAACTCGCCAAGCGGCTGGCGCGCGCCGTAGTCCGGCAGACGGATATGTTCGGCCTTGACCACCCCTCCCTCGCACAACGACACCGCCTGGAACAGCACGTTCTCCAGTTGCCGTACGTTGCCCGGCCAGTGGTACTGGCTCAGGCGCTCCAGCGCCGCCGGCGCCAGGCGCGGTAGCGGGCAGCCAATCTGCCGACTGGCCTGGTCGAGGAAATGCTCCACCAGCGGCGGCAGGCCATCGAGGCATTCGCGCAGCGGCGGGATATGCAGGGACAGCACGTTGAGGCGGTGATAAAGGTCCTGGCGGAATTCGCCACGGGCGCACAGCTCGGACAGGTCGACCTGGGTCGCGCAGATCACCCGCACGTCCAGGTACACCTCCTCGTCGCTGCCGACCCGGCGGAAGCAACCATCCTGGAGGAAACGCAACAGCTTGACCTGCAGGCGCGGGCTCATCTCGTCGACGCCATCGAGGAACAACGTACCGCCGGCGGTCAGTTCCAGCAGCCCGAGCTTGCCCTCGGCGCGAGCCCCTTCGAAGGCCCCCGGGCCATAGCCGAACAGCTCCGTCTCGGCCATGGATTCCGGCAGGCCGGCGCAGTTCAGCGCCATCAATGGCGCCTGGCCACGGGGACTGGCCAGGTGGCAGGCGCGAGCCAGAAGCTCCTTGCCGGTGCCGGTCTCGCCCTCGATCAGCAGTGGCGCGTCCAGTGGTGCCATGCGCCGCGCCTCGCGGACCACCGCAGCCATCACCCGCGAACTCTGGAAGATGCTGTCGAAGCCGCGCAGTTCCTGCTTGCGCACGTTATAGATACGTTCACCGATGCGGTCGGCGCGGTGCAGGGTCAGCACAGCGCCGGCCAGGGCCTCGCTGTCGTCATGCTCGGATTGCAGCGGGGCGATGTCGGCAAGGAACACATCGTTCTTGATCTTCACCCGCAGGCCGTTGATCCGCGCCTTGTTGGCCCGCACCAGCTCGGGCAGGTCGAAGTCCTCGGCATAGCGCGACAGCGGGATACCCGGCACCTCGTCCACGCGCACGCCGAGCAACTGCGCGGCGGCGCGGTTGGCAGCGACGATGGAGCCGCCCATGTCGATGGACAGCACCGGGAAATCCAGCGCTCCCAGCAGAGCATTGAGCTCCATGTGCCGACGCTCGCTGGGCATCAGGCCGACGCGCTTGACCCCGAACACCCCGGTGATCGCCTCGAACTTCGGGCGCAGCGCCTGGAACTGCAGGTTGATCAGGTTCGGGCAGTGCAGATAGATGGCGTTGCCGTGCTCACCGCCCACCTCGCCGCGGGCGACGTTGATGCCGTACTCCACCAGCAGGTTGAGGATGTCCCGCAGAATGCCGATGCGGTTCTGGCAATGCACTTTGATACGCATGAAAGGTCCTGCAAAGAGAGGAAAGTGGCGATTTTTCTGCTGAACCGCCGGAAATTCTGTAAATAATACGTTACAGAAATCGGGTTTCCTAGCGCTTCGCAGTGGCGTATTTCCGCGTTTTGGTCAATTTCGTAAATTCTGCGTTACAGAAACCGCTCGTTGGCAAAGCGCTCAGCCTCTTTCACGGGCTGCAAATCCACCGGCCAACGGCTATCTCTAAGGGCATGGCGCAAGCCGCACACAACAATAAAAGCCCTCAGCAGGAGAGCAGCATGACACAGACGCAGTACGTGGCCCGTGAGCCCGATGCGCAGGGTTTTATCGATTACCCGCCACAGGAACATGCGGTGTGGAACACCCTGATCACTCGTCAGTTGAAAGTGATCGAGGGTCGCGCCTGCCAGGAATACCTGGACGGCATCGAACAGCTCAACCTGCCCCATGACCGCATTCCGCAGCTCTCGGAAATCAACGCGGTGCTGGGCGCTACCACCGGCTGGCAGGTCGCCCGGGTCCCGGCGCTGATCCCCTTCCAGACCTTTTTCGAATTGCTGGCCAGCAAGCGCTTCCCGGTCGCCACCTTCATCCGCACCGAGGAAGAACTGGACTATCTGCAGGAACCGGACATCTTCCACGAGATCTTCGGCCACTGCCCGCTGCTGACCAACCCCTGGTTCGCCGAATTCACCCACACCTACGGCAAGCTCGGCCTGGCCGCGACCAAGGAACAGCGCGTGTACCTGGCCCGCCTGTACTGGATGACCATCGAGTTCGGCCTGATGGATACCCCGCAAGGTCGCAAGATCTACGGCGGCGGCATCCTGTCCTCGCCGAAGGAGACCGTCTACAGTCTCTCCGACGCGCCGGAGCACCAGCCGTTCGACCCGCTGGAAGCCATGCGCACGCCGTACCGCATCGATATCCTGCAGCCGGTGTACTTCACCCTGCCGAACCTCAAGCGCCTGTTCGACCTGGCCCACGAAGACATCATGGGCATGGTCCAGCAAGCCATGCAGCTCGGCCTGCACGCTCCCAAGTTTCCACCCAAGGCGGCCGCCTGAGCCGCCCTGCACACCTATAACAATCGACTGGAAGACCCTATGAACGCCTTGTCCCAAGCCCACTGCGAAGCCTGCCGCGCCGATGCGCCGAAAGTCAGCGACGAAGAACTGCCGGAACTGATCCGCATGATCCCGGACTGGAACATCGAAGTCCGCGACTCGATCATGCAGCTGGAGCGCGTCTACCTGTTCAAGAACTTCGCCCACGCCCTGGCCTTCACCAACGCCGTCGGCGCCATTTCCGAGGCCGAAGGCCATCACCCGGGCCTGCTGACCGAGTGGGGCAAGGTCACCGTTACCTGGTGGAGCCACTCCATCAAGGGCCTGCACCGCAACGACTTCATCATGGCCGCGCGCACCGACGAGGTCGCCAAGACCGCCGAAGGCCGCAAGTGATGCATTTCCAGGCCATCACCCGGGTACCGGGCGACCCGATCCTCGGGTTGATGGAGGCTTACGCCAAGGATGCCAACCCGGCGAAGTTCGACCTCGGTGTCGGCGTATTCAAGGATGCCCAGGGCCTGACACCGGTACCGGCGGCGGTCAAGCAGGCGGAACAGCGCCTGGTCGAGCGCCAGTTGAGCAAGAGTTATGTGGGTGGCCATGGCGATGTCGCCTTTGGCCGCCTGCTCTGCGAACTGGTGCTGGGCGAAGCCTCGCCGCTGCTCGCCGAGCAGCGCGCCGGTGCGACGCAGACCCCGGGCGGCACCGGCGCCCTGCGCCTGGCCGCCGAGTTCGCCCGGCAATGCCTGCCTGGCCGGGGTATCTGGCTGAGCGATCCGACCTGGCCGATCCATGAAACGATCTTCGCCAGTGCCGGGCTCAAGGTCGCGCACTACCCCTACGTCGGCGCGGACAACCGCCTGGACGTTACCGGCATGCTCGCCGCGCTGGAGAAGGCGGCCGAAGGCGATATCGTCCTGCTGCACGCGTGCTGCCACAACCCCACCGGCTTCGACCTGTCGCATGACGACTGGCGCGCCGTGCTCGACGTGGTGAAACGTCGTTCGCTGCTGCCACTGATCGACTTCGCCTACCAGGGCTTCGGCGACGGGCTGCAAGAGGATGCCTGGGCGGTACGCCTGTTCGCGGCCGAGGTGCCTGAACTGCTGATCACCAGTTCCTGCTCGAAGAACTTCGGCCTGTACCGCGAACGCACCGGCGCCCTGCTGGTGTGCGCGCAGGACGCAGGGAAGCTGCTGGATGTGCGCAGCCAACTGGCGTTCATCGCCCGCAACCTGTGGTCGACGCCGCCGGACCATGGCGCGGCGGTGGTCGCCGAGATTCTTGGCGACCCGACGCTGAAACGCCTGTGGATCGAGGAAGTCGACGCCATGCGCCAGCGCATCGCGCGACTGCGCACCGGGCTGGTGGAAGCACTCAAGCCCCACGGATTGAGTGATCGCTTCGCGCATATCGCCGAGCAGCGCGGGATGTTCTCCTACACCGGGCTGTCGCCGGAACAGGTGAAAGCACTGCGGGAGCGCCACAGCGTGTACATGGTCGGCACCGGACGGGCCAATGTGGCCGGAGCCGATGAAGCGCGGCTGGATGTCCTCGCGGCAGCCATTGCCGACGTTTGCCGGTAAAGCGACGCGGCCCGTGCGGGAACGGGCCGCGCCCTGCTACTAATGTTGTAAATTTCCTACCAATCAGCAGGAAAAACTCAATCTGTCATCCAGACTGCTGTATCCTGCCCCCGGCTTCACCGGAGCCACGCGTACTTTGTGCGTGAACTTCCCACCTACGACCTTGCGAGGAACGACGAGATGCACGAAATCCCGAATCTTCCCTTCCCAAGCCTGAACCATGTCGAGCAGAAGCCGGCTTCCCAGAGCGCCGAACCAGCCCAGGTGGCTGAACAACAAGGCGACGACCATCCGAGCGCTGACCAGGAATAACAAAGCGCGAAACAGGACGTGTGAAAACCTCGGTTACCGGGGGACCACCTCACCAACCGGTTTTCACACGCTCAAGAAGCCCCGCCCTCCCCGCGCACCCGCGCCAGCAATCGCTCCAGACACTCCTCCAGCGCCACCTCGGCGGTATTCAGCGCCAGGTTCGGTTCCTGCGGTGATTCGTAGGGATCATCCACCCCGGTAAATCCACTCAGCATCCCCACCCGCGCCTTGCGATACAGCCCCTTGGGATCACGCCCTTCACAGACAGCCAGCGGCGCACTGACATGGACCTCGCAAAAGCGCTCCGCGCCGATGATCCGCCGTGCGATCTCACGATCCCGCTGGTAGGGCGAGATGAAGGCAGCCATCACCACCAGCCCGGCGTCGTTCATCAACCGCGCCACCTCGGCGACCCGGCGAATGTTCTCGGCACGGCTCTGCGCGTCGAAGCCGAGATCGCTACACAGGCCGTGGCGAATGTTGTCGCCATCCAGCACGCAGCAGGCAATGCCGGCATCGAGCAGGCGGCGTTCGAGAGCGAAGGCCAGGGTGCTCTTGCCCGAGCCGCTGAGGCCGGTGAACCACAGGGTCAACGGACGCCGGGGGTCGGCGTCGCGGCAGGCGGAGGGGTGCCAGGTCAGATTCCGTTCGCGGGCCATGGGCGTCCTTGTCGGTTCAATAGTCGATCTTGCCGCGGCCTGCCTTGATCGCCCCGCGCTTGCTCTTGGTATCGAGGCGGCGGGTCTTCGAGCCCAGGGTGGGCTTGGTCGGGCGGCGTTTCTTTTCCACTTTCACCGCGCTCAGGATCAGTTCGCGCAGGCGCTCCAGGGCGTCGGCACGGTTCTGTTCCTGGGTGCGATATTGCTGGGCCTTGATGACGATCACACCGTCGCGGGTGATGCGGCTGTCGCTGAGCTGGAGCAGGCGCTCCTTGTAGAACGGCGGCAGCGACGAGGCCTGGCTGTCGAAACGCAAGTGCACGGCAGAGGAAACCTTGTTGACGTTCTGTCCGCCGGCGCCCTGGGCACGGATGGCGTTCAGCTCGATTTCTTCGTCGGGAATGTGCACTGCGTTGGAGAGGACCAGCATCGGAAGGAGCCCGGGGGGAATGGTGGGCGTCAGGATACTCCGAGTTGCCGGAATAGGGGCCGCTTTGCGGCCCCGAAGACTTTACTTGACCGCCGGGCTGACCCCGGCAACCACGCCAGACCGCTTGGACTTGATGGCGTAGAACACCCACATCACGCCCAGCCACACCGGAATCGCATACACCGACTCACGGATACCATCGATCATCAGCATGATCCCGAGGATCAGCACCACGAAGGCCAGGCAGAGATAGTTGCCATAGGGGTACCACAGCGACTTGAAGAACGGCTTCTGGCCGGTACGGTCCAGATGCTGGCGGAACTTCAGGTGCGAGTAGCTGATCATCGCCCAGTTGATCACCAGGGTCGCGACCACCAGCGACATCAGCACTTCGAGCGCGTTGTGCGGCATGAAGTAGTTGAGCAGCACGGCCACCAGGGTCACCGCTGCCGAAGCCAGGATCGAACGCACCGGCACGCCGCGCTTGTCGATCTTCGCCAGGCTGGCCGGGGCATCGCCCTGCTCCGCCATGCCGTAGAGCATCCGCGCGTTGCAGTAGGTGCCGCTGTTGTACACCGACAGCGCCGCGGTCAGGACCACGAAGTTGAGGATATGCGCCGCAGTGTTGCTGCCGAGCATCGAGAACACCTGGACGAACGGACTGCCGCTGTACGAACCGCCCGCCGCCTCGATATTGCCCACCAGCGCATTCCACGGAGTCAGCGACAGCAGGACCACCAGGGCACCGATGTAGAAGATCAGGATGCGGTAGATGACCTGGTTGATCGCTTTCGGGATCACGGTCTTCGGCTTGTCCGCTTCCGCCGCGGTGAAACCGAGCATTTCCAGGCCGCCGAAGGAGAACATGATGAACGCCAGGGCCATCACCAGGCCATTGATGCCATGGGGGAAGAAGCCGCCGTGCTCCCACAGGTTGCTCACCGACGCCTGCGGGCCGCCGTTGCCGCTGACCAGCAGGTAGCTGCCCAGGCCGATCATGCCGACGATGGCCAGCACCTTGATGATGGCGAACCAGAACTCCGCCTCGCCGAACACCTTGACGTTGGCCAGGTTGATCGCGTTGATCAGGATGAAGAACGCTGCTGCCGTGGCCCAGGTCGGCACTTCGGGCCACCAGAAGTGGATGTACTTGCCGACCGCGGTCAGCTCCGACATGCCCACCAGGATGTACAGCATCCAGCAGTTCCAGCCCGACAGGAAGCCGGCGAAACCGCCCCAGTACTTGTGCGCGAAATGGCTGAAGGAGCCGGCCACCGGCTCTTCGACGATCATCTCGCCGAGCTGGCGCATGATCATGAAGGCGATGAAGCCGCAGATGGCATAGCCGAGGATCATCGACGGACCCGCCGATTTCATCACGCCGGCCGAGCCGAGGAACAGGCCGGTACCGATGGCACCGCCGAGGGCGATCAACTGGATGTGGCGATTTTTCAGGCCGCGCTTGAGCTCACCTGAATGCGGAGTTTGTCCACTCATGAACGAAGTCACCTGTTGTTTTTATCTGTGACGGGATCGGACCCACCACGCTCGTGGCGCGGCGGAATTGGCAAGGGATGGTTACCTTGGGGCTTGGACGCGGGCTGTCGTGCCGGGCAAAGCCCCGGGATTTCAGCCTGGCGTCAGCCAGATTGCGCGGTACGCAAGAGGGTCACAGGTAAAACGCGGCGCACTGTATACCCTTGCATTGACGCAGGGGTCAACACACGGCGTAACGTTTTGATGACGGCACGAAGCGTTCCAGCGGGCGGAATGAAGCCTGGGGAAGTGAATGGCGTACATGGCGCCCTCCGTTTTTGTTCTGTTTTCTGTCCCGCTCTGCGGCGGGTCAGGCACTTGGCTATGGGCGCCATGACACCCGGTTTATGGGGGTTGCAGCAAGATGTTGACGTGAGCGTAAAGGGGCTTGGCAGGGGATTTTCGGCAAGGAATGTTTACAGCTTCCAGTAGGTCTCGAATCAGCCGGATAAGCGGGGGCGACCAGTAACAAAATATTTACAAGCTGGTCGAAAATATTTCCAGGAGGACAGTTCTGCATGGGTCGCGGTGAGGTCCACAGGCCCGCCACCTTTCCACCAGGCACAAAAAAGCCAACCCGAAGGTTGGCTTCCTGTACATCACTCACTCGCTACGCGGCTTGCCCCGCCCGCCACCCGGGCCAGGACGCTTGCCCGCACCGGCCGGTGCCGGCTTGCGGCGTACGTCGCTCGGACGCTCCGCCACGGTGCTGCGCCCCTTGCGCGGCGCTTCCTCGCGCGGCTTGCGGGAAGGACGCTCTTCGCCTTCCTTCGCCGGACGCAGGGTCCGCACGCGCTCGCCACGGCCGATCGGCTTGCTGGATTTACGCTGCATGCGCTCCAGCTTGTCCTTGGTCTTGGCGTTCATCTGCGGCATCGCCACCGGCGTCAGGCCCACTTCGGCCGCCAGGATGTCGATCTCGCCCTGGCTCATTTCGCGCCAGCGGCCCATCGGCAGATCGGAGTTGAGGAACACCGGACCGAAACGCACGCGTTTCAGGCGGCTGACCACCAGCCCCTGGGATTCCCACAGGCGACGGACTTCGCGGTTGCGACCTTCCATCACCACGCAGTGGTACCAGTGGTTGAAGCCTTCACCGCCCGGCGCCACCTGGATGTCGGTGAAACGCGCCGGACCGTCTTCCAGGACCACGCCTTCCTTCAGGCGCGCGATCATGTCGTCGTCGACCTCGCCACGCACGCGCACGGCGTACTCGCGGTCCATCTCGAAGGACGGGTGCATCAGGCGGTTGGCCAGCTCACCATCAGTGGTGAACAGCAGCAGGCCGGTGGTGTTGATGTCGAGGCGACCGACGTTGATCCAGCGACCTTCCTTCGGCTTCGGCAGGCGGTCGAACACGGTCGGACGGCCTTCCGGGTCGTCACGGGTGCAGATCTCGCCGTCGGGCTTGTTGTACATGATGACGCGGCGCACGCTTTCGGCGCTCTCTTCACGCTTGATCAGGCGACCATCGACGGAAATCGCGTCGTGCAGGTCGACCCGCTGGCCGAGGGTCGCGACAACACCGTTGACCTTGATCCGGCCTTCGCCGATCCAGGCTTCAACGTCGCGGCGCGAGCCGACGCCAATGCGTGCGAGTACTTTTTGCAGTTTTTCCCCGGCCGGACGTGGCGGGCTGTCTTGCAGGTCTTGTTCACTCATCTGGGCACCTCCCGGTGTAAAAGTAGAATCTGGTTTTCTGGCACGAGCGCCAAAAAGGCCGCGAATCATACGCTGATCGCGGCGCAAACGCACCTGAGCGTAGACCGATTTAATCCACCGCGCCGGCCTTTGCGCCCGGCGGCGCCTCAGTCCCGCGGCGTTTCCGGCTCCGGCTCGGCGGAATCGGCATCGGCTTCGGCCTCGGGCAGCTCGCGCAGGAGGTCGTCGAAGTCGGTCTTCAGGCCTTCTTCCATGGCATCCAGCTCCACCAGCAGGCTGCGGAAGCTGGTTTCTTCGGCGGGCGGCTGCTCGTCCGGGTCGGCGCTGGCGTCGGCCAGGGCCTGCAGGTGCGCCGGTACAGGGAGATCGTCGAGGTCGACCGGCGGCAGCGGCGAAGGCTCCATCTCCCGCAGCTCGGCCAGCGGCGGCAGTTCGTCGAGGCTTTTCAGGTTGAAATGGTCGAGGAAGGCCTTGGTGGTGGCGAACATCGCCGGGCGCCCGGGTACCTCGCGATAGCCGACGATGCGCACCCACTCGCGCTCCAGCAGGGTCTTGATGATGTTGCTGTTGACCGCAACGCCACGCACGTCCTCGATCTCGCCGCGGGTAATGGGCTGGCGATAGGCGATCAGCGCCAGGGTTTCCAGCAAGGCGCGGGAATAGCGTTGCGGGCGTTCTTCCCACAGGCGTCCGACCCAGGGCGCATAGTCCTCGCGGATCTGCAGACGATAACCGGAGGCCACTTCCTTGAGTTCGAAGGCGCGGCCTTCGCAAGACTCGCGGAGGATCTCCAGGGCTTCCCTGAACACGTCTGGCTCAGGGCGCTCGGCTTCCTCGAACAGTTCGAACAGGCGCTCCAGGGATTGCGGCTTGCCGGAGGCGAGAAGGAAGGCTTCCAGCAGGGGCGCCAGGTCGTGGGGGTCAGTCAGGTTCATTGCGTTGCTCGTGTTCTACTCTGCCCGGGCGCGGACGTGGATCGGCGCAAAGGCCTCATTCTGCACCAGTTCCACCAGTTGTTCCTTGACCAGTTCGAGGACGGCCATGAAGGTCACAACCACCCCGAGCCGACCTTCCTCGGCCGTGAACAGCTCGGCAAAGGGCACGAAGCCGGCGCCGCGCAGGCGCTCCAGCACTTCGCTCATGCGCTCGCGGGTGGACAGCGCCTCGCGGCTGACCTGGTGGCTCTCGAACAGGTCGCTGCGGCGCAGGACCTCGGCCATGGACATCAGCACTTCTTCCAGGATCACGTCCGGCAGCAGCTTGCGCGCCTTGGCCTGCGGGGCCTCCAGGCGCGGCACGATGACATCGCGACCAACCCGGCTGAGTCCGTCCATATCCTCGGCGGCGGCCTTGAACCGTTCGTACTCCTGCAGGCGTCGGATCAACTCGGCCCGCGGGTCGTCCTCTTCTTCCTCGGCGGTCTCGGCCCGCGGCAGGAGCATGCGCGACTTGATCTCGGCGAGCATGGCGGCCATCACCAGGTACTCGGCGGCCAGTTCCAGGCGCACGGTCTTCATCAGCTCGACGTAGCCCATGTACTGGCGGGTGATTTCCGCCACCGGGATGTCGAGGATGTCGACGTTCTGCTTGCGGATCAGGTACAGCAGCAGGTCGAGCGGGCCCTCGAAGGCCTCAAGGAAGACTTCCAGCGCATCCGGCGGAATATACAGGTCCACCGGCATTTCGGTCAGGGCCTGGCCGTAGACCATCACCAGTGGTAGTTCCTGCTGGGCGCCGGCCTGGGGATCGACCGGCGCTTCCACGGCTTCCACCGCGCTCACACGCTGACCATGAACGGTTCGGGGTCGCCACAACCGACCCGCACCACTTCCGGTTCGTCGCCGGTCAGGTCGATCACGGTGGAGGCCTTCAGGTTGCCGAAGCCACCGTCGATGATCAGGTCGACGTGGTGCTCCAGGACCTGGCGCATTTCATAGGGGTCGGTCATCGCCTCGTCTTCGCCGGGCATGATCAGGCTCACGCTCATCAGCGGCTCGCCGAGCTCTGCCACCAGGGCCAGGGCAATGGGATTTTCCGGCACGCGCATGCCGATGGTGCGGCGCTTGTCGTGCAGGAGCAGGCGCGGCACCTCGCGGGTGGCGTTGAGGATGAAGGTGTAGGGCCCCGGGACATGGGCCTTGATCAGGCGGAACAACAGGGTGTCGACCTTGGCGAACACGCCCAGTTGCGACATGTCGCAGCAGATCAGGGTGAAGTTGTGGTTCTTGTCCAGTTGGCGCAGGCGGCGCACCCGCTCGATGGCGCCCTTGTCACCGATCTGGCAGCCCATGGCATAGGAGGAGTCGGTGGGAAACACCACCACGCCGCCCTTGCGGATGATCTCCACCGCCTGCTTTATCAGGCGCGGCTGGGGATTCTCCGGATGTATCTGGAAAAATTGACTCACGTTGTCTTCCTGTTCAGACGTCCGCGGATGGCTGCTCATGTTTGAATCGACGCCACAGAGGTGGCAGATCCTCCGGCAGAGGCCGGTAGACACCGATTTCGGACCAGGTGCCCGGGCCATGGAAGTCGCTGCCGGCACTGGCCAGCAGGCCAAACTCACGGGTCAGGATGGACAACGTGCCGACCTGTTCCGCCGGTTGCATGCCGTTGACCACCTCCAGAGCCTGGCCCCCCGCTTGAATATAGTCGGCAATCAGCCGACGGCGCTTGCTGCGGGTCAGTTCGTAATGCATGGGATGGGCCAGGCTGACCCAGGCTCCGGACTGGCGCAGGGTCTCGACGGTGTCGTCGAGGGTCGGCCAGTGCAGCTTCACATCGCCGAGCTTGCCAGCCCCAAGCCACTTGCGGAAGGCTTCGGCGCGGTCCTTGACATGGCCGGCGCTGATGAGGAAATCGGCGAAGTGCGGACGTGCCGGGGCATTGCCGCTGTCGCCCAACGCCTGCTGGATCGCCCGCGCGCCTTCCAGCGCACCGGGCATGCCCTTGGCCGCCAGGCGCCGGGAGATTTCCTCGGCGCGCAGCCAGCGCCCGCGGTGCAGCGACTCGACCGCCGCCAGCAACGGCGGCGCATCCAGCGGGAAACCGTAGCCCAGGATATGGATCGTGGCGCCCGACCAGGTGCAGGACAATTCGATACCGCTGATCCACTGCATGCCGCGGGCGTGCATGGCCTCCCGGGCTTCGACCTGACCCTCCAGGGTGTCGTGGTCAGTCAGCGCCATCGTCCGCACGCCCTGTTCATAAGCGCGGGCGACCAGTTCGGTGGGGGTCAGCGAGCCGTCCGACGCGGTGCTGTGGCAGTGCAGGTCAACATTCATGGGGTGAAGCTTTTCCTCTCATTGAGGTTTGTTATTATGCCGGGACATCCCGCTCCTGGCTGCCACTGTGAAACAATTCATCGATTTCATCCCGCTCCTGCTGTTCTTCATCGTCTACAAGATCGAGCCACGCCTGGTCGAGATCGCCGGCCAGAGCTTCACCCTGGGCGGTATCTACAGCGCCACGGCGGTGCTGATCATCAGTTCCCTGGTGGTCTACGGTGCCCTGTTCATTCGGCAACGCCGCCTGGAAAAAGGTCAGTTGCTGACCCTGGTGGCATGCCTGGTGTTCGGCGGCCTGACCCTCGCCTTCCATAGCGAGACCTTCCTGAAATGGAAGGCGCCGGTGGTCAACTGGCTGTTCGCCCTGGCCTTCTTCGGCAGCCACTTCGTCGGCGACAAGGTGCTGATCAAGCGCATCATGGGCCACGCACTGACCCTGCCGGACGCCGTCTGGACCCGCCTCAACGCGGCCTGGATCGCCTTCTTCCTGGTCTGCGGCGCGGCCAACCTGTTCGTCGCCTTCACCTTCCAGGACATCTGGGTCGACTTCAAGGTGTTCGGCAGCCTGGGCATGACCGTGCTGTTCCTGGTCGCCCAGGGCGTCTACCTGTCCCGGCACCTGCACGACAGCGATCCCTCCACTCCCAAACCCGAGGAATGACATGCTCTACGCCATCATCGCCACCGATGTCGCCAACTCGCTGGATGCCCGCCTGGCCGCCCGCCCGGCACACCTCGAGCGCCTGCAGCAGCTGAAGGCCGAAGGCCGCATCGTGCTGGCCGGTCCGCATCCGGCCATCGACAGCAACGATCCGGGCGCCGCCGGCTTCAGCGGCAGCCTGATCGTCGCCGAGTTCGCTTCGCTGGAAGCCGCCCGGGCCTGGGCGGATGCCGACCCGTACATCGCTGCGGGCGTCTACGACAACGTAGTGGTCAAGCCGTTCAAGCAAGTCCTGCCGTGATACGGACGACGCGCCGGCCAGTGCCGGCGCGTCAAATCCGTCGAGTTGCCCTTTAAAACCTTCCCGTTGCTCATTATTCTCATCGCGCTGCCGACAACGTCCTGAACATTCGTCTTGAATTACAGGAGTTACCATGCGCCACGGTTCGTTGTCCCTGTTGCTGTGCCTGTTGTTGTTGAGCTCCCTCGCCCAGGCCGAAGAATCCACCCCGCTGTCGCTGAGCGCCGGCGCGCAGATCACCGAACTGCAGCAGCGCCTGCAGGACAGCGAACGCCAGCGCGAGGCGCTGGTCCAACAGCTGCAAAATGCCGACAACGAACGCGAAAGCGCACAACTGAGCCGCTTGCGCCAGGAGAACCAGCGCCTGAAGATGGCGCTCAAGGAAGCCCAGGCCAGCGTCACCCCGCGCCTGCTGAGCGATCAGCAACAGTGGTTCGTGACCGGTGGCGCGGTTGCCCTGGTCGCCCTGCTCTGCGGTATCTTTGCCAGCGGCAGCCACAGACGGCGCAAGCAATGGTTGAATTGAGTGAGAAATGAGCGAGCTGCTACTGATTGACGATGACCAGGAACTCTGCGAACTGCTGGCCCACTGGTTGGGCCAGGAAGGTTTCCTGGTACGCGCCTGCCACGATGGCCAGAGCGCCCGCAAGGCCCTGGCCGAACAGTCCCCCGCCGCGGTGGTGCTGGACGTGATGCTGCCCGACGGCAGCGGCCTGGAACTGCTCAAGCAGTTGCGCAGCGAGCATGCCGAACTGCCGGTGCTGATGCTCTCGGCCCGGGGCGAACCCCTGGACCGCATCCTCGGCCTGGAACTGGGCGCCGACGACTACCTGGCCAAGCCCTGCGATCCCCGCGAACTGACCGCCCGCCTGCGCGCCGTGCTGCGCCGCAGCCACGGGCCGGCAGCGCCGAGCCAGATGGAGATCGGCGACCTGAACTTCAGCCCGGCCCGCGGCGTGGTCGCCATCGATGAGCGGGAGCTGAGCCTTACCCTCTCGGAAAGCCGCATCCTCGAAGCCCTGCTGCGCCAGCCCGGCGAGCCGCTGGACAAGCAGGAACTGGCGCAGATCGCCCTGGGCCGCAAGCTGACCTTGTACGACCGCAGCCTGGACATGCACGTCAGCAACCTGCGCAAGAAGATCGGCCCGCACCCCGATGGCCGCCCGCGTATCGTCGCGCTGCGCAGCCGCGGCTACTACTACAGCCTGTAAACCCTGTGTCAGCGAGGTGCGCCGCGCTCTTTACCCAAGCTTTACCGTGGACTGACCGCCGCTGACCTTGATCTCCGTAGACTGGCCACATCCGGTAACGACCGGCCTCAGAAAGGAGATACACCATGCGCAAGACCCTTATCGCCCTGATGCTCGCTGCTGCCCTGCCTACCGTCGCCATGGCCATGCCGGAAAACGGCCCGGGCCCAGGCCCTGACCACGGCCCTCGCTTCGAGCATCACCGCGGTGACGCGCCTTTCGCCAAGCTCGACCTGACCCGCGAACAGCGCCAGCAGATCGGCAAGCTGATGGGCCAGGAGATGAAAGACCGCCGCGAAGTCACCCAACGCTTCCTCGACAAGCTGCCGCCAGCCGAGCAGAAAGCCATGAAGGACGAGCTCAAGGCCAAGCAGGACAAGACCCAGGCCGACATCCGCGCCCTGCTCAAGCCTGAACAGCAGAAGCAGTTCGACGAGATGAAGAAGAAACGCGAAGAACGCCGCGCCGAATGGCAGGAGTTCCAGGCCTGGAAAGCCGAGCACGGCAAGAAAGCCCAGTAATCCATGACCCCGCCCGGCCTGCCCACGCAGGCCGGGCTTTTCTCGTTCGAGGGACTGAATTTGCGCTCACTGTTCTGGCGTATCCTGGCCAGCTTCTGGCTCGCCATCGCCCTGGTCGCCGGCCTGTCCATCGGGATGGGCCACATGCTCAACCAGGACGCCTGGATCCTCAGTCGTCATCCGGGCCTCAACACCCTGGCCAAGAACTGGGCCGAGCGCTACGAGAAGATGGGCCCGGAAGTCGCCCAGCAGTACCTCGAACAGCGCAAGCGCCGCTATCACATCGATACCCAGGTGCTCAACGAGGCCGGCGAAGCCGTGGTGCCCGGCACCTTCCCGCGTCGCGCGGCAGTGTTCGAGGAACGCCAGGGCAACGACCATCGGCCGCTGCCCTGGCGGCGCCTGACCGAGGAATACACCAGTGCCGGCAGCGGCGAGACCTACCTGCTGATCTACCGCATTCCCCATCCCGAGCTCGATGCCTGGCACCGCGACAGTCTGATCTGGCCGCTCAGCGCCCTGGGGATCGCGCTGGTGGTGCTGACCCTGTTCAGCCTGCTGGTGACCCTCTCCATCACCCGGCCGCTCAGTCGCCTGCGCGGTGCGGTGCACGACCTCGGGCAGGCCAGCTACCAGCAGAACAGCCTGGCGCGCCTGGCCAGTCGCCGCGATGAATTCGGCGTGCTGGCCAACGACTTCAACCGCATGGGCTCACGCTTGCAGAGCCTGATCGGCAGCCAGCGGCAGTTGTTGCGCGACGTGTCCCACGAACTGCGCTCGCCCCTGGCCCGCCTGCGCATCGCCCTGGCCCTGGCCGAGCGTGCCGAGCCGGACCAGCGCGACGCCTACTGGCCGCGCCTGACCCGCGAGTGCGACCGCCTGGAAGCGCTGATCAGCGAGATCCTGGTGCTGGCCAGGGTCGATGCCGAGCAAGCCCATGCCGAACCGGTGGACGTCAATGCAGTAGTCAATGGCGTGTGCAAGGATGCCCAGCTGGGAGCGCCGGAGCAGATCATCCGCCTCACCGAGATGCCGGGCCTGAGCCTGCACGGCTGGCCGACCCTGGTGGAGCGGGCCGTGGACAACCTGCTGCGCAATGCCCTGCGCTTCAACCCGGAGGGGCAACCGATCGAGGTGAACGCCGCACGGGACGGCGAGCACATCCTGCTCAGCGTGCGCGACCATGGCCCGGGGGTCGAGGCCGCGCACCTGGAGCAACTGGGCGAGCCGTTCTTCCGCGCCCCGGGCCAGACCGCGCCGGGGCACGGGCTGGGCCTGGCGATCGCACGCAAGGCGGCGGAACGCCATGGCGGAATGCTGCAACTGGGCAATCATCCGCAAGGAGGCTTCGTGGCGACGCTGGTGTTGCCGGTGCAAGGGACGGCCAGTGCCTGACCGGCAGATCAGCCCCAGGCGCTGACGAAGTCCTCGGTCTTGAGCACCGGCGCCGTGCGCGGCTCGCTGATCGGCGTGCCGAGGTACAGGAAGCCGATCAGCTCTTCACCCGCCTCCAGCCCCAACCCCTTGGCCACGTGCGCCGAATAGGCCATTTCCCCGGTGCGCCACACCGCGCCAATCCCCTGGGCATGGGCTGCGATGAGAATACCGTGGGCCGCACAGCCTGCCGCCAGCAGTTGCTCGGACACCGGCACCTTCGGGTGCTCGCGGGTACGGGCGATCACCAGCACCAGCAACGGCGCCCGCAGTGGCATGGCACGCGCCTTGTCCAGCGCTGCCTGGTCGGCCTCGCCCTTCTGCGCCACCACTTCAGCGAACAGCTCGCCCAGCTTGACCCGCGCCTCGCCTTCGACGGTGAGGAAGCGCCATGGCCGCAACTGGCCGTGGTCCGGCGCACGCAAGGCCGCCTGGAACAGACCTTCGCGCTGCGCGGCATTGGGCGCAGGCTCGGTCAGGCGCGGAACGGAAACACGGTTGAGCAAAGCGTCGAGAGCCTCCACGGGCATCCCTCCAGGTCAGAAAAATGAACCTGCATTCTAGTGGCACGCCCCACAAACGCCACAGCGACGTTTACTTAAAAAGGCCCGCAGGTAGAATGGCGCCCTTCCGTTTCGAGTCAGGGCTGAGTACATGGTGGCGTTGCCGACCCTAAGGATCATCGGTTTCATTATCGGCATCTTCCTGATCACCCTGGCGATCAGCATGACCGTTCCCATGGCCACGCTGGTCATCTTCGAACGCACCGGCGACATGCCGGAGTTCCTCTGGTCGAGCCTGATCACATTCGTCGCCGGCCTCGCCCTGGTAGTGCCCGGCCGACCGCAACACGTGCACCTGCGCCCACGGGACATGTACCTGCTGACGGTGAGCAGCTGGGTGGTGGTGTGCATCTTCGCCGCCCTGCCGTTCCTGCTGACCCAGCACATCAGCTACACCGACGCCTTCTTCGAGAGCATGTCCGGGATCACCGCCACCGGCTCCACCGTGCTCAGCGGCCTGGACAACATGTCGCCGGGCATCCTCATGTGGCGTTCGCTGCTGCACTGGCTCGGCGGCATCGGCTTCATCGGCATGGCGGTGGCGATCCTGCCGCTGCTGCGCATCGGTGGCATGCGCCTGTTCCAGACCGAGTCCTCGGACCGCTCGGAAAAGGTCATGCCGCGCTCGCACATGGTGGCCAAGTCCATCGTCCTGGTGTACATCGGCATCACCATCGTCGGCAGCCTGGCGTTCTGGTGGGCGGGCATGAGCGTGTTCGACGCGATCAACCACGCCATGTCGGCGATCTCCACCGGCGGTTTCTCCACCTCCGACCAGTCCCTGGCCAAATGGCACCAGCCAGCGGTGCACTGGGTGGCGGTGGTGGTGATGATCCTCGGCAGCGTGCCCTTCACCCTGTACGTGGCGACCATGCGCGGCAACCGCAAGGCACTGATCCGCGACCAGCAGGTCCAGGGCCTGCTCCTGCTGCTGGTAGTGACCTGGGTGGTGCTCGGCACCTGGTACTGGGCGACCACCAAGCTGCACTGGCTCGACGCACTGCGCCACGTGGCGCTGAACGTCACCTCGGTGGTCACCACCACCGGCTTCGCCCTGGGCGACTACAGCCTGTGGGGCAACTTCTCGCTGATGCTGTTCTTCTACCTGGGCTTCATCGGCGGCTGCTCCGGCTCCACCGCCGGCGGCATCAAGATCTTCCGTTTCCAGGTCGCCTATATCCTGCTCAAGGCCTCGCTGAACCAGCTGATCCACCCGCGGGCGGTGATCAAGCAGAAGTACAACGGTCACCGGCTCGACGAAGAGATCGTCCGCTCGATCCTGACCTTCTCATTCTTCTTCGCCATCACCATCTGCGGCATCGCCCTGCTCCTGTCGCTGCTCGGGGTCGACTGGATGACCGCCCTGACCGGCGCCGCCAGCACCGTGTCCGGCGTCGGCCCGGGCCTGGGCGAGACCATCGGCCCGGCCGGCAACTTCGCCAGCCTGCCGGATGCAGCCAAGTGGATCCTTGCCGGCGGCATGCTGCTGGGCCGCCTGGAGATCATTACCGTGCTTGTGTTGTGTATGCCGGCGTTCTGGCGTCACTGAGGCTTTCCGCCTCGGCCTGCCCCAGGCCGTGGCGGCGGGCGCGGTATTCGCCGGGGGTGACATCGAACCAGCGGCGGAACGCGCGGAAGAAGTTGCTCGGGTCGGCGAACCCCAGCAGGTAGGCGGTTTCCAGCAGGGTCATGCCGGGCTGGGCGAGGTACTGCTCGGCCAGTTCGCGACGGGTGTCGTCGAGCAGGGCCTGGAAGCTGGTGCCCTCCTCCTGCAGGCGCCGCTGCAACGTGCGCTGGGACAGGTGCAAGGCCTGGGCCACCAGCTCTCGCTTCGGCTCCCCCTGCGGCAACACCCGGCACAGCACCTGGCGCGCGCGATGGGTCACCCGGCTTTCCGAGAAGCGCGCCAGATACTCCCCCGCAAAACGATCGTGCAAGACCGCCATGGCCTCGTTGGCCGTGGGCAGCGGCGACTGCAGGTCCGCCGGGTCGAAGATCACCGCGTCGTAGGGCGCATTGAAGGTCAGCGGCGAATGGAAGGCCGCCTTGTAGGGCTCGATATCGGCCGGCTGCGGGCCCTGGATCAGCACCTTGCGCGGCTGGATGGTACGCCCGCTCAGCCAGCTGCACAGCGACAGCGCGCAGGCCAGCGAGGCTTCCGAGCTGTGCCGGGTCGGCGGCAGGTGGTCACCGTGCACGGTGAGGATCAGGGCATGGCCTTCCGGGCCGAGATGGAAGCTCAGGTCCGAGCTTTCGGCGATGATCCGCTGGTAGCGCACCAGGCGCTCGAAGCCTTCGGCCAAGGTGCGGCTGGACATCAGCGCGTAGCCGACCACATGGAAGGATGCCGGGCGTATGACGCGCGCCATGTTCAGGCCGATGGCGTGGTTGCCGGACAGCTCCTCGGCGAGCTGCCAGAGGCGGGTCATGGAATCCTGGGTAAAGCGGGCATCGGGATCGCTGAGCGCGGCGAAGTCCAGGCCGAGCTTGTTGAAAAGGGCCGGGCAGTCCAGCCCTTCCAGTTCGAGAGCCTTGACAATCCCCGAGGCCCAGCTTGCTGAAGTGGTTCTCTCGTTCATGGCTGGCTCTGGTTTGGGGGAAAGACGCAAGGATACTAAAGTGGCGCTTATTGTCACTGGCCGTATCAGTCGTTGACTCTAGACTCAGATCAGGCTCCACGCCGTGCAGTTCAAAAAACAGACAATAACAAGGAGGCGTCTGACCCGTGGAAAGTCCTCGCCAGTTCAACAGCTTTGCGCAGTTCTACCCCTACTACCTCGACGAGCACGCCAATCCGTCCTGCCGTCGCCTGCATTTCGTCGGCACCACCCTGGTCATCGCCCTGCTCGCGTACACCATCGCCAGCGGCAAGTGGCTGTTGCTGCTGGCGGTGCCGTTCGCGGGGTATGGATTTGCCTGGATCGGGCATTTTTTCTTCGAGAAGAACCGGCCGGCTACCTTTCAGCATCCGTTCTACAGCTTGCTGGGGGATTTCGTGATGTACCGCGACATGTTGCGGGGGAAGGTGAGCTTCTGAACCATCGAGGGCCTCATCGCGGGCAGCGCCCGCAGTGAGGTACTTCAGCCTTGCACGGACTCGGCGACCCGCGCCTGTTCTTCCTGTACCTGCCGCGCCTGGTCATCCGCCAACCGGTACAACTCGATATTGCCATCCCAGTGCTCGATCAGCGCCGTGCATGACTCCACCCAATCCCCGCAGTTGAGGTAGTCCACCTCCCCCACCTTGCGGATCTCGGCATGGTGGATATGCCCGCAGACCACGCCATGGAAGCCCTGCTTCACGCACTCGTGGGCGATGGCTTCCTCGAAGTCGCTGATGAAGTTCACCGCGGTCTTGACCTTGTGCTTCAGGTACGCCGACAGCGACCAGTAGCCATAGCCATAGCGCGCGCGCCAGTAGTTGAGCCAGCGATTGAGGGTCAGGGTGAACTCGTAGGCCGAATCGCCAAGGAACGCCAGCCAGCGGTGATAGCGGGTGATGACGTCGAACTGGTCGCCATGAATCACCAGCAGGCGGCGACCATCGGCCGTGAAGTGCTCGGCCTGGTCCACCAACTGGATATTGCCGAGGATCAGCTTGGAATAGCGACGCAGGAATTCGTCATGGTTGCCGGTGACATAGATCACCTCGGTGCCGCGCTTGCTCATGGTCAGCAGGCGCCGGATCACGTTGGTATGGGCTTGCGGCCAGTACATGCCGCCACGCAGCTTCCAGCCATCGATGATGTCGCCGACCAGGTAGATGCGGTCGGCGTGATAGCGCTTGAGGAATTGCGACAAGTGCTCGGCCTGGCAATCCCGGGTGCCGAGGTGCACATCGGAAATCCACAGGGTGCGGACACGCTGTTTGCGCGTGGGCTTGATCAACGCGGCACTGGTCATGGGCAGGGCTCCGGCAGGCTTTCGGCGAGCTTGCCAAGCGGCCGTTAATCGGACATGACAGGCATGCGGCAATCCCATGACAGCCGCCAAGGCGTACACTGTGAACTTTCGCCCTCTTCCGGACCCGGCAGCGATGAACAGCGACCCGATCCTTTCCCTGCGCCACTACCGCGACGACCTGATCACCCACGCCCACGATCACCCGCAACTGGTGTTCGGCCTGCGCGGGCGCCTGGAGTTCGAGGTCGGCGGACGCGGCGGGCGAGTCGAGCGCCAGGACCTCATGGTGGTTCCCGCCGGCGCGCACCACAGTTGCGACAGTCCGGCCGGCAGCCATTGCCTGGTGCTCGATGTGCCCGGCTGCGGCTGGGTGGAGGACAGCCTGGGGGCCCATGTCGATCCGTGCCGGCGCTTGCTCGAACGCCCCGGTACCTTGCAGCTGGACGGCCGCCAGCAGCAACTGGTGGACTGGCTGGCGCAGAGCCCGGTCGAGGATCCGCTGATCGCCCGCCAGGGCGCGGTGCTGTTGCTCGCCAGCCTGAATGGCAGCAGCGCCCTCGCCACCCCGCAACGACAACTGCCCTACGCCGCCTTCGACGCGCATATCGAGCAATACGCCGCCTACCCGCTGCAGGTCGCCGACCTGGCGCGCCTGGCCGGGCTGTCCAGCGCCCGCCTGCATGCGCGCTTCATGGCCGAACGCGGGATCACGCCGATGGACTACATCCGCCAGCGCCGCCTGCTGCGCGGGCGACACCTGCTGCAAGGTACCGCGCTGCCCATCGGCGAAATCGCCAGCCAGGTCGGCTACAGCTCCCAGAGCGCTTTCGCCGCGGCGATGCTCAAGGCGTTCGGCCGCAGCCCCGGCGCCCTGCGCCGCGAGTCTGGCGACAACTGACGCGAGGATCGCGACAGACAGCCCCGCGCCGGGCGCCGTAGACTGGCCGGGCAATTTCCCACCGTGCAAGGACTCCCATGAATCACCGCACCGCCCTCGGCGCCCTGCATATCGGCGCGCTGTTCTTCGGCCTGACCGGCGTCTTCGGCAAGCTGGCCAGCGCCTCGCCGGCGATCATCGTATTCGGCCGAGCGGCCTTTGCCGTGCTCGCCCTGGGCCTCTTCGTGCGCATTGCCGGACCTGGCTGGAAAGCCCTGCAAGCCCAGGACTGGCGTCGCCTGGGTCTCGGTGGCGTGCTGCTGGCGGGGCACTGGGTCAGCTTCTTCATTTCGGTGAAGGTCAGCGGCGTGGCCATCGCCACCCTCGGCTTCGCCAGTTTTCCCGCCTTCACCGTGATCCTCGAAGGCCTGCTGTTCCGCGAGCGGATCCGCGGCAACGAGTTGCTGCTGGTGGGCCTGGTCAGCATCGGCCTGGTACTGGTGACGCCGGAATTCAACCTGGCCAGCGAAGCCACCGGCGGGCTGCTCTGGTCGCTGCTCTCGGGCCTGCTGTTTTCCTTGTTGTCGCTGACCAACCGCGCCGGTTCCGGGCGGATCCCGGCGGTGCAGGCGGCCATGTGCCAGAACCTGGTGGTCGCCCTGTGCCTGCTGCCCTTCGCCACCCCTGGGCTGGGCGCGGTACCGGCACTGGACTGGCTGTGGATCGGCCTGCTCGGAGTGTTCTGCACCGGCGTCGCCCACAGCCTGTTCGTGGCGGCGCTGGGGGTGATCAAGGCGCGCACCGCTGCGGTGGTGTTCGCCATGGAACCGATCTACGGCATCGCCGTGGCCTGGATGCTGTTCGCCGAGACGCCAACGCCGCGCATGCTCGCGGGGGGCGTGCTGATTATCTTTGCCATCGTCATTTCCAGCCGTCTCGCCGCCAATAGCGAATCATCCAGGGCGGTCGCGGAGCACTAGCGATCGTTGTGACCCAGATCGCGCTGCGGATCGATCTGGTCGCGCACCCGCTGTTTGAGCACCTTGGCTTCGGGGAAGCCGCCATCGGCCTTGCGCTCCCAGATCTGCACGCCGTCGCAGGTGATGCGGAAGTTGCCGCCGGTTGCCGGCTCCAGGGCCACCCGGGCGAGATCGTCACTGAAGGTACTGAGCAGTTCCTGGGCCAGCCAGGCCGCCCGCAGCAGCCATTGGCACTGAGTGCAATAAGTGATGACGATTTCCGGCTTCGAAGCGCTCACGGCAACAACCTCAAACAAAATGTGTGGCGCTTATACTAGCGGCTTGCTCCCGATTCCGAGAATCACGATGCGCCGCCTGTTGTTGAGCCTCTTGCTGTTCCTTGCCCCACTTTCCCTGCTCGCCGCCGAAGCCACCCGGCCCAAGGTCGGCCTGGTGCTGTCCGGCGGCGCCGCCCGTGGCCTGGCCCATATCGGCGTGCTCAAGGCCCTGGAGGAACAGGGGGTGAAGATCGATGCCATCGCCGGCACCAGCATGGGCGCGGTGATCGGTGGCCTCTATGCCTCTGGCTACAGGGTCGAGGAACTGGAAAAGCTGGCGCGCACCATCGACTGGCAACAGGCGCTGTCCGATGCCCCGCCGCGCAAGGACGTGCCCTTCAGGCGCAAACAGGACGACCGCGACTTCCTGGTCAAGCAGAAGATCAGCTTCCGCGACGACGGCAGCCTCGGCCTGCCGCTGGGGGTGATCCAGGGCCAGAACCTGGCGCTGTTGCTGGAAAGCCTGCTGGCCCATACCAGCGACACCCGGGACTTCAACAAGCTGCCGATCCCGTTCCGCGCCGTCGCCACCGATATCGCCAGCGGCGAGAAGGTAGTGTTCAGTCGCGGCCACCTGCCCCAGGTGATCCGCGCCAGCATGTCGATCCCGGCGGTGTTCGCCCCGGTGGAGCTGGACGGCCGCCTGCTGGTGGATGGCGGCATGGTCGACAACATCCCGCTGGATATCGTCCGCGAGATGGGTGTCGACGTGGCCATCGTCGTCGACATCGGCACTCCGCTGCGCAACCGCAAGCAACTGGGCACGGTGGTGGACGTACTCAACCAGTCCATCACCCTGATGACCCGACGCAACTCGGAAGAGCAACTGGCCGCCCTGCACCGCGACGACATCCTGATCCAGCCGCCGCTGGCCAGCATCAGCGCCACCGATTTCGGCCGGGCCGAGGAAATGATGGAGGCCGGCTACCGCGCCACGCGCATCCTCGACAACCGCCTCGCCGCGTTGCGTCCGCCCGAAGGAGACGTCGAGCTGGCCGTCGCGCGCTCGCCGAGCCAGCGCACCCCGGTCATCACCGCGATCCGCATCGAGAACGACTCCAAGGTCAGCGACGACGTGATCCGCTACTACATCCGCCAGCCCATCGGCGAGCCGCTGGAACTGGATCGCCTGCAGACCGACATGGGTACCCTGTACGGCCTGGACTACTTCGACCGGGTGCAATACCGCGTGGTGCACAAGGGCCAGGACCATACCCTGGTGATCAATGCCCGAGGGCGTACCGGCGGCACCGACTACCTGCGCCTGGGTCTCAACCTGTCGGACGACATGCGCGGCGACAGCGCCTTCAACCTGGGCGCCAGCTACCGGGTCAACGGCATCAACAAGCTCGGTGCGGAATGGCTGACCCGGGCGCAGATCGGCGACGTGCAGGAGCTGTACAGCGAGTTCTACCAGCCGCTGGATGCCGGCTCGCGCTATTTCGTCGCGCCGTACCTCAACCTCGGATCACAGAACATCGAAGCGACCCTGGACGATGACCCGGTGGCCGAATACCGCCTGGAGCGCTACGGCTTCGGCCTCAACCTGGGCCGGCAGATCGGCACCAGCGGCGAGGTGCGCCTGGGCGTCGGCCAGGCCTGGGGCGAGGCGAACGTGCGCATCGGCGACCAGGACCTGCCCAAGGCCAGCTTCAACGAAGGCTTCTATGAGCTGAAGTATTCGTTCGACACCCTGGACAACGTCTACTTCCCCCATCACGGCGAGGATATCCGCCTGACCCTGCGCCAGTTCGAGCCGGACCTTGGCTCCGACCAGCGCTACCGGCAATGGGACTTCAAGCTGGACAAGGCCCTGAGCAGCGGGCCGAACACCTTCGTCCTGGGCGGCCGCTACGGACGCACGCTGGACGATGCCGACGTGGTGGTTTCGAGCATGGTGATGGGCGGGGCGCGGCAGTTGTCGGGCTTCCGCCAGAACTCGCTGTCGGGGCAGAACCTGAGCCTGGCGCGGCTGGTGTACTACCGGAGGCTGACGCCGCGGGCCTACCTGCCGCTGGACTTCCCGTTGTACCTGGGGGGATCGCTGGAGCGCGGGCGGGTGTGGAACAACGATAACGAGTTCGACAGTGGCTACATCAATGCCGCGAGCGTCTTTGTCGGCTTCGATACGCCGCTGGGGCCGTTGAGCTTCAGTTACGGGTTCAACACCGAGGATCAGAAGGCGGTGTACCTGAACCTGGGACAAACCTTCTAGGGCCTCATCCAGCGATGAGGCCCTGGAAGTTCGGAATCAGACCTTGGATTTATCGAGGTTCGCCAGGATCCGCGTGTGAACCCGCATGCACACCGCCAGTTCCTCTTCATCCACCCCGGTGAACAACTCCACCCGCAGCGCATTGGCGATGGTCTCGATCTGGTCGATCAACGGCTTGGCCGGCGGGCACAGGACGATCTTCTTGGCCCGGCGATCCTCCACCACGGCCTGGCGCCTGACCAGGCCCTGGGATTCCAGGCTGTCCAGCAGACGGGCCAGGGTCGGCCCTTCGACGCCCACGCTCTGGGCCAGCTCGCGCTGGGTCGGGGCTTCTTCGAAACGGGCGAGGTGCAGCAGCACGAGCCAGCGCGCCTGGGACAGGTTGAGGCCGGCCAGGCGGCGGTCCAGCTCGGCACGCCAGCCACGGGACATATGGGCCAGTTGCATGCCGAAGCGGTGTTGATCGGTGAGGGGCATGAAAAACTCTTATTCAGAACTAATTATTAGCCAGCTAACCATGCCCGTTGCGCTTAGGCAAGGTCCATCTGGATGACGCTTCGGACCAAACGTAAGAATTCGTGACACCCTGGCTCACATCTCGAATTCGGCCGCCAGCGCCGCACGCACGCAATAAAGCACGCCTTCCGGCACGCGGGAACCGAACAGCGGCAGGATTTCCGAAACCGGCGGCAATTCGCCCTCGCCGTCGAGGAAGGCATCCTGCACTTCCATCATCAGGTCTTCCGGCAGGTCCAGGGCCTGTTCCAGCGACAGCTCCTGACGGCCGATGGCTTCGGCCAGGAGGCTGTAGACGTTCTTCTCACTGCATTTCAGCTGACCGGCGATCTGCGCCGGCGTCATGCCGGCGCGGGCCAGGCTGACCAGTTCGTGACGCAGGTCGGTGACCACCGGCGGCGCCTCGGCTTCGCCGCCGAGCACTTCGAGGAACGCCTCGCCGTAGCGCTCCAGCTTGCGTGCGCCGACGCCACTGACCCGGGCCATCTCGGCCAGGCTGGTGGGCTGGCTGCGGAGCATTTCCAGCAGGGTCGAATCGGGGAAGATGACGTACGGCGGCACACCGTGTTCCTCGGCCAGCTTGCGCCGCAGGCTGCGCAGGGCCTCCCACTGCTCGCGCTCGTCGCCACGCACCAGCTGGCTGGCCGGGCTGCCGCCGCTGCTGCTGCCCTTGCTGCTGGTCTGGGGCTTGAGATCGCGGCGCAGCTCCAGGGTCACTTCACCGCGCAGCAGCGGCCGGCACGTGTCGGACAGGCGCAGGCCGCCATAGCCGTCGAGATCGACATCCACCAGCCCACGCGCCACCAACTGGCGGAACAGCGAGCGCCATTCGCTCTCGGAACGGCTCTTGCCGACGCCATACACGGAAAGCTTCTCGTGGCCGAAATTGCGCACCTTCTCGTTGTCCTTGCCCAGCAGCACGTCCACCAGGTGGCCGACGCCATAGCGCTGGCCGGTGCGGTAGATCGCCGACAGGGCCTGGCGCGCCGCCTCGGTGGCGTCCCAGGTCTGCACGCCGTCGACGCAGTTGTCGCAGTGCCCGCAAGGCTGCGGCAGTTCCTCGTCGAAATAGCGCAGCAGGGCCTGGCGGCGGCAGCGGGTTTCCTCGCAGAGGGCGAGCATGGCGTCGAGTTTGTGCTGCTCGACGCGTTTGTGCCGCTCGTCGCCTTCGGAGTTCTGCAGCATCTGCTTGAGCATCACCATGTCCTGCAGGCCGTAGGCCATCCAGGCATCCGATGGCAGGCCATCACGGCCGGCGCGGCCGGTTTCCTGGTAGTAGGCTTCCAGCGACTTGGGCAGGTCGAGGTGGGCGACGAAGCGCACGTTGGGCTTGTCGATACCCATGCCGAAGGCGATGGTGGCGACCATGATCAGCCCTTCCTCGTTGAGGAAACGCCGCTGGTTGGCCGCGCGGGTCTCGGCCGGCAGCCCGGCGTGGTACGGCAGCGCCGGGAAGCCCTGGTCGCAGAGGAACGCGGCAACCTCGTCGACCTTCTTGCGCGACAGGCAGTAGACGATCCCGGCGTTGCCGCGGCGCTCGGCGAGGAACGCCAGCAACTGCTTGCGCGGCTGCTCCTTGGGCACGATGCGGTAGAAGATGTTCGGCCGGTCGAAACTGGACAGGAAACGCTCGGCGTCGTGCAGGTGCAGGCGCTCCACGATCTCCTCGCGGGTACGCATGTCCGCGGTGGCGGTCAGGGCGATGCGCGGCACGTTGGGGAAGAGCTCGGCCAGTTGGCCCAGTTGCAGGTATTCCGGGCGGAAGTCGTGGCCCCATTGCGATACGCAGTGGGCCTCGTCGATGGCGAACAGGGCGATGTCGAGTTCGCGCAGGAAGTCCAGCATGCGCGGCTGCACCAGGCGCTCGGGAGCCAGGTAGAGCATCTTCAGCTCGCCACGGCGGATGCGCCCGGCCAGCTCGCGCTGCTGCTCGGGGCTCATGGTGGAGTTCAGGGAAGCAGCCGCGACACCCAGTTCGTCGAGGGTGGCGACCTGGTCTTCCATCAGCGCGATCAGTGGCGAGACCACCACCGCCAGGCCGTTGCGCAACAGCGCCGGGACCTGGAAGCACAAGGACTTGCCGCCGCCGGTGGGCATCAGCACCAGCGCGTCGCCGCCCTTGGCCACGCGTTCGATGATCGCCCCCTGGCGACCGCGGAAGCTGTCGTAGCCGAAGATGTCGCGAAGAACGCGCTGAGCCTGTTCGAGCATAACCACTCCAAAAATCGTGAACCCATCCCGGCCACACAGGCTGGATGAAAACCGCGTGCGGCTCACGTGAAAAAACGCAAGCAGCTTTTACCGGGGGAAATCCCCACCCCGGGCGGAAAAAAGCCGTCAGTATACCCGAGCCCCCGCCCTTGCAGGACGACCGCACGATAGACCGTCATCCTTTGCCTTGTAGTGGCCGCAAAATGCTAGAATTCAGCATCGTTCCGTTTCCAAGGTAGCCCCTAATGTCCTTCGCTGAGCAATTGACCCGCCTGCAAGCCTTCCTCGACGCCGATGAGCTGCACGAAGAGGCGCTGGACTACGTTGCCGCCCACGGCTACATGACCGCGCTGTCGATCTGCGCCGAAGAGGTCCCGGAGCGTGAATGGATCGACGCCCTGTTCTCCGAGGAACCCCACTACGCCAGCGACGCCCAGCGCGCCGAGATCGAGGCGACCCTGGTCCAGCTCAAGGCGCACATCGCCCGCCAGCTGGCCAGCGACGAGGAATTCGAGCTGCCGTGCGACCTCGACCTCGGCGAAGAGCCGGACGATTCCGACCTGCGCGGCTGGTGCATCGGCTTCATGGAAGGCGTTTTCCTGCGCGAAGAAGCCTGGTTCGAGAGCGCCGAGGAAGAAGTCAGCGAGATGCTCCTGCCGATCATGGTCGGTTCCGGCCTGTTCGACGAGCAGCCTGAGTTCGCCGACATCGCCAGCGACGCCAACCTGATGGACGACATGATCGTGCAGATTCCGGAAGCGCTGACCGCGCTGTACCTGCTGTGCCACGCGCCAGACGAAAAACCGGCCCTGCTCAAGCCGCGCCACCACTGATTGCGTGATGATGCGCTACCTGCTGCTGGCCATCGGCTGGCTCAGTGTCGCGTTGGGGGTGATTGGCATATTCCTTCCGGTATTGCCAACCACTCCTTTTCTATTGCTCGCCGCCGCCTGCTTCGCCCGCAGTTCCCCGCGCTTCCATGACTGGCTGGTGAATCATCCGCGCCTGGGGCCGTGGATTCGCGACTACCTCAGCGGCGAAGGCATACCGCTCAAAGGCAAGGTCTACGCCATCGGCCTGATGTGGGCGAGTATCGGTTTTTCCTGCTACCTGGTGCCCTCGCCCTGGGCGCGAGGCTTCATGCTGACCAGCGCGGTGCTGGTTTCGATCTACATCCTGCGGCAGAAGACCCTGCATCGGCCTGGCTGATGCGTGATTGCCGATGGCCTCATCGCCGGCAGCGCCGGCGATGAGGCCATCAGGTCTTACACCGTATCCACCTTCAACGAATGGTCATTCAGCATGCCGTTGATGATGGTCGCCGTGTCCGCCCCCGCCGCGACCACCCCGCCCGCTCCCGCCGTCACGCCGTAGTGCTGGGCCAGGTCGACCCCGGCCAGGTCGATTGTCTGGGTCGGTGCCGCACCGGCCACCGAACTGACCTCGATGGTCGATACCAGGCTGGCGCCACTGCCGGTCACCTTGAAGTGCAGGTAATCGTCCAGTGACGCACTGGTGGCGTTCTCGCCCTGGAGAAGTTGCGACAGGTCGAGACGATCGGTCCCCGGGGTGAAGTCGGTGACCACGTCATGCCCGGTGTCGCCCAGTTGCCAGAGGAATGTGTCAGCCCCCGGCCCGCCGGTCATGGTGTCATCGCCCCGCCCGCCGATCAGCACGTCGTCGCCACCGCCGCCGTTGAGGACGTCATTGCCCAGGCCGCCCTGGAGCAGGTTGGCGTTGCCGTCGCCGGTGAGGGTGTCGTTGTAGTCGGACCCTATCAGGTTCTCGATCGACACCAGGGTGTCGAGTCCAGCGCCCACGGTGTTCTGCTGGCCAGCGATGGACAGGTTCACCGTCACCGCGCTGGTGGCACTGGCATAGCTGGCGGTATCGATCCCCGCGCCACCATCCAGCAGGTCGTTGCCCGGACCACCGATCAGCAGGTCATTGCCGTTGCCACCATACAGCGAGTCGTTGCCGTCCCCGCCGATCAGCACGTCGTTGCCATCTCCCCCGTTGAGGGTGTCGTTGCCGCTGCCGCCCAGCAGGGTGTCGGCGTTGACGGTCCCGGTCAGGGTCGAGCTGTCCTGGTAGTTGATGTCCACCGCGCCGGTCGCCGTGCCGCCATGGCCGTCGGTCACGGTGTAGCTGCCGTTGTACTGCGGCGTGTTGTTGGCCGCACCGGAGTAATCGATGGTCATGGTCAGCTGGTAGTTTTCCGCGTTGTTGGCGCTGCCTCCCCCGCTGCTGTTGGTCAGGTTGACCACATGGATGCTGTAGACGCCATCGTGGGTGGCGGTGAAGGTTCCGCCGTCGGCGATGGTCTGGTAGCTGCCGCTGGCATCCTTCCACTCCATCAGCACATTGCCGGCAGGACGGTCGTGATCGAGATTCAGGCTCTCGCCCTGCTTCAGGGTCACGGTGATGGTGTCTTCGTCGTTGGCATTGGCCGAGGTCACCGCCCCAAGGTAGCCACTGACGATCACCGCCGCGGTGGTGGAAGACGCGGTGCCGGTAAAGCTGCTGCGAGCGATGTCCTTCACCTGGTTCGCCAGGATGTTGGTGTTACCGTTGAACACTACCGTCGGCGTCGTGCTGCCCACGGTGAAGTCCGCGCCGCGGGCACTCCAGCCGGTGTTGAAGGTGATCGGCGACGCCGACAGGCGATCGCCGTTGGCATCCGTATCGTTGGCCAGCAGCGCCTCGGCCGGCACCGTGATACTCGACGAGAGAATGTTGGTGATGACATGGTCGGCCCCCGGTACCGGCGCCGAGTTGGTGTAGACATTGACTACCAGGGTGGCATTGGCCAGGTCGCCATCGTTGTCGCTGATCACGTAGCCGATGTTGTCCACCTGGCTGCTGCCGTTGTCCTTCGGTGGTGTGTAGGTGAACTCACCGGTGTCCATGTCGACCACGATCGAACCACCAATCGCCGTCTTCACCGTGATGCTGTTGGTCACGGTATCGAAGGTGCCGCGGTCGGTACCGCCGCTGGTGGCATAGGAGCCCTGGTTGGAGTTGCCTTTCGGATCGTAGGTGTAGGTGGTCCCGTCGATCACCAGCGACTTGATGAAGCCGCCATCGGCGCCGAAGGTACCACCACTCATCAGGCTGCCGGTGACCGGCGCCCCCTGCACCGTGCCGGAGAGCACCGAGTCCAGCTGGTTGAGATCGGTGACCACGGTAGCGTTGGTGTCGGTGTGGGTGCTGCCGTCGTAGGCCAGCGGATTGAGGTTGCCGGCATTCACCCCGCTGCCCAGGCCGATGGCGTAGGACTTGATCCCGTTGGTATCCAGGAAGTTGGTCCAGGTGGTTTCCCGAGTGCCGGAAATAGCGTGCCCGGACGTAGGTTCACCGTCGGAGAAGAAGTAGGTGATGTTCTGCGCACCCGTGATTTTTCCCGCGGTGACGTACGCCGATTGCGCCTGGGTGGTCGCCGAGTCGTAGTAGGTCGAGCCGCCGGCACTCAAGCCATTGACGATGGCCTTGGCCTGGTCGACCGTGACCCACACCGCCGACTGTCCGGTGGCTCCGCTGGAGAACGTGACGATCTGCACCTTCACGTCGCCGAGGTCGTCGTACTTGTCGAGCAAGGCGTTGATCGCCTGCTTGGCCAGTTGCAGACGGGTCAGCCCGGGCACGCCGGAGGCGTCGTTCATGCTGCCGGACACGTCTATCACCAGCAGCAGGTTGGAATCCACCTGCCCCGGGGTGACCGAACGGGTCTCGCCCACGGCCTTGGGCACGTCGTCGACGATGTTGATCTGGATGGTGCTGGTAGTGAAGTTGCCGAGGGCATCCGTCGCCTTGTAGGTGAAGGATTCGGTCATGGTGTTGGCACCGTCATTGGCGCCACCCGGCGTCTTCGGTGCCGAGGTCAGGGTGTAGGTGTAGGAACCGTTCGCCAGCAACTGGATCTGGCCGTAGGAACCGGTCGTGCTGCCGACCAGCGTGTAGGTGATGGCGCCAGAACCGCCCGACACCGACCCCACCAGCGTGCCCGTGCCGGTTTCCCCGGTGCTGGTCGGATCGCTGCCGACCACGGTACCGGCGGCGAGGTCCTGGCCGTCCTTGCTCAGGTCCAGGGCTTTTTCGTACACCGTGATGTCCTGGTCCTGACCGGCTACCAGCGAACAATCCTTCACATTCACCGTCAGCGTGGTGGTGCTTTCATCGCCGTCGGCGTCGCGGATGGTGTAGGTGAACACGTCCTGGGCACCGGCTGCGGCCACCGCGTTCGGGTTGGCGTGGTACACCGCGTTGCCCGCGGCATCCAGGGTCAGGGTGCCGTAGGTACCGACGACGTTGGTATTCAGCGAGCCGATGGCCGAGGTCGCGGTATTCGAGCCCGCCCGAACCCCAACCACCACGTTGCTGCCGGGATCGTCGGCGCCCTTGGTGTCGTTGCCGAGGACATTACCGGTCACCGTGTCACCCTCGATCACCGAGACCGTGTCCGGACGCGCGGTAGGCACGTCGTCGACGATCGTCACATCAAGGCTGCCGCTGGCGCTGCTGCCGTCGGTATCCGTGGCGGTCACCGTGAAGCTTTCGGTCAGGTTGTTGATGCCGTTGCCGCTGGGGTGCGCCTCGTTGTCCAGCAGGGTGTAGCTGTAGGACACCACGCCTGTGCTCGGGTTGTAGCCGGAGACGGTCAGGGTGTTGCCCAGTGGCGTGGTCACGGTTTGCGGGAAGGTCGCAGCGACCCCACCGCTGATGACATTGATGCCACCGACGCTCAGGGTTTGCAGACCATCCGGCGCAGTCACGGTGAAGGTGCCGCTCTGGGTCAGCGCAGCGGCGTTCGGCGCGCTGCCATCGTTGAGGTTCTTCTCGTAGACGGTCAGTTCGCCACCGGCCTTGTCGAGGCCGTTGAGGGTCACCGGGTCATTGAGGTTCTTGATGTTCAGCACCAGGTTGGCGGTGCTGGTGTCGCCGTCGGCGTCCTTCAGGGTGTAGGCGAAGGTTTCGGTGCCCGTACCGCCGCCATGCAGGTTGTAGAAGTCCGGATCTGACGGATTCAGGGTGTAGGTGTAGGAGCCATCCGCAGCCAGCACCAGGGTGCCGTAGGTGCCGACGAAGGTGCCGGCGGTGATCGGTCCGCTGACACGGTCGGCGCCTTGCACATCGTTGGTCAGGACATTACCCGTGAGTACCGTGGCCGCCTCGGTTGCCACCGAGGCATTGGTATCGGCAACCGCCGTCGGCGTGTCGTCGACGATATTCACATCCAGGCTGCCACTGCTGCTGGAGCCATCGGTATCGGTCGCGGTAACGGTGAAGCTCTCGGTCAGGCTGTTCGCGCCACCCGCATTCGGATGCGCCTCGTTGTCCAGCAGGGTGTAGCTGTAGGACACAACCCCGGTGCTGGCATTGTAGCCGGTGACCGTCAGCGTATTCCCCAACGGGGTCGTAACAGTTTGCGGGAAGGTCACCGCCACGCCGCCGCTGATGACGTTGATGCCGCCCACGCTCAAGGTTTGCAGACCGTCAGGCGCAGTCACGGTGAAGGTCCCGTTCTGGGTCAGCGCACCGGCGTCTGGCGCGCTGCCATCGCTGAGGTTCTTTTCGTAGACCGACAGCTCGCCACCAGCGTTATCCAGCCCGGTCAAGGTCACCGGATCATTGAGGTTCTTGATATCCAGCACCAGGTTCGCGGTGCTGGTATCCCCATCGGCGTCAGTCAGGGTGTAGGCAAAGGTCTCGGTCCCCGTGCCGCCGCCATGCAGATTGAAGAAGTCCGGATCTGAAGGATTCAGGGTATAGGTGTAGGAACCATCCGCAGCCAAGACCAGGGTGCCGTAGATCCCAACGAACGTCCCGGCGGTGATAGGTCCGGCGACCCGGTCAGCGCCCTGGATATCGTTGGTCAGCACATTGCCGGTCAGCACCGTGGCCGCTTCGGTCGCTACCGAAGCGTTGGTATCGGCAACCGCCGTCGGCGTGTCGTCGACGATATTCACGTCCAGGCTGCCGCTGCTGGTGGAACCGTCGGTATCGGTCGCGCTGACGCTGAAGCTCTCGGTCAGGCTGTTCGCCCCCCCGGCATTCGGATGAGCCTCATTGCCCACCAGGGTGTAGCTGTAGGAAACCACCCCGGTGCTCGGGTTGTAGCCGGTGACGGTCAGGGTATTGCCCAGCGGTGTGGTCACCGTCTGCGGGAACCCGGCCGCCACGCCGCCGCTGATGACGTTGATACCGCCCACGCTCAAGGTTTGCAGACCGTCAGGCGCAGTCACGGTGAAGGTCCCGCTCTGGGTCAGCGCACCGGCATCCGGGCTGCTGCCGGTCTCCAGGTTCTTCTCGTAGACCGACAGTTCACTGCCTGCGGTATCGAGACCACCCAGGGTCACCGGGTCGTTCAGGTTGGTGATGTTCAGCACCAGGTTGGCAGTGCTGGTGTCGCCATCGGCATCGGTCAGGGTGTAGGTGAAGGTTTCCGTGCCCTGGCCACCACCGTGGAGATTGAAGAAGTCCGGGTCTGACGGATTCAGCGTATAGGTGTAGGAACCATCCGCAGCCAGCACCAGGGTGCCGTAGGTCCCGACGAAGGTCCCCGGGACGATCGGGCTGGCGACCCTGTCGGCGCCCTGGACATCGTTGGGCAAAACATTTCCGGTCAGCACCGTCGACGCCTCGGTAGCCACCGAGGCGTTGGTGTCGTCCACCGCCCGCGGCACGTCGTCGACGATCACCACATTGAGGTTGATGCTGCTGGTGCTGCCATCGGTATCGCTGGCCACCACGGTGAAGGTTTCGCTCAGGTTGTTGGCACCGCCGCCGCTTGGGTGCGCCTCGTTCTCCACCAGGGTGTAGCTGTAGTTCACCACGCCGGTAGCCGGGTCGTAGCTGATGACGGTAAGGGTGTTGCCCAGCGGGGTGACGATCGATTGCGGCGAAGTGATCGCCACGCCACCAGTGATGACGTTGATACCGCCGACGCTGAGGTTCTGCAGGCCATCGGCCGCGCTGACGGTAAAGCTGCCGCTCTGGGTGAGGGCCGCTGTATCGGGGCTGCTGCCGGTGGCGAGGTTCTTCTCGAATACGCTGATGATCCCGCCGTTGGCGCCAACGCCGCCGAGGTTCACGCCATCGTCGAGGTTGGTGATGTCCAGCACCAGGTTCGCGGTGCTGGTGTCGCCATCGGCGTCGGTCAGGGTGTAGGTGAAGGTCTCGGTACCCTTGCCGCCGCCGTGCAGATTGACGAAGTCCGGATCTGACGGATTCAGGGTGTAGGTGTAGGAGCCGTCCGAGGCCAGTACCAGGGTGCCGTAGGTGCCGACGAAGGTGCCCGGAACGATCGGGTTGGGCGTCCGGTCGGCACCCTGGATATCGTTGGGCAGGACGTTGCCGGTCAGCACGGTCGACGCCTCGGTGGCGACCGAGGGGTTGCTGTCGTCCACCGCCCGCGGCACGTCGTCGACGATGGTGACATCGAGGCTGCCGCTGGTGACATCGCCATTGGTGTCGCTGGCGGAGACCGGGATGCTCTCGCCCACGGCACTGCCCGCGGTGGTCAGGGTGTAGGTGTAGCTGACCACGCCGGTGGCAGGGTCATAGCCGGTAATGGTCAGCAGGTTGCCGGTACCGGTGGTGATGGATTGTCCTACACCGGTCACGCTGCCATTGGTCAGCACATTGATGCCGCCGACATTCAGGTTGAACACCCCGTCAGGGGCTATCACGCTGAAGCTGCCGCCCTGGGTCAGGCCCGCAGGGTCGCTGGCCGAGCCCTGTGGCAGGTTGGCTTCATTGACGGTGATCTCGCCACCTTCCACCGACAGCCCTTCGAGGCTGATCGGGTTGTCCACCGCCGGCAGCAGGCTGTGGTCAATGAAGCCGGTATCGAGATTGGCCAGCTCACCGAAGAAATTGAAACCCGCGGTTGGGAAGCCGATGACCGGGTCGACCCGCGCGCCGACCTCGGTCAGCAGTACGAAGGAGTGCCCGCCGCCCAGCGCGCCCGGCGCACCGTTGTTCGGACCGGCCGCAGTGGCCTCGGCATCCTGGGTCGGGTCGCCACCGGCAGCGATGGCTTGCTGGAGTTTCTCCACCTCGGTCAGCTGCGCTTCGCTGGGAGTGATCGCCTCCGGCGCCTGCACATGGGGAGCGTGGTTGGCCAGCAGGGCATTGGACAGCATCAAGCTGCTGTCGCGGCCCAGGGTCAGTTCCTCGCCGTTGGCCAGATGCACTGCCACCGCCCCTGCCGCACCGGTCTGCAACTGTTCGCCCGCGAACAGCCGGTCGCCTTCGACCAGCATCCGCCGGGTTCCGTCGGCGTCGACCGCGAACACCTGCCCGATCACCTTGCTGACCACACCGATTGACTTAGCCATCTAGCCACTCCTCATCCACTGCCAACGTTCTCTTGCAGGAAAGCGTGTGGTGTCTCGTGGGCGGACGGATACGACGGCGTCCGACTCGAAGTAGCTGCAACCGTCAAGACCAGCGGTTTTCCCGGAAGAACCCCTGACTTGGCGGAGGTTGCCGCGGCGAAGTGACAACAAAGTATGGCGACTTGCTTAACGTCAATTTTACGTCGCCATCTTTTCCGTTATCCCTCTCCCCTCCACTCCTTTCTTGCCCTGTGCCGAATGACGGCCTGAAAAGTTTCTGGCGCCAGTAAAAAAGCGCCACAGCGCCCGGCATACACGGTGCCTGGGTTAAACAATGTGCTGCTTTTCTTAGACCGCATAAGTTTTTTTTCGCATAACTCTTATGAAAATTTCTTCTTAGCTTTCCGTCCAAATGTTCTTAGCTCTGTTGTTACAAGCCTGAAACGGTTTGAACCCTCTTTTTCGTCAAATCTTTGGCGATTGCAAGACCAAAAATGGAATCCAGGGAGAAGTAACCCATGCGCGTTTTGAACCCCATCACCAGCGCCTTGTTGTTGGCCATGACCTGCGCCAGCGCCCAGGCGATGTCACTACAGGAAGCCGTACAGAACGCCGTGGATAACCACCCGGAAGCCAAGGCGGCGGTCAATGGTCGTTTGTCCGCCGATGAAGATGTGAAATTCGCCCGGGGCGGCTACTACCCCAGCGTCGACCTGGTTGCCGGTTATGGTCGCCAGCGTTCGGACAACCTCAATACCCGGGGCCTGAATCCGGACGGCACGCGCAACCACAACAAGGAAACCCTCAACTACACCCAGTCCGAACTGCGCCTGCGGCAGATGCTGTTCGACGGCTTCAACACCTCCAATGAAGTGGCGCGCACCCAGGCGGTGGCCAACTCCCGTGCCTACTACGTGCAAGCCACCTCGCAGACCGTCGCCCTGCGGGCGATCGAGGTCTACCTGGAGGTGCTCAAGCGCCGCGAACTGGTGACCCTGGCGAAGAACAACCTGCAGGCGCACCTGCGGGTCAACGACCAGATCGGTCTGCGCAGCGAGCGCGGCGTCGGCAGTACCGCCGACCTCGACCAGTCCACCGCCCGCCGTGCACTGGCGCAGAACAACCTGGACACCGCCGAAGTCGACCTGGCCGATGCCGAGGCCAACTTCTTCAGTGTCATCGGCCGCGAGCCCGACCAACTGGAAGCGCCCTCCTCGATCCAGGGCCAGATGCCAGCCAGCCTGACCGATGCGCGTCAGAACATGCTGCAGGACAACCCCTACCTGAAGTCGGCGCAGGCCGACGTCAACGCGGCAGAGCAGCAATACGAAGTGGCCAAGTCGCCGTTCTATCCACGCCTGGATGCCGAACTGAGCACCGGTGCGAACAACAACATCGGCGGCGAACCAGGTCACGCGAACAACGACTGGACCGCCGGCGTGACCATGACCTACAACCTGTTCCGCGGCGGCAGCGACAAGGCCCGCCTGCAGTCCGACGCGCACAAGATCAACCAGGCCATGGACATCCGCAACAACGCCCTGCGCCAGCTCAACGAAGACCTGCGGCTGGCCTGGAACGCCATGGAGAACGCGATCAAGCAGACCCCGACGGCCCGGCAGTACGCCGAAACCACCACCCGCGTGCGGGCCGCCTACCAGGACCAGTTCGGTCTCGGCCAGCGCACCCTGCTCGACGTGCTGGACAGCGAGAACGAGCTGTACAACGCCAACCGACGCTATGTGGAGGTGCGTTATACCGAGGAATTCTCGCGCTACCGGGTCCTGGCCAACATGGGCGACCTGCTGATGAAGCAGAAGATCAGCCTGCCCCCGGAAGCCTTCGCCCAGACCGAGGTGAAGACCGACGCCCACTTACCCGAAATGCGTTGACTGCGTCCGCCACCTCGGCGGAGAGGTAGGCCATTGTGACCAGCATGCAACCGGCGAGCTCGGCGGACCAACGCCAGAGTTTCGATGATCCGTTACTCGATGGGCTGTTGATTCTCTGCAAGCTCCACGGTTGCACGGCAAGTCGTGCCAGCCTGTGCAGCGGCCTGCCGTTGCCCCAGCAACGGCTGGACATCGACCTGCTGCCGCGGGCCGCGGCACGGGCCGGTTTGCAGGCCCGGGTGCTGCGCCGCGAGCTGGCGGCGATTTCCGCGCTGAACCTGCCGGTGCTGCTGCTGTTCAAGGACGGCCGCTGCGCCGTGCTGCGGCGCTGGAAAGACCAGGACCAGGCACTCATCCTGCCCTGCGAGGCGGATGGCGGCGAACAACTGGTCAGCCGCGCCGAACTCGCCGAAGCCTATTCCGGCCACGCCCTGTTCGCCCGTCCCCGGCATGAGCTGGAGCACCAGCGCAACCCGCTGGTGCCACGGGTCCACGCCTGGTTCCGCGACACCCTGCAACAATCCCGCTGGCTGTACGGTGATGCCCTGCTGGCCAGCCTGCTGATCAACCTGCTGGGCCTGCTGGTGCCGCTGTTCGTCATGCAGACCTACGACCGCGTGGTGCCCAACCAGGCCATTTCCACGCTCTGGGTACTGGTCATCGGCCTGTTCATCGCCACCACCTTCGAACTGATCCTGCGGGTGGTCCGTGCCCACCTGCTGGACCAGGCCGGCAAGAAGACCGACCTGATCCTCTCGGCGACCCTGTTCGAACGCATCACCGGCATGTCGATGAAGGCCCGTCCGGCCACCATCGGCGGCTTCGCCCAGAGCATCCACGACTTCCAGGGCCTGCGGGAATTCCTCACCGCCGTGACCCTGACCAGCGTCATCGATCTGCCCTTCGTCGTGCTGATGCTGGCAGTGATCGGCCTGCTCGGCGGCTGGCTGGTGCTGATCCCGCTGATCGCCTTCCCGGTGACCATCGTCTTCGCCCTGCTGATCCAGGTACGCCTGCGCGACACCGTGCAGAAGAGCCTGAGCCTCGGCGCGGTGCGCCAGGCCTTGCTGATCGAGACCCTCGGCGGCCTGGAGACCCTCAAGGCCTGCGGCGCCGAGAGCGAGCGCCAGTACCAGTGGGAAAGCACCCACGGCGCCCTCACCCAGCTCGACGCCCATGCGCGCAACCTGGCGGCGCTGGCCAGCAACGGCACCCTGTTCGTCCAGCAGTTCTGCGGCATGGCCACCATCGTCGCCGGGGTCTACAGCATCATCGCCGGCAACCTCAGCGTCGGTGCCCTGGTGGCCTGCTACATGCTCGGCAGCCGGGTCCTCGCGCCGCTGGGACAGATCGCCGGGCTGATCACCCGCTACCAGCAGGCACAACTGACCATGCGCAGCACCGACGCGCTGATGGCCCTGCCCCAGGAGCGCCGCGCCGACCAGCAGCCGCTGGAGCACGCCCGCTTGCAAGGCGCGCTGGAACTGAGCCGGGTCAGCTTCCGTTATCCCGGGCAGGCGGCACCGGCCCTGAACAACATCGGTTTCAGCGTCAAGCCGGGCGAACGCATCGGCATCATCGGCCGTAGCGGCTCGGGCAAAAGCACCCTGGCGCGCCTGGTGATGGGTTTCTACGAGCCGGACGAGGGGCAGATACTGCTCGACAACCTCGACCTGCGCCAACTGGACATCAGCGAGCTGCGCCAGCAACTGGGCTATGTCGCCCATGACCTGCCGCTGCTGGCGGGCAGCCTGCGCGACAACCTGACCCTCGGCGCACGCTACGTCAGCGATACGCGGATGCTCGAAGTGGCGGAGCTGACCGGCGTCAGCGAACTGGCCCGGCAGCACCCGCGAGGTTTCGACCGGCCGCTGGGCGAGCGCGGGCAACTGCTGTCCGGCGGCCAGCGCCAGGCCGTGCTGCTGGCCCGGGCGATGCTGCTGGAGCCACCGATCGTGGTGCTCGACGAGCCCACCAGCCACATGGACAACAGCAGCGAGGAACTGCTGCGCCAGCGCCTGCACGGCTGGGTCGAGGGCAAGACGCTGCTGCTGGTGACCCACCGCACCTCGATGCTCAGCCTGGTGGACCGCCTGCTGGTGCTGGACAACGGCAAGATCGTTGCCGACGGGGCCAAGGACGCGGTCATCGATGCCCTGCGCAAAGGGCGTATCGGCCAGGCGCTCTAAGCCAACGAGTTCTGTGTTGTTCCACAAGAGGCGCCCACCATGTCCTCGCTCCGCAGCTACTTCAACAGCTTCAACAAGACCGCCGAGCACGACTACCTGCCGGACCTGGCCAGCGCCACCCTGCAGGACTCGCCGCGGCTGTCGCGGATCACCGTGTGGCTGGCGGCGGCGCTGCTGCTGATTGCCGTGGTCTGGGCCAGGCTGGCGGTGCTCGACGAGGTGACCGTCGGCGAAGGCAAGGCGATCCCGTCGAGCAAGGTCCAGGTCATCCAGAACCTCGAAGGCGGCATCGTCACCGAGATCTTCGTCCGCGAAGGGCAGATGGTGGACAAGGGTGCCACCCTGCTGCGCCTCGACGACACCCGCTTCCGCTCCAACAAGGGCGAGAGCGAGGCCGATCGCTACGCCCTCACCGCCCAGGTCGAGCGCCTGTCGGCAGAGGCCGAGGGCAAGCCGTTCCAGCTGTCCGAGGAGGTGCGCAACAAGGCGCCGCAGGTGGCCGAGGACGAGATGGCGCTGTACCAGTCACGCCAGCGCCGCCTGAGCAGCGAGAAGCAGACACTGAACGAACAACTGCGACAGAAGACCCAGGAACTGGCCGAGTTCCGCTCCAAGCTTGAGCAGTACCGCTCCGGCCTGGCCCTGTTGCAACAGGAACTGGACATGTCGACGCCGCTGGTGAAGACCGGGGCCATCTCGCCGGTGGAGATCCTCCGTCTCAAGCGCAGCGCCGTGGAAGCCCGCGGCTCGATGAACGCCACCGGCCTGGCGATTCCCCGTGCCGAGGCGGGAATTGCCGAGATCAAGAGCAAGATCGACGAGACCGATGCCGGCTTCCGTTCCGAAGCGGCCAAGGAGCTCAACGAGAAACGCACCGACCTGTCGAAGATCACCGCCACCAGCGTCGCCATCGACGACCGGGTCAACCGCACCACGGTGGTGTCGCCGGTGAAAGGCATCATCAAGCTGCTCAAGGTCAACACCATCGGCGGTGTGGTCCAGCCGGGCAGCGACCTGGTGGAGATCGTGCCGCTGGAGGACAACCTGCTGATCGAGGCCAAGGTACGGCCGCAGGACGTGGCGTTCCTGCATCCGGGGCAGAGCGCGATGGTCAAGTTCAGTGCCTATGACTACTCCATCTATGGCGGGCTCAAGGCCAAGCTGGAGCTGATTGGCGCGGACACCGTCACCGACGACAAGGGCAACGCGTTCTACATGATCCAGGTGCGCACCGACAAGAATCACCTGGGCGGGGACAACAAGCCGCTGCTGATCATCCCGGGCATGGTGGCGACGGTGGATATCATCACGGGCGAGAAGAGTGTGCTGGATTACCTGTTGAAGCCGGTGCTGAAGGCGCGGACGGAGGCTCTGCGGGAAAGGTAAGGCCCGAGGGTCTTGGCCAGCTCCCACAGGTTCCAGGCTGGCCACAGATTCCTTCACCCAGCCTTTCAGGCTGCGCTGTCACGCAGAGAACAGGTCCAAAGAGCAACGCGGCCCCTGTGGGAGCGGGTTCACCCGCGATTGCATCGGAGAAGCCACCATCGTAATCGCGGGTAAACCCGCTCCCACAGGTTCTCGCTGAGTCAATGAGTTATGCAGTGTTCCATGAGAGCTGGCTTGCCAGCGATGAGGCCGGAAAGAACAATACCGCTCAGCGCAGGTGATTACGCTCGAACGTCTCCCGCCCCATCGCCTTGATCTGCCCCTCGATCAAGGCATCGAACGGCTTCAACAAGCCATCGAAGCGCCCCTCTCCCTCCAGCACGTTCAACGCCTGGGCCACCGCCTCAACCGTCGACAACGCGCCTTCCTCCGGCGCCTTGCGCAAGCGATAGCGCGACGGCTGGACGCTGGCCAGGGTAACCCGCGGCAGTTGCTCCAGAAGCGAATTCAGGTACAGCAGCTTGCGCGCCTTGCGCCAGGTACCATCGGGCACGATCAGCAACCACGGCCGCTGGTCCGTCTCATAGGCCTGCAACGCCATCGCCGCCTCCCCGGGAAACAGCAACCCCGCCCGATACCCTGGCGTGGCGATCAGCTCGGGCAGATCCTCGAACACCTCACCCACCCGCAACTCGGCATTCTTCAGCCCAAGCGCCGCCAGCCGCGCGGTGTTCAACGCATGACGCACTTCATCGGGATGCTGCAACAGCACCACCCGGGTGCGGCTGTCGAGGGACGGGATCAAGGGGCAAAGGCAGTGATTCTGCGGACGCAGGCAACGTTCGCACTGGATTCTGGACATCGGGCTCTCCTGGGCGGGCAAGTGTGCCACAGCCGTCCCCCGAAGCACCCACTTCCCTGTGGGCAGGTCATCGTTTTCAGCGGTTGAAGCGTTCCGCCAGGTCGTGCAGGTACTCCGCCATGCGCTCCAGCTCCTGGCTGATCTCGGCCCCCTGCCGCGCCTGCCCGGCGCTGCGGTCGCAGAGCTGGGCGATGCGCACGATCTGCTGGTTGATGTCGTCCACCACATGGCTTTGCTGCTCGGACGCCGTGGCGATCTGCTGGCTCATGCCGGTGATGCGGCTGACCGCCTCGCTGATCCCGCCCAGCGCCTGTTGCACCGCCTCGACGCTGTGCACGCTGTCGAGGGAGATCTGCTCGCCCTTGCTGGCGCTGCTCACCGCACGGTCGGCACCTGCACGCAGCGAGGCGATGATCTGGTGGATTTCCTCGGTGGACGCACGGGTGCGCTGGGCCAGGGAACGCACTTCATCGGCCACCACGGCAAACCCTCGCCCCTGCTCCCCGGCCCGCGCCGCCTCGATCGCGGCGTTGAGGGCCAGCAGGTTGGTCTGCTCGGCGATCGAGGTGATCACATCCACCACGCTGCCGATGGACTGGGTCTGCTCGGCCAGGGCATTGACCGCCTGCCCGATGTCGCTGACCGCCTCGGCCATGCTGCCCATCGCCTTCAGGCTCTGCTGCGCCAGCGTGCTGCCCTGGCGGGTCAGTTCGTCGGCGTCGGAGGCGGCATGGGCGGTGCTTTGCACGTTGTGGCTGACTTCCTGGATGGTCGCGGCCATCTGCGCCACGGCAGTGGCCGACTGGTCGGTCTCGCTGCGCTGGCGATCGAGCATCTGCGCCTGGGCATCGGACAGTTCCGACGATTGCGAGGCACGGCTGCGCACGCTGACACCGGCATCCACCAGGCGGGTCAGCGCGGTCTGCAGCCGCGCTTCCTCGCTGATCATGGCCAGGTCCAGTTGCCCCTGGGGCCCGAGGTTGCGACTGTAGGTCAGGGCCACCAGCGGGCTGGTGAAGGCCTTCGGGTGCTCCGCCAGGGTCTGGCGAATCACCCGGTTGTGGCGGTTCTCCAGGAGGAACCAGGCGCCCAGCAGGCTGGCCATGAGCAAGCCCAGGGCGGCGTACTGCGGCAAGGCCAGGTAGCCGAACACCGACAGCGCACCGGCGGCGAGCAATGGCCAACCATGCCCGAGCCCGTCTGCCACCCGTGCCGCCAAGGGTGTCGGCGCGCGTCCGGCATTCAGCCGCGCATACAACGCCGACGCGCGCTGCACCTGCTCGCGGGTCGGCAACGAGCGCACCGATTCATAGCCGCTGACCCGGCCATTCTCGTAGATCGCCGTGACATAGGCGCTGACCCAGTAGAAATCACCGTTCTTGGCGCGGTTCTTGACCACGCCCATCCAGGGTTTGCCCTCCTTGATGGTTTCCCACATATGGGCGAACACCGCCGATGGCATGTCGGGGTGACGCACGAGATTGTGGGGTTGGTTGATCAGCTCTTCACGGGTGAAGCCGCTGATGTCGACGAAGGCGTCGTTGCAATAGGTGATACGGCTGTTGAGGTCGGTGGTGGAGATCAACCGCTGCCCCGGGGGGAATGATCTTTCCTGGTCGGTGACGGGCAAGTTCTTGCGCATCTTCGGCGTTCCCTGCTGATGAGGTTGTCGGAAAATTCATCAAGGCAAGGAAAGGTCTAGCAGAGCATTCAACTGGATGGGGGCATTGGGCCAGTATTTTTACCATAGACACAAAGTATCAATGGCTATGTGCCTCTATTCAGCCTGGTGTGAGCTGTGCACGCAGCAGGTCGCGGAATGTCTGAATGAGTGGTTCGCGGCTCCGCCCCCGGCGAATGATCATCGAGAACGGCGCCTGGTAGCCGAAGGTGGCGGGCGACAGCACGCGCAGGTCGCCCTTGTCGACCCAGGCCTGGGCGTAGTGCTCGGGCAGATAGCCGATGTAGGCGCCGGACAGCACCAGGATCAGTTGCGCCTCCATGCTTTCCACCGTCGCCGCACTGTGCTTGAAGCCGTGCCGGGCCAGTTCCGCCTGGCTCCAGTAGCCCCGGCCGACCATGCGCTGCTGGGTGATCACCTGCTCGGGAATGCGCCGTTCGTGATACAGCGGGTGGCGGTTGCTGCAGTACAGCCAGTGCTGCTCGCGGTACAGCGGCTGATAGACCAGGCCGCTCATGCGCGTGGAAAAGGCACCGATGGCCAGGTCGAGACGGTTGTCCTGCACGCCCAGTTGCAACTCGTAGGGGCTGGACACCGACAGGTGCAGGTGCACCGCCGGGTGTTCCTGGCTATAGGCGCCGATGGCTTCGGCCAAGGGCAAGGCACGGTCACCGACGGTTGAGTCGATCACGCCAAGGTTGAGGGTGCCGCGCAGTTCGCCCTTGAGCGCCGCCGCATACTGCTCGAAACCGTCCAGCTCGGCCAGCAGGCGCAAGGTCTCCTGGTGGAACAGTTCGCCCTTGCTGGTCAGGCTGAAGCCACCGCGTCCGCGATGGCAGAGGACGATGCCCAGGGCCGATTCCAGCTGGCTCATGTAGGTGCTGATGGCCGAGGTGGACAGGTTGAGGTCACGCTGGGCATTGGCGAAGCCCTGGTGGCGCACCACGCTGGCGAAAATGCGCAGCAGCTTCAGATCGGGCAGGTTCGAGGCCATGAAACGGGCATCCGCGAGTCGGAAATGGCCACAGTCTAACCGCGCTTTCGTGGATAGTTCAGAAAAACCTGAACTAAGTATTTGCCTGTAGCGATTCTTCCCGCGCACTACCTTTTGCAGACTGCGCCACACAGCAACTGTTCCAGGACAATTGCGGCTGGCTGGCCGTTGTCGAGAACAGATATCAACAACTAGAACAATCGAATCGATGAGGCCCGAACCGTGGACAAGATTCTTCACCAACCACTGGGCGGCAACGAAATGCCGCGCTTCGGCGGCATCGCTACCATGCTCCGCCTTCCTCACCTGCAAAGCCCTGCCGGCCTGGACGCCGCCTTCATCGGCGTGCCGCTGGACATCGGTACTTCCCTGCGCTCCGGCACCCGCTTCGGCCCGCGGCAGATCCGCGCCGAATCGGTGATGATCCGCCCGTACAACATGGCCACCGGCGCTGCGCCGTTCGACTCGCTGTCGGTCGCCGACATCGGTGACGTGGCGATCAACACCTTCAACCTGCTCGATGCCGTGCGCATCATCGAAGAAGCCTACGACCAGATCGTCGAGCACAACGTCATCCCGCTGACCTTGGGTGGCGACCACACCATCACCCTGCCGATCCTGCGCGCCCTGCACAAGAAGCACGGCAAGATCGGCCTGGTCCACATCGACGCCCACGCCGACGTCAACGACCACATGTTCGGCGAGAAGATCGCCCACGGCACCACCTTCCGCCGCGCCGTGGAAGAAGGCCTGCTGGATTGCGATCGCGTGGTGCAGATCGGCCTGCGCGCCCAGGGCTACACCGCCGAGGACTTCAACTGGAGCCGCAAGCAGGGCTTCCGCGTGGTCCAGGCCGAAGAGTGCTGGCACAAGTCGCTGGAGCCGCTGATGGCGGAAGTCCGCGAGAAGGTCGGTGGTGGTCCGGTGTATCTGTCGTTCGACATCGACGGCATCGACCCGGCCTGGGCGCCCGGTACCGGCACCCCGGAAATCGGCGGCCTGACCACCATCCAGGCAATGGAAATCATCCGTGGCTGCCAGGGCCTCGACCTGATCGGCTGCGACCTGGTGGAAGTCTCCCCACCCTACGACACCACCGGCAACACCTCGTTGCTGGGTGCCAACCTGCTGTACGAAATGCTCTGCGTGCTGCCCGGCGTAGCCCGTCGCTAAAGCCAAGGCAAGGACGGCAATCCGGCAGGAGCCATGACGGCGGCCCGTTGCAAGACGGGCCGCGCTACTACGAAGAAAAGACCCGCGGCGGCCCACCGTGCGCGGGATCGATCTCACATAAAAAAGATAATTGGAGACACCCCATGGCCTTGGACATATTCGTTGTACTGATATACGCCGCCGGCATGCTGTTGCTGGGCTGGTACGGCATGCGCCGCGCCAAGACCCACGAGGATTACCTGGTGGCCGGACGCAATCTCGGCCCCAGCCTGTACATGGGCACCATGGCGGCGACGGTCCTGGGTGGCGCGTCCACCGTCGGCACCGTGAAGCTGGGCTACGTCCACGGCATCTCCGGCTTCTGGCTGTGCGCCGCGCTGGGCCTGGGCATCATCGCCCTCAACCTGTTCCTCGCCAAACCCCTGCTGCGCCTGCGCATCTTCACCGTGACCCAGGTCCTGGAAAAGCGCTACAACCCGATGGCGCGCCAGGCCAGCGCGGTGATCATGCTCGCCTACGCGCTGATGATCGGCGTGACCTCGACCCTGGCCATCGGCACCGTCCTGCAGGTGCTGTTCGACCTGCCGTTCTGGGCGGCGATCCTGCTCGGTGGCGGCGTCGTGGTGGTGTACTCGACCATCGGCGGCATGTGGTCGCTGACCCTGACCGACATCGTCCAGTTCGTCATCAAGACCGTGGGCCTGATGTTCGTCCTCCTGCCGATCTGCCTGTACCGCGTCGGCGGCTGGGACGAACTGGTAGCCAAGCTGCCGGCGGCCAGCTTCAGCCTGACCACCATCGGCTGGGACACCATCATCACCTACTTCCTGATCTACTTCTTCGGCATCCTGATCGGCCAGGACATCTGGCAGCGCGTGTTCACTGCCCGTGACGAGAACGTGGCCAAGTACGCCGGTACCACCGCTGGCGTGTACTGCGTGATCTACGGCCTGGTCTGCGCGGTGATCGGCATGGCCGCCCATGTGCTGCTGCCGGACCTGGGCAACGCCAACAACGCCTTCGCCGCCATCGTCAAATCGGCCCTGCCGGACGGTATCCGCGGCCTGGTGATCGCTGCCGCCCTGGCTGCGATGATGTCCACCGCGAGCGCCGGCCTGCTGGCGGCCTCCACCGTGCTGACCGAAGACCTGCTGCCGAAGCTGCGTGGCGGCAAGCAATCGAGCCTGGCGGTCAACCGCCTGTTCACCCTGCTGACCGGCCTGGCCGTGCTGGCCATCGCTCTGGTGGTGGAAGACGTGATCAGCGCCCTGACCCTGGCCTACAACCTGCTGGTGGGTGGCATGCTGGTGCCGCTGATCGGTGCCATCTACTGGAAACGCGCCACCACCCGCGGCGCCATCACCAGCATGACCCTGGGCTTCGTCACTGCCTTGGCGTTCATGATCAAGGACGGGATGGATGCCAACACGCCGATCTACTACAGCCTGGCGATCGGCCTGGTGAGCTTCGTGGTAGTGAGCCTGATGTCGCGCTCGGAAGTGAATGCGGCCAAGCTGGCTTGAGCTGAACTGAAATGAAAAGGGCCTGCGTATCGCAGGCCCTTTTTCTTTGTGCGGACCTTGTGGGAGCGGGTTCACCCGCGATTACGATAGTGGTTTCACCGACGTAATCGCGGGTAAACCCGCTCCCACAGGGTCCGCGTGGCTCTTCACCGCCCTCAGCGCCGCGGCGGCCGCTTGCGCTTGTCTTCATCGGTCGGGATCGGTACCGGCTGCATCGGCGGGATCAGGCCCAGGGCGACGGCCAGGTCGTGGAGCCAGTTCATCATCAGGTCTTTCATGGCATCTCCCCCTTGAGGGTCATCGTCCAATCCAATTTGGCTACGATGTTTCGTAGCAATCATAGTCGTATGTACGGGCTGCCGCCTACGAAATTTCCTACACAGGTGACCTGCATCAAGCGCTGAGCGCCTGGCTGACGAACGGCGTCTCCCCAACCTCTTCCTGCAGGCTCACCCAGGCATCCAGGTTGGCTCCACGCATGCCCCGGCGCCACACCAGCCAGGTGGTGGCCTGGTCGAACGGACTTTGCAGGCGATGGGCCGCGACATTCTCCCGCCCCGGCAGGCTGTCGAGCATCGATTGCGACATCAACGCCACACCGGAACCCGCCACCACACAGGCCAGCATGCTCTGGTACGACTCGATCTCCATGGCCCGGCCCATGGCGGCGTGGTCATGGGCGTACCAGGCCTCCAGGCGCATGCGGTAGGAACAGCCCTTGCGGAAGGTGAACACCGGGCGCCCGGCCACATCCCGTGCGCTGCGCACCGGCGGGTGATCGGGCTCGGTGATCATCACCAGGGTTTCCTCGCACAGCGGCACGCCGTCCAGCCCGGACAACGACAGCGGCCCGTCCAGCAATGCCGCATCCAGGCGCCCGGCAAGCAGGCCTTCGAGCAATTCGCCGCTGGGCGCCGTCTGCACCTGCAGGTTCACCGCCGGATAGGTCTTGTGATAGCGCGCCAGCAGTGCCGGCAGATGGATTGCCGCCGTGCTGTACATGCTGCCGAGAATGAACTCGCCGGCCGGCTGGCCGCCCTGCACGGCGGCGAAGGCTTCGTCATGCAGGGCCAGCATGCGTCCGGCGTAGTCCAGCAGCACCTTGCCGGCGGGCGACAACTGCAGGCGCTGGCGCTCCCGGTGGAACAGCTCGACGCCCAGTTGCTCTTCGAGCTGGCGCAGGCGCGTCGACAGGTTCGACGGCACCCGGTGCAACTGCTCGGCGGCACGGGTCACCGAGCCGGTCTCGGCCACCGCCTGGAAGATGCGCAACTGGCTCAGCTCCATAACCGTTCTCCAAAATTGAACAAGTGGCTCAGTATTATTCAATTTTTAAGAATGGCAACCACCAGTAGTCTGACGGCATCCAAACGCTTCTCCAGAGGAAACCGCCATGTCGCCAAGACACCGCCTGCTGGCCAGCTTCGTCGCCCTGATGATGGCGATGGGCATCGGCCGCTTCGCCCTCACCCCGCAACTGCCGCACCTGGTCGGCGAAGGCCAGTTGAGCCTGACCGCCGCCGGCCTGGTGGCCGCCGCCAACTACCTGGGTTACCTGCTCGGCGCAGTGGATGCGATGTTCGCCCGCAGCCCGCGGCAGGTGCGCCTGCGCCTGGATATCGGCCTGTGGCTGTGCGTGCTGTTGACCCTGGTGTCGTTCCGGGCCGATGGCTTCGCTGCCCATGCCCTCTTGCGCTTCGGCACCGGCGTGGCCAGCGCCTGGGTGCTAGTGATGATCACCAGCCTGACGCAACCGCTGGCTGCCCATCACAACCTGCCGCGCCTCGGTGCCGTGGTGTTCGCCGGCCCCGGCCTGGGCATCATGCTCACCGGCCTGCTGGCCCTGGGTTCGAACCTCTACGGCCTGGGGTCGGCGCCGCTGTGGCTGATCTATGCCGGCGCCGCGCTGATCATGCTGCTGGCGGTGCGGCCGATGATCCCGCGTCCGGAACACCTGCCAGCCGCGCCGCTCGTCACACCGGGCAACATGGCGCCCACCCGCGGCATCGCCCGCCTCGGCCTGATCTACGGTCTGTACGGGATCGGCTACATCATCCCGGCCACCTTCATGTCGCAGATGGCCAGCGCGCGCTTTCACGGCAACTGGATGGCCGACCTGTTCTGGCCCGGCTTCGGCCTGGCGGCGGCCCTGGGCGTGGTGCTGCTGAGCCGGCGGCGGGCGACGCCCAATGGCACCTCGAACTGGCTGATGACGACGCTGTGGCTGCAGGCTGCCGGGGTCTTCGCCTGCCTCTTGGGCAACGGCCCCGGCCTGGCCCTGGGGGTGATCCTCTGCGGCGCACCGTTCCTGGCCTGCATGCAACTGGTGATGCAGCGCTCGCGGGAACTGGCGCCCCACGCCACCCAGCGCAACGCCGGCCTGCTCACCGCCTGCTTTGCCATCGGCCAACTGGGCGGGCCGCTGCTGGCGGCGCTGAGCAATCAGCTCGCCGGCAGCCTGCAGCCGGCGCTGATCGTGGCGGGCAGCGGCTTGCTGCTCGCCGGTGCCCTGGCCTGGCGGCCTAGCGCTGCCCCAGCAGCGAACGCAGGCGCCTGCGCGCCCACTGTTCCGCGCTGACCAGGACGATACCGGCCAGTACGCAAAGGGCGCCGACGATGAAGTTCAGGCTCAGCGGCTCGTCCAGCAGGAGCACGCCGAAGGTCACGCCGAAGATCGGCGTGACGAAGGAGAACACCGCGAGGTTGGAAGCCAGGTATTTGCGCAGCAGCCAGAACCAGGTCAGGTAGCTGAAGAACGACACCACCAGCGCCTGGAACAGCACGCTGCCGATGGCGACGGGGGTCAGCGAGACATGGGTGATCTTGCCGCTGAAGGCAGCGATCAGCAGCAGGCCGATAAAGCCCACCGCCAACTGGTAGAACAGGGTCAGCGTCGCCGGCGCCTCGGACAGTCGCGAGCAGCGCACCACCACGGTGGTCGCGCCCCAGGCCGCGCCGGCCAGCACACCGAAGAAATCGCCGAGAAGCATCGGGCCATTCAGGTCGGCCAGGGACAGGCCGCCGGCAAAGGCCATGGCGATGCCGCCGAACGCCAGGAGGATCCCCATCCACTGCAGCGGCCGCAAGCGCTCGCTGGGCAGGAGGAAGTGCAAACCGAGGGCGGTAAACACCGGTGCGGTGTAGAGGAACACCGACATGTGCGCCGCCGAGGTCAGGTTCAGGCCTTCGGCGATGAACAGGAACTCGATGCCGAACAGCGCCCCGGCCAGCAGCCCTCCGCGCCAGGTGCCGCCGACCTGCTCCCAGCCACCTTTCCAGCAGATCAGCAGGCCGACCAGCAGCGCGGAAATCCCCGAGCGGGTGGCCGCCTGCATCACCGGGGCGATATCGGCAGCAGCCCATTTCACCAACACCTGCTGGATACCCCAGATCAGGCACAGCCCCAGCATCACCTGGAAGGCAAAGGCATCGGGATCGCGACGGGGAGCGTTCATAAGCACTCCCCCACTTCTGACAACGGCATGACGACCTCATGGCAGCGAAGAATCGAGGCCAATTATGAGGACCGCTGGTCAGGCATTACCAGATGTGTCTGACATCCATCACGCAATCTGTGCCTTGGTAGCCACTTCTTCGAAGGTCGCTTCGTCGAGGGCATCGGCCTGTTCGTCGAGGACCTGGCGCGGGTGATCGTTGCCGGGAATGCTGCTGTCGATCAGGCTGAGCAGGCGCGAGCCACGCGGGGTGAGCACGTAGTTCTCGCCATTGCCGCCCTCGCTTTCCGGGCGGTCGGCAATGTAGCCGCGCTCCAGCAGCAGGCGCTCGTAGTCGCAGGCGCGGGTCTTCAGGTGATCGACGTCCGGCACCGGCTCGCCCGCCGCCGCAAGCTGCGCGGCGTGCTGTTCGGCGTAGGGGCGCGGGGTGAAGTGTTGGTCGGCGCTGTTCTGCACTTCGTGCAGCAGGCGTTCGATCAGGTCCCAGTCATACACGGTGCTCATGGCAAAGGCCTCGGGTGGTGACAGTCAAGGTTGTGACCGGCCCGGTTCGCCACGGTTCGACTGAACTTTCCAGGCGGCGCCCGCCTCAACCGGAAACCTGGAACAAGGAGGCTCGACCATGAAGATCCTGATGACGCTGACCGCCACCGCCAGCCTGCTGCTGGCCATGCCCACCTGGGCCTGCACCCTGGAGGAAGCCACGGAGAAACGCGAGGAGCTGGCCAAGGAAGTGACGCGGCTGACCGAACAGAACCCGCAGAAGGCCAAGGAAATCAACGATGAGCTGAGAGGGATGAAGCTGGGAACGGAGAGCAAGGACCTGCCGGACAAGTGCCAGCTGATCGACAAACGCATGCAGGAACTGAAAGAGGCCGAGAAGAAGACCTGATCCTGTTGGGTATCCAAGGTCCTCATCGCTGCATGGGTATCTACACACCTCTATCGGGTGAAACACAGACCCTGTTGGAGCGGATTCATCCGCGATTGGGCGCGAAGCGGCCACAAAACCGGCGCTCTCGGTGTGCCAGAAAGACTCGGGACTCAAGTTTTACGACGGCTTCGCCGCCGATCGCGGATGAATCCGCTCCTACACCGACCGCGTTGCACCACACCAATGATGTGTAGATACCCATGCTCATCGCTGGCAAGCCAGCGATGAAGCCATCAAGGGCAGCAGATTACTCAGCAGCCGGAGCGCGCTTCTTCTTCAACGGCGCCAGACCATCGGAACTGGCCAGCGGCGCATTCGGCCGTGGTTTGGCGGTCGGCTTGCGCTTGGCCGCGACCTTCTTGTCGCCCTTCTTGTCACCGGTCTTTTTCTTCTTGGCTCCCGCCGCCTTGCCCGAGGCCTTGACCTTCTTCGGCCCGCTGTAGGTGCCCTTCACTTCCTTGATCACGCGGCGCTCGAAGCTCTGCTTCAGGTAGCGCTCGATGCTCGACATCAGGTTCCAGTCGCCATGGCAGATCAGCGATACCGCCAGGCCGTCGGCCCCGGCACGACCGGTACGGCCGATACGGTGCACGTACTCGTCACCGCTGCGTGGCATGTCGAAGTTGATCACCAGGTCCAGGCCGTCGACGTCCAGGCCGCGGGCCGCCACGTCGGTGGCCACCAGCACTTTCGCGCCACCGGTCTTGAAGCGCTCGATGGCCAGCTTGCGGTCCTTCTGGTCCTTGTCGCCGTGCAGGACGAAGGCCTTCATGTCCTTGGCCACCAGGTGACCGTAGATGCGGTCGGCCATGACCCGGGTGTTGGTGAAGATGATGGCCTTCTCGTAGGTCTCGTTGGCCAGCAGCCACTGGGCGATCTGCTCTTTGTGCTGGTTGTGGTCGGCGGTGATGATCTGCTGGCGGGTGCCTTCGTTGAGCTGGCTGACGGCGTTGAGCATCAGGTGCTCCGGGTCCTTCAGCACCTTGCCGATCATGTCGCGCAGGCCGGCGCCGCCGGTGGTGGCGGAGAACAGCAGGGTCTGCGCGCGGTTCTGGCACAGGCCGCAAAGGCGCTCGACGTCTTCGGCAAAGCCCATGTCGAGCATGCGGTCGGCTTCGTCCAGCACCACCACCTGCACGTGTTCCAGGTCGAGGTTGCCGGCGTTGAGGTGCTCCAGCATGCGCCCCGGAGTGCCGATGAGGATGTCCGGGACCTTGCGCAGCATCGCTGCCTGTTCCTTGAAGTCCTCGCCGCCGGTGATGATCCCCGACTTGATGAAGGTGAACTGCGAGAAACGCTCGATTTCCTTCAGGGTCTGCTGCGCCAGCTCACGGGTCGGCAGCAGGATCAGGGCGCGGATTTCGACACGCTTCTGGTTCAGGTCGACCAGGCGGTTGAGCAGCGGCAGGACGAAGGCTGCGGTCTTGCCACTGCCGGTTTTCGCCGTCACCCGCAGGTCACGCCCCTGCAACGCCAGGGGAATGGCCGCAGCCTGCACCGGCGTCGGCTCGACAAAGTTGAGTGCGGCGACGGCTTTGAGCAGGCGTTCGTGCAGGGCGAATTCGGAAAACACGGATGTAACCTCGGGCATGTGCAGAAATTCAGCCACATAGGGTAACGTTTTCCGCCGCCGGATCCGAATTTCTTTTTGCCCCGGCCCTCCCCGCGCGGCTCTAATGGCACCCCGTTTTTCCATCAATGTGGAGTTTTTGCGTTACCCATGGCTATTCAACAGTTCTGGCAAGACGCCCTCGATCTGTGGGGCACCCTCGACCAGCACCCGCTGCTGCACGCCGGTCTCGGTCTTCTGCTCCTGCTGGTCATCGCCCTGGTGCTGGGCCGGGTGGCCCGCTTCGTGGTCCTGCATGCGGTCAAGCTGCTTTGCCGACAGCCGGCATTGCTCTGGCTCCGGGACCTGCTGGAAAACAAGGTATTCCACCGCCTGGCGCAGATCACCCCGTCGTTGGTGGTGCAGTTCGGCCTCAAGCTGGTGCCGGAGCTGAGCGTCGCCAGCCAGCACTTCCTCGGCAACCTGGCCCTGGCCTTCACCATCCTGTTCCTGCTGCTGGCGTTCGCCGCCCTGCTCGATGCCCTGCTGGACATCTACGCCCGCACCGAACACGCCCGCACCCGCTCGATCAAGGGCTACGTGCAACTGGCGAAGATGGTCCTCTATGTGTTCGGCGCCATCGTCATCGTCGCCACCCTGATCGACCGTTCGCCGCTGTTGCTGCTGTCTGGTCTCGGTGCCATGTCGGCGGTGATCCTGCTGGTGTACAAGGACACCCTGCTGTCGTTCGTCGCCAGCGTGCAACTGACCAGCAACGACATGCTGCGGGTCGGCGACTGGATCGAGATGCCCCAGGTCGGTGCCGACGGCGACGTGGTGGACATCACCCTGCACACGGTGAAGGTGCAGAACTTCGACAAGACCATCGTCTCCATCCCCACCTGGCGCCTGATGAGTGAATCCTTCCGCAACTGGCGCGGCATGCAGCAGTCCGGCGGACGCCGGATCAAGCGCAGCCTGTTCATCGACGCCGGTGGCGTGCGCTTCCTCACCGCCGAGGAACAGCACCGCCTGGGCGAGGTGCGCCTGCTCAAGGACTACCTGGCGCAAAAGCGCAACGAACTGCACACCTGGAACGAATCCCAGGGCCAGGTGGCGGAGCTTTCGGCCAACCGCCGCCGGCTGACCAATATCGGCACCTTCCGTGCCTTCGCCCTCGCCTACCTGAAGAACCACCCTGACGTGCAGCAAGGCATGACCTGCATGGTCCGGCAGATGCAGACCACCGCCGAGGGCGTGCCGCTGGAGATCTACTGCTTCACCCGCACCACCGTGTGGGCCGAGTACGAGCGCATCCAGGGCGATATCTTCGATTACCTGCTGGCCGTGCTGCCGGAGTTCGGCCTGGCCCTGTACCAGCAGCCCAGCGGCAGCGACCTGCGCGCCGGGCTGGATTCGCTAACGGCCAGCCTGGCCGGCGAGCGCCGGGCGCTGCGTGCCGAGGCGACTGAGCCAGAGTGACGCCAGGATGATGCTGCCACCCAGGGCCAGCCGGCCCAGCGGCTCGTCCTGGTTCCAGATCAGCAGGTTGAGCAGCAGGCCCACCGGAACATGCAGGTTGTTCATCACCGCGAGGGTGCCGCCGGAGACCTGGCAGGCGCCCTTGTTCCACCAATACAGCCCCAACGCGGTCGGTACCAGGCCGAGGAACGCCAGCACGCCCCACTGCACATCGGTGGTCGGCAGGCGCTCGGCATTGCCGAAGGCGAGGAAGGCCGGCAGCACCACGATCAGCGCGCCGAGGTAGAAGTAGCCGAAACGCCGGTAGTGCGGCAGGTCACTCGGGTAGCGGGCGACCAGGTGCTTGTACAGGACCTGGCCGGCGGCATAGGTGAAGTTGGCCAGTTGCAGGAGCAGGAAGCCGATGAAGAAGTCCGGGTCGATGCTTTCGAAGCGGATCACTGCGGCGCCGGCCACCGCCACCAGTGCGGCGAGCAGCGCCCAGGGATTGAAGCGGCGGTTCAGCGCGTCTTCGATCAGGGTGACGTGCAGCGGGGTGAGGATGGTGAACAGCAGGACTTCCGGCACCGTCAGCACGCGGAAGCTGAGGTACAGGCAGACGTAGGTGATGCCGAACTGCAGCGCGCCGATCACCAGCATCGCGCGCATGAAGCGCGGCTCGACCTGGCGCCAGCGGGTCAGCGGCACGAATATCAGCAGCGCCAGGACCACCCGGGCCAGCACGGCGAAGTAGCTGTCGACGTGGCCGGCGAGGTATTCGCCGATCAGGTTGAAGGAGTACGCCTGGATCAGCGCGACGATCAGTAGGTAGCCCATGGTTGCCTCTCGGGGATCAAGGCGGCGACCTTAGCGGGTTGGCGTGTGCAGGTGCAATTGGCATGCACCTCTTTGATTACCGCAACGCGAATCTTGTAGGAGCGGGTTCACCCGCGATTGCGATAGTGGCATCACCGACGCCATCGCGGGTAAACCCGCTCCCACAGGGTCCGCATCGCCCATAAAAAAGCCCGGTCGAGCGCAGGGCTTCGACCGGGCAGTACACCCAAAGGAGCAAAAAGGGGTGTTAGTCAGGGAATGTGGGTTGCCTCAGGCCACCGCGGCCAGGCGGGCCTTGGCCTGGTTCAGGCCCTTCTCGTGGAAGTCGCCGCCCATGTTCAGGCCTTCGGCATGGATGAAGGTCACGTCATGGATGCCGATGAAGGCCAGCACCTGGCGCAGGTAGGGTTCCTGGTGATCGCTGGCCGCACCGGCGTGGATGCCGCCGCGGGCGGTCAGCACGTAGGCACGCTTGCCGGTGAGCAGGCCCTGCGGGCCGGTCTCGGTGTACTTGAAGGTCACGCCGGCACGCAGCACGTGGTCGAGCCAGGCCTTGAGGGTGCTCGGGATGGTGAAGTTGTACATCGGCGCCGCCAGCACCAGCACGTCGGCGGCCAGGACTTCATCGGTCAGTTCGTTGGAGCGGACCAGGGCCTGCGCTTCTTCTGCGCTGCGCTGGTCTTGCGGCTTCATCCAGCCACCCAGCAAGGTGCTGTCCAGGTGCGGCAGCGGGTTCAGTGCCACGTCGCGCACCGTGATGCTGTCGGCAGGGTTGGCCGCTTGCCATTGGGCGATGAAATCGCGGGTCAGTTGCCGGGAGGTGGAATCCTGCTGGCGGGCGCTGCTTTCGATGATCAATACGCGGGACATTGAATTTTGCCTCCATCGGCAAGGTCGCTAAGTCGATGGAGGCAAGATTAGAGATTGACCTATCGATAAAAAAGCGTAAAAACTCGGTCAAACCTATCGGTTAATTTGCTTGTTGCCCTTTGCAGTCCACCGCGATGCGCATCTTGATGATCTGCTTGTTGAACGAGGCATTGACGTCGAGGCTCTTGCCCGCCGGCACTTCCACCCGCCGCACGCGCGGGGTTTCCGGGCCATTGCGGAAGGTCACGCGACACGAAGCCGCGCTATCGCCGTAGTTGTTCAGGGTGATGGTGGTCATGTCGTTGGCGGTGTCGTAGGTGGTGGTATCGAGCTTGACGCCCGTTTCTAGCTTCTTTTCCACCTCGATGGGATAGGCCGCCAGCGCCGGCAACGGCAGCAGGACCAGCAAAGCAACACAGAATTTCTTCATACGGCGCGCTCCTTGGGAAGTGCGCCAGCTTAGGACAACAGGAGCCGAAGATGAAAGCGCCGCGCGTTACCCTCGATCAGTGGCGAACCCTGCAGGCCGTGGTCGATCACGGCGGTTTCGCCCAGGCCGCCGAGGCCCTGCACCGCTCGCAATCCTCGGTGAGCTACACCGTGGCGCGGATGCAGGACCAACTGGGCGTGCCGCTGTTGCGCATCGACGGGCGCAAGGCCGTGCTCACCGACGCCGGCAGCGTGCTGCTGCGCCGTTCGCGGCAGCTGGTCAAGCAGGCCAGCCAGCTGGAAGACCTCGCCCACCACATGGAACAGGGCTGGGAAGCCGAGGTGCGCCTGGTGGTCGACGCCGCCTACCCCAATGCGCGCCTGGTCCGCGCCCTCAGCGCGTTCATGCCGCAGAGCCGCGGCTGCCGCGTGCGCCTGCGCGAAGAAGTGCTGTCCGGGGTGGAAGAAGTACTCCACGAAGGCATCGCCGACCTGGCCATCAGCAGCTTCAGCATCGCCGGCTACCTGGGCGCCGAGCTCAGCGCGGTGGAGTTCGTCGCCGTCGCCCACCCCGAACACCCCCTGCACCGCCTTGGCCGGGTGCTCAACTTCCAGGACCTGGAAAGCCAGCTGCAGGTGGTGATCCGCGACTCCGGCCGCTCGCAGCCCCGCGATGTCGGCTGGCTGGGCGCCGAGCAGCGCTGGACCGTGGGCAGCCTGGCCACCGCCGCCACCTTCGTCGGCAGCGGCCTGGGCTTTGCCTGGCTGCCGCGCCACCTGATCGAGCGCGAACTGCGCGAAGGCCTGCTCAAGCCGCTGCCGCTGGATCAGGGTGGCAGCCGCCACCCACTGTTCTACCTTTACTCGAACAAGGACAAACCCCTCGGCCCGGCCACGCAGATCCTCATCGAGTTGCTGCGCAACTTCGACACCGCGCCGCTGGACGTGCCCTTCGCCGCCCCGGTCCAAGCCTGACAGGAATCGCCCATGGCCTACTTCGAACATGAAGGTTGCACACTGCACTACGAAGAATATGGCCGGGGCGAGCCCCTGGTGCTGGTCCACGGCCTCGGCTCCAGTAGCCTGGACTGGCAGTACCAGATACCGGTGCTGGCGGCACACTACCGCCTGATCCTCCTCGACCTGCGCGGCCACGGGCGCTCCGACAAGCCTCGCGAGCGCTACAGCATCGCCGGCTTCAGCGCCGACCTGATGGCCCTGCTGGAACACCTGGGCACCGGCCCCGTGCACTACGTCGGCCTGTCCATGGGCGGCATGGTCGGCTTCCAGTTCGCCGTCGACCATCCCGACTGGCTGCGCAGCCTGACCATCGTCAACAGCGCACCGGCGGTGAAGGTGCGCACCCGCGACGACTACTGGCAGTGGGCCAAGCGCTGGACCCTGGGCCGGGTCCTGTCGTTGCGCACCATCGGCAAGGGCCTCGCCGCGCGGCTGTTTCCCAAGCCGGAGCAAGCCGAGCTGCGCCGCGAGATGGCCGCACGCTGGGCCAAGAACGACAAGCGCGCCTACCTCGCCAGCTTCGACGCCATCGTCAACTGGGGCGTTGAGGAACGCCTGGGGCGGATCACCTGTCCTACGCTGGTCATCAGCGCCGACCACGACTACACCCCGGTGGCCCTCAAGGAGCGCTACACCGCCCTGATTCCCGGGGCCCGGCTGGCGGTGATCGCCGATTCCCGGCACGCTACGCCGCTGGACCAGCCGCAACAGTTCAACCAGACCCTGCTGCAGTTCCTCGCTGCGGCCTCAACCACCTCTCAAGGATCATTGAGTACATGCTGAAGAAAATCCTCATGGCCGCCTGCTCGGTCGCCTTCGCCACCGGCGTGATGGCCTCGGACAAGACCCCGCACGTGGAGCTGGTCACCAGCTTCGGCAAGATCGAGATTGAGCTGAACGCCGAGAAGGCGCCGATCAGCGCGAAGAACTTCCTCGACTACGTCGACAGCGGCTTCTACAACAACACCATCTTCCACCGCGTGATCCCGGGCTTCATGGTCCAGGGCGGCGGCTTCACCGACCAGATGGTGCAGAAGAACACCAAGGACCCGATCCGCAACGAGGCCAGCAATGGCCTGCAGAACACCCGCGGCACCCTGTCCATGGCGCGCACCTCCGATCCGAACTCGGCCACCAGCCAATTCTTCATCAACGTCGCCGACAATGACTTCCTCAACCCCGGCCGCGACCGTGGCTACGCCGTGTTCGGCAAGGTCACCAAGGGCATGGAAGTGGTCGACCAGATCGTCAACTCGCCGACCACCATCAAGAAAGGCATGCGCGACGTTCCCGCCGATCCGGTCTACATCAAGTCGGCCAAGCGCATCGACTGACCGCCGTGTCACAAGGACGTGACCCGCGGGCGGCGCGCTGCCCCTTCAACAGGAGTGCTACATGCTGTTCCGTCGTTTCGAGCAATTGATCGACATCTTCCGCGAGGCGCCCACCGCGGCGCCTCCGTCCCGGGTCCTGCCCTTCTACCTCTACTACCTGCGCCAGGTCTGGCCGAGCTTCGCCGCGCTGATGGTGCTGGGGCTGATCGTCGCCCTGATCGAGGTGGCGCTGTTCAGCTACCTGAGCCGGATCATCGACCTGGCCCAGGGCACGCCGAACCTGAACCTGTTCAGCGAACACGCCGGCGAACTGACCTGGATGCTGGTGGTGGCGCTGATCCTGCGGCCGCTGTTCGTCGGCCTGCACGACCTGATGGTGCACCAGGCCATCAGCCCGGGCATGACCAGCATGATCCGCTGGCAAAACCATGCCTACGTGCTCAAGCAGAGCCTGAACTTCTTCCAGAGCGACTTCGCCGGGCGCATCGCCCAGCGCATCATGCAGACCGGCAACTCGCTGCGTGACTCGCTGGTGCAGGCCATGGACGCGCTGTGGCACGTGAGCATCTACGCCATCAGCTCTCTGGTGCTGTTCGCCGAAGCCGACTGGCGCCTGATGCTCCCACTGCTGCTGTGGATCGCCTGCTACATCGTGTGCCTGCGCTACTTCGTGCCGCGGGTGAAGGAACGCTCGGTGGTGTCCTCGGAAGCACGCTCCAAGCTGATGGGGCGGATCGTCGACGGCTACACCAACATCGCCACCCTCAAGCTGTTCGCCCACACCGATTTCGAACAGCAATACGCCCGCGAGGCAATCCGCGAGCAGACCGAGAAGACCCAGCTGGCCAGCCGGGTCATCACCAGCATGGACGTGGTCATCACCAGCCTCAACGGCCTGCTGATCGTCAGCACCACCGGCCTGGCCCTGTGGCTGTGGACCCAGTCGCTGATCAGCGCCGGCGCCATCGCCCTGGCCACCGGCCTGGTGATCCGCATCGTCAACATGAGCGGCTGGATCATGTGGGTGGTCAACGGCATCTTCGAGAACATCGGCACGGTGCAGGACGGCCTGGAAAGCATCGCCCAGCCGGTCAGCGTCACCGACCGGCCGAACGCCCCGGAGCTGAAGGTAGACCGCGGCGCGGTGCGCTTCGAGAACGTCGACTTCCACTACGGCAAGGGCGGCAGCCGGATCATCAGCGGCCTCGACCTGGATATCCGCCCCGGCGAGAAGATCGGCCTGATCGGTCCGTCCGGCGCCGGCAAGTCGACCCTGGTCAACCTGCTCCTGCGCCTGTACGACCTCGAAGGCGGGCGCATCCTCATCGATGGCCAGGACATCGCCCAGGTCACCCAGCAGAGCCTGCGCGGGCAGATCGGCATGATCACCCAGGACACCTCGCTGCTGCACCGCTCGATCCGCGACAACCTGCGCTACGGCAAGCCCGACGCCACGGACGAAGAGCTATGGAACGCGGTGTGCGGTGCGCGTGCCGAGGAGTTCATCCCGGCCTTGAGCGATACCCAGGGCCGCACCGGCTTCGATGCCCATGTCGGCGAGCGCGGGGTCAAGCTCTCCGGCGGCCAGCGCCAGCGCATCGCGATTGCCCGGGTGCTGCTGAAGAATGCGCCGATCCTGATCATGGACGAGGCCACCTCGGCGCTGGACTCCGAAGTCGAGGCCGCCATCCAGGAAAGCCTGGAAACCCTCATGCAGGGCAAGACGGTGATCGCCATCGCCCACCGCCTCTCCACCATCGCGCGGATGGATCGGCTGGTGGTGCTGGAGAAAGGCCGCATCGCCGAGATGGGCAGCCACAGTGAGTTGCTGGCGCAGCGCGGGTTGTATGCGCGGCTGTGGCATCACCAGACGGGTGGTTTCGTCGGCGTCGACTGAAGCTGTCGCTCAGCCCTGCCGATACGGCAGGGCTGAGCACGCCTCTTGCGCATAGGCCAGCACCCCTGCCCGCTCCTGCCGCAGGAAATCATCCACCGCCGTGCGCAACCCCGGATGCAGCAGGTAATGCCAGGACCGGGTGATCACCGGCTCGAATCCACGGATCAGCTTGTGCTCGCCCTGGGCCCCCGCATCGAAGCGTTGCAGGCCTTCGGCAATGGCGTAGTCCATGCCTTGGTAGAAGCAGGTCTCGAAATGCAGGCGGTCGAACTCCGCCAGGCAGCCCCAGTAACGACCGTAGAAACTGTCGCCCCCCACCAGGCTGAAGGCCATGGCCACCTCGCGCCCGCCCTGGAGCGCCATGACCACGCGAATCGCCTCCGGCATGCGCTCGGCCAGCAGGCTGAAGAACTCACGGGTCAGGTATGGCGCGCGACGACGCACCACATAGGTATTGGCATAGCAGGCGTAGACGAAATCCCACTGCGCCTCGCTCAGTTCCACGCCGCGATACCAGCGAAACTCGATGCCCTGCCCCGCCACCTGCTCGCGCTCCTTGCGCATCTGCTTGCGCTTGCGCGAACTCAGGGCGTCGAGGAAGTCCTGGAAGTCGCGGTAGCCCTGGTTGCGCCAGTGGAACTGGCAGCCAAGGCGCTCCATCCAACCTTCGCGACCGCGCAACAACGCGTCGCTGGCCGGGTCGGTGAAATTCACGTGCAGGCCAGACAAACCCTGCTCAGGCAACGCCGCCTCCACCTCATCCAGCAACTGCGCCAGCGCCTCCGGCTGCCCCAGCAGGCGCGGCCCGCCCACCGGCGAGAACGGCACGGCGCAGAGCAGCTTCGGGTAATAGCGGATGCCGGCACGCTCGCAGGCATCCGCCCAGCCATGATCGAACACGTACTCGCCGAAGGAATGCGTCTTGCCGTAGGCCGGCATGCCCGCCAGCAGCCTGCCTTGCTGATCCGTCAGCAGGCGATGGGCTGGGGTCCAGCCGGTACGCGGGCTGACGCTGCCACTGTCCTCCAGACTGGTGAGAAAGGCGTGGCGCAGAAACGGCTGGTCGTCGCCCACCAGGGCGTCCCAGGTAGCGGCATCGATGGCACTGAGGTGCTGCGGAGTGAGAATTGGCATCGCTGGAGTGTGCCGGGTTGCCGAGAAGAAAAGAAGATTCTCTGCTGAACACGGCAAAACGCCTACAGAAAAAGCCCCGGTTTCCCGGGGCCGTGCTGTCAGGGCGCCTGCCTGCGCCCGTCAGCAAAACGATTGTCGAGCTTCAGCGCACCAGGCAAGGCCGCTTGTTGTCGAACTGCCAGCCCGGGATCAGGAACTGCATCGCCACGCTGTCGTCCCGCGCCCCCAGGCCCATGTTGCGGTAGCACTCGTGGGCCTTGGCCAGTTGCTCCTCGTCCAGTTCGACGCCCAGCCCCGGCCGCTCCGGCACCCGTACATGGCCGTCGACGATGCGCAGCGGCTGGCGGGTCAGGCGCTGGCCGTCCTGCCAGATCCAGTGGGTGTCGATGGCGGTGATCTCCCCCGGTGCCGCCGCCGCCACCTGGGTGAACATGGCCAGGGAAATGTCGAAGTGGTTGTTGGAATGCGAACCCCAGGTCAGGCCCCAGTCGTTGCACATCTGCGCGACCCGCACCGAGCCTTGCAAGGTCCAGAAGTGCGGGTCGGCCAAGGGAATGTCCACCGCCTGCGACTGGATCGCATGGCCCATCTGCCGCCAGTCGGTGGCGATCATGTTGGTCGCGGTGGGCAGGCCGGTGGCACGGCGGAACTCGGCCATCACCTCGCGACCGGAGTAACCGTCCTCGGCGCCACAAGGGTCTTCGGCGTAGGCCAGCACCTGATGCTGGTCACGGCACAAGGCGATCGCCTGCTTCAGCGACCAGGCGCCGTTGGGGTCGAGGGTGATGCGCGCGTCAGGGAAACGCTCGGCCAGGGCGGTGACCGCCTCGATCTCCTCCTCGCCGCGCAACACGCCGCCCTTGAGCTTGAAATCGTTGAAGCCGTAGCGCGCTTGCGCCGCTTCGGCCAGGCGCACCACTGCTTCCGGGGTCATGGCCTGCTCGTGACGCAGGCGGAACCAGTCGTCATCGGCATCCGCTTCGTTGCGGTAGGCCAGATCTGTCTGCCGGCGATCACCGATGTAGAACAGGTAGCCGAGCATCTTCACCGCGTCCCGCTGCTGGCCTTCACCGAGCAGCGCGGCCATCGGCACGCCGAGGTGCTGGCCAAGCAGGTCGAGCAGCGCCGACTCGATGGCAGTCACCGCATGCACGGTGATGCGCAGGTCGAAGGTCTGCAGGCCGCGTCCTCCGGCGTCGCGCCCGGCGAAGGTCTGGCGCATGGCGTTGAGCACGCGCTGGTAGTGGCCGATGGGCTGGCCGAGCAGCAGGCTGCGGGCATCTTCCAGGGTCTGGCGGATCTTTTCGCCGCCGGGCACTTCGCCCAGTCCGGTATTGCCGGCGCTGTCCCGCAGGATCACCACGTTGCGGGTGAAGAACGGGCCATGGGCGCCGCTGAGGTTGAGCAGCATGCTGTCGTGGCCGGCCACCGGGACGACCCGCAGGTCGGTAACCACGGGGGTGTCGCCATGGGCCTGGGAAGAACCGGGGGTTTGCGCGGTGCTGTGCATGTTCATGGTTTCTGTCCTGCTGGATTCAAAGGGCTTGCTGCTGCTTGAGGGCGTTGGCGGCTTCTTCACGGGGCCGGATGCGCACGAAGAACACCAGGATCGCCGCCAGTACCGAGGTCACGGCCAGGCCGTAGAGGCCGCCCTGGATCGAGCCGGTCTGCTGCTCCAGCAGGCCGAAGGTGGTGGGTGCGACGAAGCCGCCGAGATTGCCCACCGAGTTGATCAGGGCGATCACCGCCGCGGCGATGCGGGCGTCCAGGTAACCCTGGGGAATCGGCCAGAACAGCGACGAGGCCGACTTGAAGCCGATGGCGGCAAAGCACACCGCGACGAAGGCGAACACCGGCCCGCCGGTGGTGGACATGAACATGCCCAGGGCGGCGATCAGCAGCGCCCCGGCGACCCAGGCCTGCTGGAACTTCCAGCGCGCGGAACCGGCAGCGAAGGCGTACATGGCGATGATCGAGATCAGCCAGGGAATCGAGTTGAAGAAACCGACCTGGATATCGGAGAGGTCGCCCATACGCTTGATGATGCTCGGCAGCCAGAAGGTCGCCGCGTAGATGGTCAACTGGATGCAGAAATAGATCAGGCAGAACAGCAGGATCTGCCGGTCCTTGAGCAAGGACCACGCCGACGGCCTGGCATTGCCCTGCACTTCGCGTTCGCGTTGCTCGCGGTCGATGGTCTCCACCAGCGCATCCTGTTCCTCGCAGCTCAGCCACTTGGCGTCGTGGGGCTTGGAGTCGAGCCAGAACCAGACCACGAAGCACAGCAGCACCGAGACCATGCCTTCGATGAACAGCATCCACTGCCAGCCGTGCATGCCCAGGCCCTGGATCTGCATCAGGGCCCCGGCCAGCGGCCCGGAGATCAGCGAGGCGACCGCCGAACCGCTGAGGAAGATGGCGATGGCCTTGCCGCGCTCCACCGCCGGCAGCCAGCGGGTGAAGTAGTAGATCACCCCGGGGAAGAACCCGGCCTCTGCCACGCCGAGCAGGAAGCGCAGGACATAGAACTGGGTCTCGTTCTGCACGAAGGCCATCGCCGTGGCCACCAGGCCCCAGGTGAACATGATGCGGGTCAGCCAGAGCCGCGCGCCGACGCGCTGCAGGAGCATGTTGGAGGGGACTTCGAACAGGGCGTAACCGATGAAGAACAGGCCGGCGCCAAAACCGTAGGCGGCGGCACTGATGCCCAGGTCGCTTTCCAGGTGCGGGCGGACGAAGCCGATATTGACGCGGTCCAGGTAGTTGACGATGAACATGATGACGAACAGCGGCAGGACGTGACGCTTGACCTTGCTCACGGCGCTCGCCAGCACGTCGCCGTGCCCGGTGGACGGATCGAGGGTGCGGTTCACTGGGGAATCTCCCACTAATTGTTTTTGTGCGGGTCGATGGATGTCGTGGCGGGGGCAGTCCGCCAGGTTGTATGACATGCCAGTGGGAAAAGCATATGTGCTTCGAGGTTGTACGACAAGAACTCGAACAGTCTTGAAAAAGCAAAATACAAGCAATTAATCGGAACAAAATCTTCGAAATAGCTTAGGAATGAAAAATATCGCCGGGATGAAAGCAGCATTCCCGCAAGAAAAAAAGTTGAAAATATTTACTTGTCGTACAAGTATTGCCCTTCGTGCCCCTTCAACGCCCGCGAACTTGTACGACCACCCAGGAGGCTCATCCATGCCCTCGCCCGAGCTGCCGGAACCCACGCGCAAACGCGGTCACAGCCGTACCCACGACCTGGTCTCCAGCCTCACCCGGCAGATCCTGCTGGGCACCTTCAAACCCGGGGACAAGCTGCCGTCGGAAAACACCCTGGTCCGCGAGCATGGGGTCAGCCGCACGGTGGTCCGCGAGGCCCTGTCGAAACTGCAGGCATCCGGGTTGGTGGATCCGCGCCATGGCATCGGCAGCTTCGTCATCGAGCGGCAGGCGCAAGGAGAACTGCGGGTCGGCGCCGAAAGCGCGGCCAGCGTGCGCGACCTGCTGGAGCTGCGCATCGGCCTGGAGGGACAGGCCGCCGCCCTCGCAGCCGTGCGCCGCAACGACGGGCACCTGGCGCGCATGCGCCAGGCGCTGGACGATTACCAGGACCTGGCGGCAGCCGGCGACAGCTGCATCGAAGCCGACCGACGTTTCCACCTGCTGATCGCCGAGGCCACCGGCAACCTGTATTTCAGCGAGATGCTGGGACAACTGGGCAGCGGCATGATCCCGCGCAACCGCATGGCCGAGGACGAGCGCTCCGGCGCGAAGCTGGCCCGCCACGCCTACCTGGCCAACCTCGAACACGAGGCGATCCTCAACGCCATCCGCCGCCAGGACCCGGACGCCGCGCGCGCGGCGATCTGCCTGCACCTGTCCAACAGCCGCGACCGCCTGCTTCCGGACTGAAAACGCAGGCAAAAAAAAGCCCCACCGAAGTGGGGCATGAAGAAGTAACGGATGAAGGAGCGTTGCTGCTTAGAACACGTACTGTGCGCGCAGTACGAAACCGTCGCCTTTGTCGTCGCCGACAGTGTTCTGGGCGTTGTCGACCTTGGCCTTGATGTAGGTACCGCTCAGCTTGATGGATTCGTTGGCGTACCAGTTCAGACCCAGGTTGTGCACCTTGCCTTCGACATCGCCGGTGTTGGCGAACGGAGCGTTGTCGTCTTCAGCTTCGATGTGGTCGTAGCGGTAGAACACTTCCCAGGCACCGATCTGCTTGTTCGAAGGCTTGATGGCGTCGAACTTGCCGAGTTTGTAGCCACGCGCTTCACCGGTGATGGTGTAGGCAACCTGAGCGTAGTAACCGGAGGCCTTGATGTCCTGGTAGGCAGCAGAATCAGCTTCGACCTTGCGCTTCAGGTACTCGCCCTGCACCGAGAAAGGACCGGTGGCGAAGGCTGCTTCCAGGCCCCAGGCGCGGTCGGTGTCGAAGGAGCCGGCCGGAGTAGTGCCGTTGCCAGCCAGGGTCAGGCGGTTGCCGTTGGCGCCAGCGTCCTGGCCACCGTCGGTGCTCACACCGCGCATGCCCAGGCGGCTGCGGATACGACCGTCGAACGCGGTGTCGGAGAGGTCGCGTTGCGCCAGGTTCACGCCGAAGTGCAGGACGTTGCCGCTGTCGTGCAGCGGAGCGAAGACGGCACGCAGGTTGAACTGCTTGGTGCTGTCGCCATCCTTGTCACCGACGATCGGGTCAGGAGTGGTGGTGTTGATAGCATCCTTGGCGTAGACACCGAAGGAACCGTACAGGGAGTCGCCAGCGTTGCCGGAAACCTGGATACCCAGGCCACCGTTGTGACCGTTGACCCAATCGGCCAGGTCGTAGGCAGCGGTACGCTCAGGAGCGGTCACCCACTTGGAGCTGGTGGCTTTTTCCAGACCGAACTCAGGGTCGAAGCGACCGACCTTGATCGATACTGGCTTGAAGCCGTTGTAGGCCAGCGAGGCTTCGTCGAAGTAACCGTCTTCCTTGCGGTTGTCACCGCCGGCGTTCTGCGACAGGTCGTAGTTGATCTGGTAGGCCCAGTCGGTAGCCAGCACGCCACCGATCTCGATGAACGCACGACGGAAGTAACCGGCATCGGCAGTGTTGCCGTTGCGGGTGTAGAAGCCGTCGAAGCGGCTGTAGTCAGCCTGGATACGACCGCCCAGCTTGAAGCTGTATTCCTTGTCAGTAGTAGCGACCTCGAGGCCACCTTTGGTCTTGACTACGATATCGGCGCCGTCGGTGGTCACGGTACCCGCGAAAGCCTGGGCGGTAACGGCCATGGCCAAGGCGCTGGCTACGAAACCTGCGAAGTGCTTACGGATCATCGATGAAGCTCCCCTAACGTTTATGGTCTTGATTACGTTGAAAAAAACACGCGGCTCAGGCCACTTGTGCTGGGGAGGAATCTTGGCGGGGGGTTATTTCAGATCAGTGGCTTTTAGATAAATGTTTTATTACAGCGGAACTTTTTTAATTCGATAAGGAATATGGCAAAAGGCCCGCCCAGCAAGGGCTGTATCCCTTTCAGGCGGGTTCGCCAGGCTTCCCGACCTCGTCATACGAGCAAAAAAAATCCCGGTCCGCAGGTGCGGACCGGGATTTTTTCGTCTACCGGCCGACAGGAATCAGCGCTTGCGCAGGATCACGCTGCCGATCGAATAACCGGCGCCGAACGAGCTGAGCACGCCCAGCGAACCCTTGGCCAGGTCGTCCTGGTAGCTGTGCAGGGCGATCACCGAACCTGCCGAGCTGGTATTGGCGTAACGATCGAGGATCACCGGCGCCTCTTCTTCCTGGGCATCGCGCCCCAGCAGCTTCTTCACGATCAGGTGGTTCATGCTCAGGTTGGCCTGGTGCAGCCAGAAGCGCTTGACGTCGCTGACGTTGAGGTTGTTTTCCGACAGGTGCTGGCCGATCAGCTCGGCGACCATCGGGCAGACCTCGCGGAATACCTTGCGGCCTTCCTGGACGAACAGCTTGTCCGGCGTATCGACGCCCTCTTCACCGGCACGGTTGAGGAAGCCGAAGTTGTTGCGGATGTTGTTGGAGAACTGGGTCAGCAGCTTGGTGCTGACGATGTCGAACTGATGCGCGGAAGTGGCCAGGTCGGCACGCTCCACCAGCACCGCGGTGGCCGCATCGCCGAAGATGAAGTGGCTGTCGCGGTCGCGGAAGTTGAGATGACCGGTGCAAATTTCCGGACTCACCACCAGCACCGCGCGGGCCTGGCCCAGTTGCACGCTGTTGCTGGCGACCTGGATACCGAAGGTGGCCGAGGAACAGGCGACGTTCATGTCGAAGCCGAAGCCGTTGATGCCCAGGGCCTGTTGCACCTCGATGGCGATCGCCGGGTACGGGCGCTGCAGGTTGGAGCAGGCGACGATCACCGCGTCGACATCGGCGGCGGTGCGCCCGGCCCGTTGCAGGGCCTGCTCGGCGGCGGCCACGGCCATCTGGCAGAGGATCGACGGCTCGTCGTTGCTGCGCTCCGGCAGGCGCGGCTTCATGCGCTGCGGGTCGAGGATGCCGGCCTTGTCCATGACGTAGCGGCTCTTGATGCCGGAGGCCTTCTCGATGAAGGCGGCGCTGGACTCGGCCAGGGCCTGGACCTCGCCGCGCTCGATGGCCGCGGCGTTGTCGGCGTTGAACTGCGTGACGAAGGTATTGAAGGATTCCACCAGCTCTTCGTTGGAAATGCTGTTGGCCGGGGTGTACAGGCCGGTGCCGCTGATGACGACGTTGTGCACGGTCGTTCCTCTGTTCGGGGCCGTGGCCAGGCGGGCAACGACCGGTTCGGTTCGACGAGCTGGCACCAAGGTACCAACTCGTACAGGCAATGACCCCGATCATACGGGGCATTGCCTGGTGTTTGTCACCGCGGCCGGAGGAATTGCCCGTGGCCGCGGAAATATCGCCAAGTGTGCCACAACCGCGCCGGCTTGGCCTCAGTCAGGCCAGCAGCCGGCGCCCGCCGGTCAGGCGTCCACCTGACTCCACTGTTTGCTCAGGCGCTTGTCGGAAATCGGCACCTTGGTCCCCAGTTGCTGGGCGAACAGCGATACGCGGTATTCCTCCAGCCACCAGCGATAGAGCTGCAGTTGCTCGTCGCGCTTGCCCTCCTGGGCGTGCTTGTCGGCGCGGGCCTTGTACTGCGTCCAGCAGTTGCCCAGTTCGCCGCTCCAGACCCGATCCTTCTGCACCTGCGCGCCGAGTTTTTCCAGGCGCAGTTCCACCGCTTTCAGGTAGCGCGGCAGTTCCTTGAGCCAGATCCCCGGGGTTTCGCGCACGAACCCGGGGTAGACCAGGTTGCCCACCTGCTGCTTGATATCGTTGAGCGCCACCGCCTGGGCCAGGTCGATCTTGCCCTTGAAGCGTTTCTGCAGGCCGTGCCAGAGCTTGAGGATCTCCAGCACCAGGCGCGCCAGGCGCTCGGCGTGGTCGGTCCAGTCGCCGCGCTTGCGCTCGGCCAGCGAGGCAAGGGCCGCGCCATCCCGAGGCAAGGTGCTTTCCCCTTCGAGCACGCAGCTGTCGAGGCTGGCCAGGAGGATGTCCTCAACCAGCGAGTCGACCCGCCCCAGCTCGCGATAGAGCAGGCCCAGTTCGGTCAGCCCCGGCAGCTTGCCACGCAGGAACTTGGCCGGCTCCGCCAGTTGCTGCAGGAGCAGGCGCTGCAACGCGCGGCGGTGCTGGAAGGTGGCTTCGGCCTGGGTCGAAAAACGCCCTTCCTTGACCGTGCCCCCCTCCTCCACCAGCGCCGGATACACCGTCATCGACAGCCCGGCGATCTTCTGCTGGGCGGTCTGCTCGACCTTGCCGAAGCCCTTGGCTTCCACCGGCTTCTGGGTCTTCTCCGATTGCGGCACCGCCAGCGCCGCCTGGCTGGCTGCGGCGAAGCGCGCGGTCAGCTCGGCGAGGTCGCGGCCTTCGCCAAGGAACTTGCCCTGGCCGTCGACCACTTCGATATTCATCTTCAGGTGGTTTTCCACCTGGTCCGCCGCTTCGGCCCAGGCCTCGTCGCTGACACGCGCACCGGTCATGCGCAGCAGTTCGCGTCCCAGCGCCTGGGGCAGCGAACCGTCGGCGAAGGTCATGCGCGCCAGGGCCGCCTTGACGAAGTCCGGCACCGGCACGAAGTTCTTGCGCAGGGCCTTGGGCAGGTTGCGCACCAGGGCGATGCATTTCGCTTCCAGCAGCCCCGGCACCAGCCATTCCAGGCGCTCGCCCGGCAGGCTCGGCAGCAGCGGCGCCGGCACCCGCACGGTGACGCCGTCGCGCGGATGGTTGGGCTCGAAGTGATAGGTCAGCGACAGCTTCAGGTCACCCAGGCGCAGGGTGTCCGGGTACTGCGCGGCGGTGACTTCGCTGGCCTCGCGGGCCAGCACGTCCTCGGCGCGCATGATCAGCAGGTTCGGGTCCTTCTGGCTGTTGATCCGGTACCAGCTGTCGAAGGTGGCAGTCTGGTGGATCTCCGCCGGCAGGCGTTCCTCGTAGAAGCCGTAGAGGGTTTCCTCGTCGGCGAGGATGTCGCGGCGGCGGGCCTTGGCTTCCAGCTCGTCGAGCTCTTCCAGGAGCTTCTTGTTGGCCGCCAGGCAGCGGGCCCGGGAGTTGATCTCGCCGCCCACCAGGCCTTCGCGGATGAACAGCTCGCGGGACGCCTGCGGATCGATCGGCCCGTAGTGCACCGGGCGCCGGCCGACGACGATCAGGCCGTACAGGGTCACCTGTTCGAAGGCCACCACCTGGCCGCGCTTCTTCTCCCAGTGCGGCTCGAAGTGGTTTTTCTTCAGCAGGTGCCCGGCCAGCGGCTCGATCCAGTCGGAATCGATCTTCGCCACCATGCGCGCGTAGAGCTTGGTGGTCTCCACCAGTTCGGCGGCCATGATCCATTGCGGGCGCTTCTTGCCGATGCCGGACGACGGGTGCACCCAGAAGCGCCGCTGGCGCGCACCGAGGTAATCGCCTTCCTCGGTTTTCTGGCCGATCTGGCTGAGCAGGCCGGAAAGAATCGCCTTGTGCAGCCGCGGAAAGTCCGCCGGCTCCTTGTTGACGCTCAGCTGCAGGTCGCGGCAGATCAGCCCGAGCTGGCGGTGGGCATCGCGCCATTCACGCAGGCGCAGGTAGTTGAGGAAGTTCTTGCGGCACCAGTTGCGCAGCGGGCTGGAAGTCAGTTCCTGGCGCTGTTCCTCGAAGCCGCGCCACAGGCTCACCAGGGCGGCGAAGTCGGAGTCGGCGTCCTTCCATTGCGCGTGGGCCTGGTCGGCGGCCTGCTGGCGCTCCGGCGGCCGTTCGCGCGGGTCCTGCACCGAGAGGGCGCTGGCGACGATCAGCACTTCCTGCAGGCTGCCCTGCTTCGCCCCTTCCAGCAGCATGCGACCCAGCCGCGGGTCCACCGGCAGGCGCGCCAGCTGGCGGCCCAGCGGGGTCAACTGGTTCTCGCGGTTGACCGCCGAGAGCTCCTGCAACAGGTTGAAACCGTCGCTGATGGCCTTGCCATCCGGCGGCTCGATGAACGGGAATTCGTCGATGGCGCCGAGGCGCAGATGGAGCATCTGCAGGATCACAGCAGCGAGGTTGGTGCGCAGGATCTCCGGGTCGGTGAAGGCCGGCCGCGCGTTGAAATCCTCTTCGCTGTACAGGCGCACGCAGATGCCCGGCTCGACCCGGCCGCAACGGCCCTTGCGCTGGTTGGCGCTGGCCTGGGACACCGCCTCGATCGGCAAGCGCTGGACCTTGGCGCGGTAGCTGTAGCGGCTGATGCGCGCGGTGCCGCTGTCGATCACGTAGCGGATGCCCGGCACGGTCAGCGAGGTCTCGGCCACGTTGGTCGCCAGCACCACGCGACGCCCCGGATGGGACTGGAAGATGCGCTGCTGCTCCGCCGGCGACAGGCGCGCGTACAGCGGCAGGATCTCGGTATGGCGCAGTTGCGCCTTGCGCAGTACCTCGGCGGCATCGCGGATCTCGCGTTCGCCGGGGAGGAACACCAGCACGTCGCCCGGGCCCTTGCCGACGCTGCGCTCGTGGGCGGCGATCTCGTCGAGGGTGGCGAGGATGGCCTGGTCGACGCTGAGGTCGTCCTCGACCCGGTTGCCCTCCTCGTCCTGCTCGCTGGTCAGCGGGCGGTACCAGGTTTCCACCGGGTAGGTACGCCCGGAGACCTCGATGATCGGGGCGTCGTCGAAGTGCCTGGAGAAGCGCTCCAGGTCGATGGTCGCCGAGGTGATGATCACCTTCAGGTCGGGGCGGCGTGGCAGCAGGGTCTTCAGGTAGCCCAGCAGGAAGTCGATGTTGAGGCTGCGCTCGTGGGCTTCGTCGACGATGATCGTGTCGTAGCGTTCGAGGAAGCGGTCATGCTGGGTTTCCGCCAGGAGGATGCCGTCGGTCATCAGCTTGACCAGGGTGTTGGCGTCGCTCTGGTCCTCGAAGCGCACCTGGTAGCCGACCAGCGCCCCCAGTGGCGTACCCAGTTCCTCGGCGACCCGGGCGCCGACGCTGCGTGCCGCGATACGGCGTGGCTGGGTGTGGGCGATCAGGCCGTACTGGCCGCGGCCCAGCTCCAGGCAGATCTTCGGCAACTGGGTGGTTTTCCCCGAACCGGTCTCGCCGGCGATGATCACCACCTGGTTTTCCGCCACCAGTTTCTTGATCTCGTCGCGCTTGGCGGCGATCGGCAGGCTGTCGTCGTAGCGGATGGCCGGCACGCTGGCCTTGCGCGCAGCGGCCTGGTCGCAGGACGCCTGGACCCGCTCGGCCCATTGGGCCAGCTTGGCCTCGTCGGGGCGCTTGCGCAGTTCGTGCAGTTGCCGGCGCAGGCGGTGGCGCTCGGCGGACATGGCGTGATCGAGGTTTTTCAGCAATTGCCCGATGGCGGCGTTCTGGTCAGTCATGGGTTCTTTGGCATGCGCAGGTAAGCCCTGCGTGGACGTGATCGACTTTGGAATAGCCGGCGATTGTCGCAGATTTGCCCACTCTAGGCACCGCCGACCCTGTAGGAGCGGGTTCACCCGCGATTGCTGCGGTGAATCCACTGACGTAATCGCGGGTAAACCCGCTCCTACAGGGTCGGCGTTATGCAGATGATTGTTTAGCAAATCAATGACTGAAGTTACACAAACACCAATTTAATAACCCTTCGCCAGCATGGGAGTATCAGGGCATGTCTCCATCCGCCAGCACGCCCCGCCCCCATCAAGCCCCTTCGTTCCCGAAGGTGCGGGCTCGTCGTGGCGAAAACCCGCTGGTGCACATCATCCTCGCCTTCTGGGCCCTGTGGCATTGTCGTCACGCCCGCCCACCAGATACCGCTCTCGCCTGACCGATAACCCTGGCCGTGCTTTTGCATCGGCCGCCTTGTCGATTTCCAGCGCGCCGCCTGGCGCAAGCGAGAACACCCATGCACTTTGCCCCCATCGAGCAGGCCCGCGCGTTCCTGGCCGCCAATCCCGATATCGAAATGATCGAGCTGTTCATCCTCGACGCCAATGGCATGCCCCGCGGCAAGCTGCTGCACCGCGAGGAACTGCTGGCGGTGTACGAAAGCGGCCGGCCGCTGCCAAGCACCATCCTCGGCCTGACCCTGCACGGCGAGGACGTGGAGAACTCCGGCCTGGTCTGGGACGTCGGCGATATCGACTGCCGCGCCTACCCGCTGGACGGCAGCCTGGTGCGCCTGCCCTGGCGGCAGATCCCGACCGCCGCCGTGCAGGTCAGCATGCACCCGGAACAGGGCATGCCCGCCGCCATCGCCGACCCGCGCCATGTCCTGCTGCAGGTGATCGAGGCACTCAAGGCCGACGGTTACCACCCGGTGATGGCCTGCGAACTGGAGTTCTACCTGCTCGACCAGCAGCGCGACAGCCAGGGCCGACCGCAGCCGGCCCTGGACGCCGACGGCGGGCGACCGCGAAGCACGCAGGTCTATGGCCTGCGTGAACTGGAACAGATCGAACCCTTCCTCGCCGACCTCTACGCCGCCTGCAAGGCCCAGGGCATTCCGGCGCGCACGGCGATTTCCGAATACGCCCCGGGCCAGGTGGAAATCACCCTGGACCACGGCGACGCCCTGCTGGCCATGGACCAGGCGGTGCGCTACAAGCGCATCGTCAAGGGTGTCGCGCACCGCCACGGCATGCAGGCCTGCTTCATGGCCAAGCCCTTCGACCACCTGGCCGGCACCGGCATGCACATGCACGTCAGCCTCAACGATGGGGCCGGGCACAACCTGTTCGCCAGCGAAGACCCGGCCGGCACCCCGCTGCTGCGCCAGGCGGTGGGCGGCATGCTGCGCTCGCTGCTGGATTCGCTGCTGCTGTTCTGCCCCAACGCCAACTCCTACCGGCGCTTCCAGGCCAACAGCTACGCACCGCTGGCACCGACCTGGGGCGTCGACAACCGCACCGTCAGCCTGCGCGTACCCGGCGGCCCGGCACCGACCCGGCATATCGAGCACCGCATCTGCGGCGCCGATGCCAACCCTTACCTCGCGGCAGCGGCGATCCTCGCCGGCATCCATCGCGGCCTGCGCGAACAGCTCGATCCCGGCGCCCCCGTGGAAGGCAACGGCTACGCCCAGGCCACCGAGCGCCTGCCAACCGACTGGCTGACCTCGCTGCAGGCCCTGGAGCAATCCGCCTGGGCCCGCGACGCCCTGGGCGCCGGGTTCCTCGGGGTATACCTGGCGGTCAAGCGTGCCGAATACCGTCAGTTCATGGCCGAAGTCGGCGAACAGGACTGGCGCTGGTACCTGACCCAGGCCTGACCCGCACCTCTTTCTTTTGCAAGGATTCCGTTTCATGAACGCAGCAACGACCCCGGGCGCCGCACAGCGCGCCGCCTCGTACTACAGCGCCACCCTCAACGACCAGACCCAGTACCCGACCCTGCAAGGCACGGTCGAGGTGGACGTGGTGATCATCGGCGGCGGCTTCACCGGCGTCGCCAGCGCCGTGGAGCTGGCCGAGCGCGGCCTGAAGGTGGCCATCGTCGAGACCAACCGCATCGGCTGGGGCGCCAGCGGGCGCAATGGCGGCCAGGTCACCGGCAGCCTGTCCGGCGACGAGGCCATGCGCAAGCAGATGCGCGCCCGCCTCGGCGATGACGTCGACGACTTCATCTGGCACCTGCGCTTCCGCGGACACGACATCATCCAGCAGCGGGTAGCGCGCTACGGCATTGACTGCGACCTCAAACGCGGACACCTGCATGCGGCGATGAAGCCGTCGCACATGAACGAGCTGGAAGCATTCGCCGCGCAGGCGCAGCAGCGTGGCATGGGCGACCAGGTCGAACTGCTCGACCGCGAGGGCGTCCGCCGTCACCTCGACTCGCCGCTGTACCTCGGTGCCCTGAAGAACACCCGCAACCTGCACCTGCACCCGCTCAACCTGTGCCTGGGCGAGGCCCGCGCAGCCCACGGGCTGGGCGCGCTGATCTTCGAAAACTCGCAGGTGCTGGAGATCGTCCACGGCCCGCGCCCGGCGGTGGTGACTGCGCAGGGGCGGATCGAAGCGAAGCAGGTGATGCTGGCGGGCGATGTCTACCACAAGCTCGAACCGGGCCAGCTCAAGGGCAAGATCTTCCCGGCCATGGGCGGCATCGTCACCACCGCGCCGCTGGGCGACCTGGCCCGCCAGCTCAACCCTCAGGACCTGGCGGTGTACGACTGCCGCTTCGTCCTCGACTACTACCGCATGACCGCCGACGGCCGCCTGCTGTTCGGTGGCGGCGCCAACTATTCGGGACGGGATTCGCGGGATATCGCCGGCGAACTGCGGCCGTGCTTCGAGCGCACCTTCCCGGCGCTGAAGGGCGTACCGATCGAGTTCCAGTGGAGTTGCGCCATGGGCATCGTGGTCAACCGCATTCCGCAACTGGGCAAGCTGTCGGAGAACGTCTGGTATTGCCAGGGCTATTCAGGGCATGGCATCGCCACCAGCCACATCATGGGCGAGATCATGGCCGAGGCCATCACGGGGACGCTGGAGAAATTCGACACCTTCGCCGGCTGCTCGCATATTCGCGTGCCGATGGGGGATGTACTGGGGAATCCGCTGTTGGCGGCGGGGATGTGGTACTACCAGATGCTCGAGAAGTTGCGCTGATCTTCAGGCCTCATCGCTGGCAAGCCAGCGATGAGGCCCGAGAGGACTCAGGCGATCTTCTTGAGACCCAGCTTCTTCAGCTCTTCATCCCGCAGCTCGCGCCGCAGGATCTTGCCGACGTTGGTGGTCGGCAACGCATCGCGGAACTCGACGAAGCGCGGCACCTTGTAGCCGGTGACATTGGCGCGCATGTGCTCCATCACCTGCTCGCGGGTCAGGGTGACCCCGGGCCTTGCAACGATGAATACCTTGATCACCTCGCCCGACTTCTCGTCCGGCACGCCGATCGCCGCGCATTGCAGCACGCCCGGCAGGGCCGCCATGACGTCTTCCAGCTCGTTCGGGTACACGTTGAAACCGGAGACCAGGATCATGTCCTTCTTGCGGTCGACGATACGCATGTAGCCGTCCTGCTGGATCAGCGCGATATCACCGGTCTTCAGCCAGCCCTCGGCATCGAGGATCTCGGCGGTGGCATCGGCACGCTGCCAGTAGCCCTTCATCACCTGCGGGCCCTTGACGCACAGCTCGCCGACTTCACCCAGCGGCAGTTCGTTGCCGGCATCGTCGATGATCTTGCACAGGGTCGACGGCACCGGGATGCCGATGGTGCCGACCTGGTTGCGCTCGGCCGGGTTGACCGCCGCCACCGGGCTGGTCTCGGTCATGCCGTAGCCTTCGCAGATGGCACAGCCGGTAACGTCCTTCCAGCGTTCGGCCACCGACATCTGCAGGGCCATGCCCCCGGACAGGGTGATCTTCAGCCCGGAGAAATCCAGGCGACGGAAGTCCTCGTTGTTGCACAGCGCGACGAACAGGGTGTTGAGGCCGACGAAGCCGCTGAACTTCCACTTCGACAGTTCCTTGACCATCGCCGGCAGGTCGCGCGGGTTGCTGATCAGGATGTTGTGGTTGCCGATCAGCATCATCGCCATGCAATGGAAGGTGAAGGCGTAGATGTGATACAGCGGCAGCGGCGTGATCAGGATCTCGCAGCCCTCGTTGAGGTTGGAGCCCATCAGAGCACGGCATTGCAGCATGTTGGACACCAGGTTGCGATGGGTCAGCATCGCGCCCTTGGCCACCCCGGTGGTACCGCCGGTGTATTGCAGCACGGCGACGTCATCGGCAGCCGGCGAGACTTCCTTCACCGGCTTGCCGCGGCCCTTGGCCAGGGCATCGTTGAAGCTCACGGCGGTCGGCAGGCTGTAGGCCGGGACCATCTTCTTCACGTACTTGATGACGCTGTTGACCAGCAGACGCTTGAGCGGCGGCAGCAGGTCGGCGACTTCGGTGACGATGATGTGCTTGACGGACGTCTTCGGTACGACCTTTTCCGCGAGGTGCGCCATGTTCGCCAGGCACACCAGCGCCTTGGCACCGGAGTCGTTGAATTGATGTTCCATTTCCCGCGCCGTGTAGAGCGGGTTGGTGTTGACCACGATCAGGCCGGCGCGCATGGCGCCGAAGACCGCGACAGGGTATTGCAGAACGTTCGGCAGTTGAACGGCGATGCGATCACCGGGTTGCAGGTCGGTATGTTGCTGCAGGTAGGCAGCAAAGGCACCGGACAACTCGTACAATTCGCCGTAGGTCAGGGTCTTGCCCAGGTTGCTGAATGCCGGTTTGTCGGCGAAGCGCTGGCAGGACTGCTTCAATACCGCTTGAATATTCGGATACTCGTCAGGATTGATTTGCGAGGCAATCCCGGCTGGGTACTTATCCTTCCAAAAGTTTTCGATCATGGAAGCCCACTCCTCCAGCAACCGCGAATTCTTCACCGCGTCGATGCGATTATTATTGATATTTGATGTCGGTTTATTGCAAACCGAGTGATCGGAAGCGCGCCGAGAGTAACAGCTTTGATTTGGGCCTACCAGAGCCAAATCGGCCCGATTGGTCACTAAAATGACTCATGATATTGCATTGGTCACTTTTAGAGTAAAGGGTCTAAAGCCTCGGAAACGCGACATGCAAAAGCCGCGGAAAGAGCTTTTTGAAAGGCTCTATCTCGCGGCTTTCGTCTTCATGCTAGTTGCTTAGGCAGGTTCTCTCAACTCGCGACGCAGAATCTTTCCGACCGGTGTCATTGGCAGCGAATCCCGCAGGACGATGTGCTTCGGCACCTTGTAGCCGGTGAAGTTGGCCTTGCAGTAGGCCTTCAGCTCTTCCAGGCTCACCCCGCCATCCCGCGCCACCACGAACAGTTTCACCGCTTCCCCCGAGCGCTCGTCCGGCACGCCGATGGCGGCACAGGCGGCGACCTTCGGGTGAGCCATGACCACGTCCTCGATCTCGTTCGGGTACACGTTGAAGCCCGAGACGATGATCATGTCCTTCTTGCGGTCGACGATGCGGGTGAAGCCGTCCGGGTCGATCACGGCGATATCGCCGGTCTTGAACCAGCCGTCGCCGTCGAAGGCGTCAGCGGTCGCGTCAGGCCTCTGCCAATAGCCCTTCATCACCTGCGGGCCCTTGATGCACAGCTCGCCGCGCTCGCCCAGGGGCATTTCATTGCCGTCGTCATCGGTGACCTTGAAGGCCGTGCCCGCCACCGGGATGCCCACCGTGCCGAGGCGCGCCAGCTCGCCATAGGGGTTGGTGCTGGCCACCGGCGAGGTCTCGGTGAGGCCATAGCCCTCGACGATGCGACAGCCGGTGATCTGTTCCCAGCGCTCGGCGGTGGCCTTGACCAGCGCGGTGCCGCCGGAGTTGGTGACCTTCAGCGCGGAGAAGTCCAGGTCCTTGAATCCGGGGTTGTCCATCAGCGCGACGAACAGGGTGTTGAGCCCCAGCAGCGCGGAGAAGCGCCACTTCTTCAGTTCCTTGACGAAGCCGGGGATGTCCCGCGGATTGGTGATCAGCACGTTGTGGTTGCCGGTGACCATCATGCACATGCAGTTCGCGGTGAAGGCATAGATGTGGTACAGCGGCAGCGGCGCGATCATCACCTCCTGGCCGTCCTTGAGCAGCTTCTGCCCGTCCGGGCCGAGCTGGGAGAAGCAGGCCAGGACCTGGAGCATGTTGGCCACCAGGTTGCCATGGGTGAGCATGGCACCCTTGGCCACCCCGGTGGTGCCCCCGGTGTATTGCAGCACGGCGATGTCGTCGTGGCTGCACTGCACCGGCTTCAATGCATGGCCCTTGCCCTGGCGCAGCACCTGCTTGAACGGCAGCGCCTGCGGCAGGCTGTAGTCGGGAACCATCTTCTTGACCTTGGCGACGATGGTATTGACCAGCCAGCCCTTGGCCGCAGGCAGCATGTCGCCCATCTTCGCCTCGATGAGGAAGTCGATGCCGGTGTCCGGCAGCACCTCCTGGACCAGCTTGCCGAACATGTTCAGGTAGACCAGGGCGCGGGCGCCGGAGTCCTTGAACTGGTGGCGCATCTCCCGCGCGGTGTACAGCGGGTTGGTGTTGACCACGATCAGCCCGGCGCGCAGGGCACCGAACACGGCGATGGGGTACTGCAGGACGTTGGGCATCTGCACCGCGATGCGCTCGCCCGGCTTGAGGTCGGTGCATTGCTGCAGGTAGGCGGCGAAGGCCGCGGAGTAGCGATCCAGTTCGGCGTAGGTCAGGGTCACGCCCAGGTTGGTGAAGGCCGGTCGGTCGGCGAATTTCTTGCAGGAGCGCTCGAATACTTCGATCACCGACTTATAGCTGCTCATGTCGATCTGCGAAGGTACGCCGGCGGGGCGCTTGTCGTTCCAGAAATCGGCGTGCATTTATTATTGTCCTCGGTCCTGAGCCTGTGCGGTCCGGATTGCTGCTTGCAAAACGGCGTTCTGCCGACGTTAGCAGCTATGTGGCAGGTGGCAAATATGCCAAGGATCGTCATAGATCCTGTGAATCTCGGGCCACCGTGCGTTGCAATTCACCAACCGGCTATACACTCAACGGCATCCTTCGGTCTGGAAATCCGCCCATGAGCTACGACGCCTTCTGGCTGCCGGCCAGCAACCATTGCAGCCTGTACGTCCACCAGTGGCTGCCGGCCACACCGGTGCGCGCGGTGGTTCTGCTGGCCCACGGCATGGCCGAGCATGCCGGGCGCTACCAGCGTTTCGGCGAGGCGCTGAGCAGCGCCGGCTTCGCCCTTTATGCTCATGACCAGCGTGGTCATGGGCGTACCGCGGAGATCGGCACCCTTGGCCTTTTCGCCCGCGAGAACGGCTGGAATAGCGTGGTCAACGACCTCGCCCTGCTCAGCCAGCATATCGGCCAGCAACATCCGGGCGTGCCGCTGTTCCTCTTCGGCCACAGCATGGGCAGCTACATCGCCCAGGCCTACCTGCTGCACCACAGCGCCAGCCTGCAGGGCGCGGTGCTCAGCGGTTCGAATTTCCAGCCACCAGGGCTCTATCGCGCGGCGCGGCAGATCGCCCGCCTGGAAAGCTGGCGCCAGGGTCCGCTGGGGCGCAGCGCGCTGATCGAGTTTCTTTCCTTCGGCTCGTTCAACAAGGCCTTCAAGCCGACCCGCACGGCCTTCGACTGGCTCAGCCGCGATCCGGCCGAGGTCGACAAGTACGTGGACGACCCGCAGTGCGGCTTCCGCTGCTGCAACCGCCTGTGGATCGACCTGCTCGCCGGCCTTGAACAGATCAGCCGCACCAGCAACCTGGCGCAGATCGATCCGAACCTGCCGATCCTGGTGATCGGCGGCGAATGTGATCCGGTCAGTGCCGGCAAGCGTCTGAAGGATCTGACCGGCGCCTTGCGCCTGTCCGGGAACCAGCACGTGCAACTGCGACTCTATCCGCAGGCCCGCCACGAGCTGCTCAACGAAACCAACCGTGACGAGGTCACCACGCAGGTGATCGACTGGCTCGAACAGACCCTGGCCCTTGGCCGGCCCGTGCGCAGCGAGTGATACTGCCTCCCCGTCGCACCCAGAAGGAATTTCCTGCATGACCCAGGTCACCAACACGCCTTACGAATCCCTCGAAGTCGGCCAGACCGCCAGCTTCAGCAAGACCGTCGAAGAACGTGACATCCAGCTGTTCGCCGCGATGTCCGGTGACCACAACCCGGTGCACCTGGACGCCGAGTTCGCGGCCAAGAGCATGTTCAAGGAGCGCATCGCCCACGGCATGTTCAGCGGTGCGCTGATCAGCGCGGCGGTGGCCTGCGAGCTGCCTGGCCCGGGCACCATCTACCTCGGTCAGCAGATGAGTTTCCAGAAGCCGGTGAAGATCGGCGACACCCTCACCGTGCGCCTGGAAATCCTCGAAAAGCTGCCGAAGTTCCGTGTGCGCATCGCCACGCGCGTGTTCAACCAGAACGAAGAGCTGGTAGTGGATGGCGAAGCCGAGATCCTCGCCCCGCGCAAGCAACAGACTGTCGAGCTGGTCAGCCCGCCGCCGATCACCTTCGGCTGATAGAACCGGACCTCATCAATCCCGCAAGCGGCGCTCGATGAAGCGCCGCTCGGGTTCCTGCCGGGTCAGGCCCAGCGCGGTGCGCCAGGCATCACGGGCCTGATCCTGGCGCCCCAGTTGGTGATACCACTCGGCCCGCGCGCAATGCGCCGGCTGGTAATCACGCAGTTCGCCGCGCGCCAGGATCGCCTCGACCACCTCCAGCCCTGCCTGCGGACCGTCCCGCCGGGCCAGCGCGGCGGCGCGATTGAGTTCGACCACCGGCGACGGCCAGCCGCGCAGCAGCACATCGTACAGCCCGACGATCTGCGGCCAGTCGGTGTCTGCGGCACTGACCGCCTCGGCGTGCACGGCGGCGATCGCGGCCTGCAGGCTGTAGAGACCGAAGCGCCGGCTGCGCAACGCTTCCTCCACCAGTGCGCAGCCTTCGGCGATCAGGGCCTGGTCCCACAAGCTGCGGTCCTGCTGGTCGAGCAGGATCAACTCGCCCTCTCCCGCACTGCGCGCCCGCGAGCGCGACGCCTGCAACAGCATCAGCGCCAGCAGGCCGAGCACTTCCGGGTCGGGCAGCAGTTCGCGCACCAGGCGAGCGAGGCGAATCGCCTCGTTGCACAAGTCGTCGCGCACCACGCAGTCACCGGATGACGCCGAATAGCCTTCGTTGAACACCAGGTAGATCACCCGCAGCACGCTGTCGAGGCGTTCCGGCAGCTCGGCCAGGGTCGGCACCTGGTAGGGAATCCGCGCATCGCGGATCTTCGCCTTGGCGCGCACGATGCGCTGGGCGATGGTCGCTGGCGCGAGGAGAAAGGCCCGGGCGATTTCCTCGGTGGTCAGGTCGCAGACCTCGCGCAGGGTCAGCGGTACCTGGGCGTCCGCGGCCAGGGCCGGGTGGCAGCAGGTGAAGATCAGGCGCAGGCGGTCGTCTTCCAGTTCTTCCTCGTTCATGTCACCGGCCTCAAGGCGTTCGAGGGCCTGGCGCAAAACCTTGGGCGAGCGCTCGAAGCGCGCCCGCCGGCGCAGGCCGTCGATGGCCTTGAAACGCCCGGTCGACACCAGCCAGGCCCGCGGACTGTCGGGAATGCCGTCGCGCTGCCAACGCTCCACGGCAATGAAGAAGGCTTCATGCATCGCCTCCTCGGCCAGGTCGAAGTCACCCAGCAGGCGAATCAGCGTCGCGAGGATGCGCCGCGACTCCTCGCGATAGACGCCGTCGAGCGTGGCCCGGACCGCCTGCGCCTCGGCCATCAGTCGTCCAGCGGTCCGGTCACCAGCTCCACCAGGCGGTCGAGGCTTTCGCCCCAGCCGCGATGGAAGCCCATTTCCTCGTGGGCCTGGCGGTCGCTGGCGCTCCAGTGCCAGGCGCGGGCGGTGTAGAGGGTCTTGCCGTGGATATCGTCAAGGGTGATGACCGCGGTCATGAAGGCTTTCGCCGACGGCACCCAACCGGGGCCGAACGCGTCGGTGAAGACGATCCGTTCCGGCGCGACGATTTCGAGAAAGACGCCCTGGTTCGGATATTCGCTGCCGTCCGGGGCACGCAGCACGGTACGGAACACCCCGCCGACCCACAGTTGCATCTCGCACTCCGGCGTGGTCATGCCATGGGGCCCCCACCAGCGGCTGAGCAGTTGCGGATCGGTCCAGGCGCGGAACACCCGGGTGCGCGGGGCGTCGATCAGGCGGCTCAGCGACAGTTCATGCAGCGCCTGTCCCTGGCCGGGTTGTTGAGGATGCATTGTCATTGTTCTCCTCGTTCAGGGTTCAAGCTCGCGTACCGGCCGGACCTCGACGCTGCCGACCCGCGCCGCAGGAATGCCGCGGGCGATGTTCAGGGCTTCGTTGAGGTCGCGGGCTTCCACCAGGTAGAAGCCGGCCAGTTGCTCCTTGGTTTCGGCGAAGGGGCCGTCGGTCAGGCTCATCTGCCCACCGCGCACCCGCACCGTGGTCGCGGTCCGCACCGGCTTGAGCGCCTCGGCGGCGAGCATGCGCCCGCTGTCGTGGACCGACGTCGCGTAGGCCAGGCATTCGGCGTCCGCGGGGCTCTCGGGCAGACCATGCAACAGGGTTTCATCACAGTAGACCAGGCACAGGTATTTCATGATGTTCTCCGACGCGGGGTGACGGCTGGCTTCAAGGCTTGAGGTCGAAGAGGGCCTTCTGGGTTTCCATGTCGAACGGTGCCGACCAGTGTTCGTGGACGACCTGCCAGTGGCCGCCATTGCGGCGGTAGCCGACGGTGACCCGCATGTAGCCGCACTGGCTGTCGTCATCCGCCGGGCCGCAGCGGTTGAGCCAGTGGGCCAGGGCCAGGTCGCCATCGGCGTGCACGGTCAGTTGCGCCACCTCGAAGACCATCGGACCGGTGCAGAAGCCCATGCACATTTCCCAGTGCGCGCGGTAGGCGGTCTTGCCCTTGAACTGCAGGGACTTGATCGCATCGAAGGCGACGATGTCGTCGGCATAGGGTGCGACGATGCCCTCGATGTCGCGGTCGCGCACCGACTGGATCCAGCGCTCGACCAGTTGACGGATTTCGTGTTCGGCTGCGGTGTTCATCGATGCGTCCTCCGAAGGTTCATCAGGGTTCAGCACCGGAGCATTCCGGTGCCTTCAACACTGGTCGAACGGGAAAACGGCAAATCGACGACACGAGCGAAAAAATCAGCGCGACTCAGGCGCCTCAAGGGGAATCCAGATTTCCACCGTGCCGCTGGCGGTCTGCGGGTCGAAGGCTTCACCATAGCGCTCGAACTCCGGCGCATCGGCGGCGCGCTCGCCGGACTGCGGCAGCCACTGTTTCCAGATCCTTTCGAAGGTATGACCGAGGCCACTGACCTTGCCATGGTGCTCGAACACTGCGTAGCGCTGTGGCGCCAGGGTGTGCCAGGTGAACGCCTCGGGCAACGCGCTCGGGCTGCGCACCTCGACACCGGCGATATAGAGGAACCCGCCACGACCATCGAAATTGCAGCAGACACCGTAGGTATCGTCGCCAATCTGCCCGGGAATCCTGCCAATCTGCGGCGCGAATCGCTGCCAGAGCGCAGGAATGGCCTTGTTGGTCTGTTGCGTGTAGCGCTCACCGAAACCAGCGATGGTGAACGAGCGTCCGTTTTCGATTCTTACCGGGGCGAATCCGGCATCCATCCGGGTCGACATATCCATGCCTCACAAGGTCGATTCAAAAAGGCCTGCGGGGCGTGCATTATCGACTGCCGCGCCCGCTGGCACTCGGCTAGCATCGCCCGGTTGGACGATTCCGGCAACCGGGAGTCAGAGCGCCGGGGCGAGAATGAACTCGCGGTAGCCGGAGACGATCACGTAGACCGCGAAATAGCAGAAGATCCCCGCCGAGGCCAGGTACGACCAGGTCAGCAGGCGGTCGCCGAGCAAGCGCCCGCCATGGCTGGCCACGCCGCACAGGGTCAGGCACCAGAGCAGGCCTGCACTGAAGAAGCCACCCAGGAACAGCCCCGCCTCTACCGGCCCGCCACTGCCCGAGCGGGAAATCAGCACGCCACCCACGGCAGCGAACCAGAGAATGGCGCTGGGCGACGACATGGCCAGGAAGATGCCGCGCAGGAATTCGCGCCAGGGTGACTCGCGGACCACCTGCGCATCGGTATCGAGGTGTGCGTCACCGCGAATCGCCGCCAGCAGCATCTTCACCGCGAACCAGATCAGCAGCAGCGAACCGCCAATCCACAAGACCCAGCGCACGGTCTCGAACTGCAACAGCACGGTCATCCCGGCCAGCGCCGCCAGGGCATAGACCAGATCGCCGACACAGGTGCCCAGGCCCAGCCACATGCCTTGCCAGAAGCCACGCTGCATGGCCAGGGTAATCATCGCGATGTTGGCGATGCCGATGTCCAGGCACAGCGACAGGCTCAGGAGAAATCCGTTGGAGAAAGGCATGGGGGGAATCCGCTTCCGACATTGAAAAAAGGGCGGCCGGTATTAAAGCGGATTGGTGCAAGGATGTGTTGGAAGAAATGCCCTGGCTCAGGCCAGCCTGTTCAAACGGTTCAGTCCCCAGCCAACACCCGCGCATACCCCTGCCGATCAATATTCGCCCCGCTCAACACCACCGCCACCTTTTTCCCGCGCTGCCGCTCCCGCTCCTGGCACAGCGCCGCCAGTCCCGCGGCCCCGGCGCCTTCGGCGGTGTTGTGGGTGTCTTCGTGGTAGATGCGCATGGCCTGGGCGATCTCGGCATCGGTGACCCGGACGATCCGCGCCGCGCCCTGGAGGATGATGTCGAAGGCCTCCGCAACCGGCATGCGGCAGGCCATGCCGTCGGCGAAGGTATTGGCGGTCTCGGTGGTGACGATGCGACCTTGCTCGACACTCCGGGCATAGGCATCGGCCTCGCTGGACACCACGCCAATGATCTCGGTGTCCAGCCCCAGCAGATCGCGCGTGCGGATCAAACCGCAGATCCCCGAGCCCATGCCGATCGGCACATACACCGCATCCAGCCGCGCCACCGCTTCCAACAGCTCCAGGGCATAGGTGGCCACGCCACGGATCAGGTCCGGGTGAAACGGCGGCACGCTTTCGTAGCCATGCACCTGGGCCAGGCGCGCGGCCTCGGCCCGGGCCAGGTCGAAATCGGCGCCGTGCTCCACCAGTTCGGCGCCCAGGGCACGCATCGCCGCGTTCTTTTCCCGGGAGTTGCCTTCGGGCACGACGATGATGATCGGCACCCCGGCATTGCGCGCGGCCAGGGCCATGCTCTGGCCGTGGTTGCCGCGGGTAGCGGTGACCAGCCCGCGGGTCTGCGGCGCGCGGGCCAGCAGCGACTGCACGTAGAGCAGGCCGCCACGCACCTTGAAGGCACCGGTGGGCGCATGGTTCTCGTGCTTGACCCAGACCTCGCACCCCAGCCGCTCGGCCAGGCGCGGCCAGGCGTATTGGGGGGTGGCGGGCACCTCGGCGCGGACCAGGCGGGACGCTTCGCGCAGGGCAGGCAGATCGAACATGGAGCACCTCGGATCGGATGGATTTGACCCGATCCTGGCTGCCGCGCATTGTATGGGTCAAACCTTATATTGCATGGCCAACAATAAAACATGTGGACCCCAACCCTCCCCGACGACGGACAACCGCGCTACCTCGCCCTGATCGACGCTATCGCCCGCGCCATCGAAAGCGGCGAACTCAAGGTGGGCGAACGCCTGCCACCGCAGCGCCGCCTGGCCTGGGCTCTGGGCCTGAACCCGAGCACCACGCAGCAGGCCTACCGCGAGGCAGCGGCGCGGCACCTGGTGTCCGGTGAGGTCGGCCGCGGCACCTACGTGCTGGCCGGGAGCAAGGAGGCCACGCTGTTCCGCCTCAAGCAGCGCGACGACGACAGCGCCGGCATCGACCTGTCGACCAACGTGCCGGTGGTGGACGAACACAGCCAGGACCTGGAACAGGCGCTGAGGGAATTGCTGCAGCAGGGCCCGGGGCATTTGCTGGAACACTACCTGGGCGCCGAGCAATTGCTGCTCGGTCGCCTGCACGGTGCCAGTTGGCTGAATCGACGCGGCCTGGCCCTGAACGCCTCCCAGGTACTGCTCTGCGGCGGCGCGCACCAGGGGCTGTTCAGCGTCCTGATGTCGTTCTGCAATCCTGGCGAGGCGGTGATGGTCGAGGCACTTACCGCGCCCGGGATCAAGGCCACCTGCCGCCAGTTGCGCCTGCCCTTGCATGGCATCGCCATGGACCGCGACGGCATCCTCCCCGACGATCTCGACCGCGTGGCCCGGGCCAGCGGGGCGCGGGTGGTGGTGCTGACCCCGGCCTTGCACAACCCCACCGGCGCCAGCATGGGCGAGCAGCGCCGCCGCGAGATCGCCGCCGTGGTCGAACGCCTCGACCTGCTGCTGGTGGAGGACGATGTCTACGGCGCCCTCGCTGACGAACCACCGCTGCTGCCACTGCTGGGCCCGCGCGGCCTGCTGGTCAGCAGCCTGTCCAAGACCGTCTGTGCCGGCCTGCGCCTGGGCTGGATCGCCGGTGACGCCGCGCTGCTCGCACAGATCGATCCCCATGCCCAGGCCACCCACTGGCAGATCGCGCCGTTGATGCTGGGCATCGCCTGTCGCTGGATCGAGGATGGCAGTGCCGCACGCAAGCTGGCCTGGCAGCGCGAGGAGGTCGTCCAGCGCTGGCGCCTGGCCCAGCGCCTGCTCGGCCCGGCCCTCACCCATCAGGACCGGCCGTCGCCGCATATCTGGCTCGACGGGCCGCGCCCCGGTGACGAACTGGCCGCAACGTGCCGGACCAAGGGCGTGGAAGTGGTGCCGGCGCAGGTCTTCGCGGTCAAGCAGGGGCAGTTGCCGGCGGTGCGCATCAGCCTGACCGCGGCGCGCAGCCGTGCCGAGCTGAAGCAGGCACTGGAGCGGGTCGCTGCGGTGCTCGGCGAATTCACGGCGCAGGATCCGGGGTGACAAGCCTTGGCCCCCTCCTACACTCACGCGACTGTCAAGGACCGGATCCCCATGAACGCACTCGACGATTTCTACGCCCAGGCCACCGCTCACCTGCGCCAGCAAAGCGCGGCCTGGGCCACGCATATCGACGCCATCGGCCCATGCCTGCACGTGCCGCTGCCGACCCGCGATCCGTACCAGGCGCTGGTACGCGCCATCGCCTACCAGCAGTTACATGCCAAGGCAGCGGAGGCGATTCTCGGACGCTTTCTCGCGCTGTATCCCGGGCATGACTTTCCTTCGCCGCAGCAGTTGCTGGCGACAACGCCGGAACAACTGCGTGCCTGCGGCTTTTCCGGGCGCAAGATCAGCACCGTGCAGGCCGTGGCCCAAGGGCGGCTGGACGGATTGGTGCCGGATCATGCCGAGGCCCGGCAACTGGACCAGGAGGTGTTGATCGAACGCCTGACCCGCTTGCCCGGGGTCGGACGCTGGACGGTGGAAATGCTGCTGATCTACACCCTGGAACAGATGGATATCCTGCCGGTGGACGATTTCGGCGTGCGCGAGGGGTATCGTCGCCTGCACGGGCTGGAGGCGCAGCCGACGCCCCGCCGGTTGAAGGAGCTCGGGCTCGCGTGGAGCCCATACCGAACGGTCGCGGCGTGGTACCTGTGGCGGGTACCGGCGAAGTGAATTCGAAAGCAAGAGGCGGAGTTTCCGGATGACGTGGAATTTCTAAGATTCATCCACACCACGCAAAGACAAGTCGAATTCGAAACTGCAAAACCTGCCTCGGAGACAACCCATGCGCCGCAGCACACCCGCCATCACCGAATCCGACCCACGCTGGCAAGCCCTGCTGGCCCGTGATCCCGCCGCCGACGGCACCTTCGTCTACGGCGTGCGTACCACCGGCGTGTATTGCCCGCCCTCCAGCGCCGCGCGGCGGCCGCGGATCGAGAACGTCGAGTTCTTCGCCACCCCGGCCGAAGCCGAGGCCGCCGGCTATCGTCCCAGCCGGCGACGGGGTGGCGACCAGAACGAGCTGGCACGCCAACATGCGGCGCAAGTCACCCAGGCCTGCAAGCTGATCGAAAGCGCCGAGGTCGAGCCGAGCCTGAACCAGCTGGCCGAACAGGTGAACATGAGCCCCTACCACTTCCACCGGGTGTTCAAGCGCGCCACCGGCCTGACTCCCAAGGCCTACGCCAGCGCCCACCGCGCCCGCAAGTTGCGCCATCAGTTGCACCGCGCCGACTCCATCACCGAAGCGGTGTACGAAGCCGGCTTCAACTCCAACAGCCGCTTCTACGAATCGAGCAACGCCCGCCTCGGCATGACCCCGGGCACCTGGCGCGATGGCGGCGCCAATACCGATATTCACTTCGCCATCGCGCAATGCTCGCTGGGGGCGATCCTGATCGCGCAAAGCGCCAAGGGCATCTGCGCGATCCTGCTGGGCGACGACCCGCAGGTGCTGCTGCAGGACCTGCAGGACAAGTTCCCCAAGGCCAACCTGATCGGCGCCGACCAAGGTTTCGAGCAACTGGTGGCCCGGGTGGTGGGTTTCGTCGAGGCACCGGCCATCGGTCTCGACCTGCCCCTGGACCTGCGCGGCACGGCCTTCCAGGAACGGGTCTGGCAGGCGCTGCGGGAGATTCCGGTGGGCAGCACCGCCAGCTACGCGCAGATCGCCGAACGCATCGGCGCGCCGAAAGCGGTGCGCGCGGTGGCCCAGGCCTGCGGCGCCAACAGCCTGGCGGTGGCGATCCCCTGCCATCGGGTGGTGCGCAGCGATGGCAATCTTTCCGGTTATCGCTGGGGCGTGGAACGCAAACAGCAACTTCTGCAGCGGGAAAGACAATAAACGCACAATAAAAAACCCTCGTGAAGACGAGGGTTTTTATTAGTCCGGCTATAACTTTCAGCCCTGGCTGCAACCATCACCCATCACACGGTATTCGACGGTGTGACGCTGGCCTTGATGGTCTTCATAGACCATGGTGGCGGGTACGACTTCACAGACATTGGGAACTTTCGACAGGCTGATGACCTTGGCGATATCCAGGTCGGCGCCATAGCTGTACTGCTCTGGCGCAGGCTGCGTGGTGGCCGGAGCCTGCTCGGCGAGGGCGAACGAAGACACTGCAAGTAATGCAACTGCAACTAATGTTTTCATGATAGTGGGCCTTTAAAGCAATCGAACCAACTGATTGACTTCATATGCCAAGTGGCGCGGAGAAGTTGTCATTGCCAACTAACGGGCATGACACGAAGTACCGATCCCATCAGGCATTGTTTAGGGATGCTCTGAATTAGCCGGATATTTTCCGGCTATTGGGAGGTCAGTCCCTCTGAATGCCAGCAGCCCACCGAAAAA
>NZ_JAZDQN010000018.1:0-119085 GCF_036324125.1 Pseudomonas ulcerans | reverse complement strand
CGCGATACAGCCCATATCAAACCAGGGACTGTCTGATCCCCTTCAACAGCGACTCAACCAGCGCCTGGCTGATCTCCGGCGCATCATTGCTGATTTCCTAGGCTCAGGTTGAGCCGCCAGCAAAGTGACCAAACGATGGGAGGCGACTGTGTGCAGGTTGGTCAACCGGGGAACTTAGGAAACCCGGCGCGCACAAGGGCGCCCCGCACACAGCCGCCATGAAACAACGTCTGCGCTTCCAAAAGTTCGAAAAACAGGTGACCAAACCTGATCGCCAAGGTGTGGCGACCGGCGGAAACCAGGCACGGTTTTCCAGGAGCGCAACGACAAATGAGGCGCGGAAGTATGATTGGCAAATTGCCTACAGAAAAGCCGGAACCAAGGGCAGTTTCGTAGCTGAATACGACACCTTTGATGGCCTCAGGAGCAACGCGAACCCTGTGGGAGCGGGTTCACCCGCGATTGCAGTAGTGAATTCACCACCGCGATCGCGGGTAAACCCGCTCCCACAGGGTTTTGCATTCAACAGCGAATGGGTATCAGACCCTGGATGCGCCTACAGATACTTCAACCAAACGATATCCCGCCGCCGCGCCTTCAACCGCGCGAACCAGCGCACCGGCAGGTACAACCCCAGCGCCAGCAACACCGCCACCAGCCAAACCGCTCCCACCGAATCGAAGCCGAAATACTGCCCATGGTTGGCGCCCCACAACGCCACTGCCAGCAGATACAGCAGCTTCAGCACATACAGATGCAGCAGGTAGAAGAACATCGGCGCCGCGCCGAACACCGCCAGCCAGCGCACCACCCGCCCGTCATTGCCGCGCTCGAAGCGCACCAGCAGCAACAGGCCGAGCCCCAGGGTCAACGCCAGGAACAGCAACGACGGCGGATACTTGGTGATGTTGAAGAAGCTCATCAGCGTCTGCAGCGCAGTGTCGCCACTGATCCACGGTTTCTCGCCATAGCCGTTGAGCAGGCGCAGGACGAAGAACAGCCCCAGCAGCGAACCCGCCGTCAGCAACAGCCGCCGACGCCGCTGCCCGGCATCGCTGCCCCGGGCGAACCACGGCCCGATCCCATACCCCAACGCAATCACGCCGATCCACGGCAGCAGCGGATACGAGGTGCGCAAGCGCAGCCCCTCCGACACCTCGATCCAGCCCCGGTCATGCAGCACCGCCCACGGCACATGCAGCGCCGACTCCAGCGGGAAATGCAGGCCATCGAGCAGGTTGTGCCCCGCTACCAGCACCACACCAAGACCCACCAGCAACGCCCGCGGCAGCCAGATCAATCCGGCGAGGGCGAGCATGCTCAGGCCGATGGCCCAGATCACCTGGAGGTAGATCACGCTCGGCGGCAACTGGAAGGTCCAGGCGAAGTTCACCAGGGTGAACTCCAGCACCACCAGGAACAGCCCGCGCTTGAACAGGAAGCTCGATACCGCCGCCCTGCCCTCGTGCTTCTCGCCATAGAGAAACGCCGACAGGCCGGTAAGCAGGATGAACACCGGCGCACACAGGTGGGCCAGGGTGCGGCTGAAGAACAGCGCCGGATCGGTCTGGGCCACGTCCATCGGATCGCTGACCTGCATGTGCAGGTAGAAGGTCTCACGGACGTGGTCCAGCAACATGAACAGGATGACCAGCCCGCGCAGGGCGTCGATGGAGTGGAGACGGGAGGAAGGTGGGGCGGACATGCGGGAAGACGACTCGCTCAATCAGTGCAATGTTATTACATGATGGCACGATGCCCGATGGCGCCGCCACCCTCACGCCGCCGCGCCCGACTCCCGCAGCCCAAGCCAGGCCAGCAGCGCCAGCCAGATCACCGCCACGCCATAGTTGAGGCGCTGGTACAGCCCGAAGCCATGGCCGCTTTCCATGGCCCCGGCCATCAGGCCGACCGTGGCCAGCGACAGCAGCACGCAGAGCAGCGAGAACCGCGCGAAACCGACAGAGCCGAGCAGCCGCCGGCCCAGGAAGATCCACGACGCGCTGGCCAGGGTCAGCGAAACGAACATCACCAGCCCCGACAGGTTATGCAGCTTCTGCGACAACGACGGCTGCGCCGGCAGACAACCCTGGTCGCAGGGAAAGACCCCGGCGCTGATGCTCGCCAGGCCATGCACCAGCACCAGCAGCGCACTCACCGCCGCCAGCCGCGAACCCTGAAAACGCCGCAGCAGCCCCAGGGCGCAGAGCACGAACAGCACGCCCAGCGGCAGGTTGTTCAGCCATGGCGACCAGGCATGGGTCGGCGCCCCCATCGCCCCCAGCTGACTCATGGCCAGGTCGACATGGCTATAGCCCGGGAACCGGCTGGCGGTCAGCAGCACGCCGAAGAACAGCCAGAACGGAATCAGCAGCCCGGCCCCCAGCAACACCCGATCGATCGTCCTCATGTGGCTCATCACTCCGTTGTTGTTCGAGCCGACATGCTATTGATCCTCTTCCCACGATCGTTACCGATTTTTTTGCAAGGCAGCTTGCCACTGCGTCATCCTGTCGCCCCCTCGGCAAGGATTGCTTTTCGTGACAAGACGTCTCCCCGGCACCACTGCCCTGCTCGCCCTCGAAGCCGCTGCCCGGCACCAGAGCTTCGCCCGCGCGGCGCAGGAACTGGCTCTCACCGAAGGCGCCATCAGCCGACAGATCGCCAAGCTGGAAAGCCAGCTCGGCGTGCGCCTGTTCCATCGGGTCGGCAACCGCGTCGAACTCAGCGAACCCGGCGCGCGCTATGCCGCCGACATGCGCGAGGCCCTCGATATAATCGAGCGCAAGACCCGCCAGTTGATCGCCGAGGCTCGCAGCGACGCCGCCTTGGAAATCGGCGTGATCCCGACCTTCGCCAGTCGCTGGCTGATCCCGCGGATGGCGCGCTTTCATGAGCGCCACCCGCAGATCCGGGTCAATCTGCGCGAGCGCACCGAGCCGTTCGAGTTGGCGGACAGCGCGTTGCACGCGGCGATCAATATCGAACATCCAACGTGGAGCGGCCTGCGCGTGCAGCCGTTGTTCCAGGCGCCGCTGCTGGCTGTCTGTCACCCCGACCTGGCCGCACGGCCGCCGGGCGAGATGCCGCTATTGCACAAGCATGAAGATGGCGAGCAATGGACCGAGTACGCGCGCCAGAGCGGTATCGACCTGCCGAACGTTGATGGTGGCCCGCGCTATGACCGTTTCTCTCTGTTGATCGACGCCGCCCGCGCCGGCATGGGCATGGCCCTGGTGCCGCGGCTGTATGTCGAGGACGATCTACACGCGGGTCGTCTGCGCGCACCGTGGCCAGAAGTACAGTGCTTGAGCGAACGCTATGTTCTGGTCAGTCGCGCGGGGGATCCTTGCCCGGCGCTGGCGCTGTTCCAGGACTGGCTGTTCGAGGAGATAAATGCCTTGCCATGAGTCTGCCAGTACCTTTACTGTCAGCCCCATGAACCTGTTCCGCAGCACCCCGACCACCACCACGACCACCGCCAACGGCGGGGGACGCGGGTGTCGCTGAGCTGCTGAAAGCCAGACCCCGAAAGGCCCCGCCAGCGATGGACGGGGCCTTTTTCGTCGGGGCGCCGTGTCGCTGGCTCATCACAAGGAGCGACACCCATGCATGCACTCTTGATTCTCGATCTGCAGGTCGGCCTGTTCCATGGCGCGGACAAGCCGTGGCGTGGCGATGAACTGCTGGGCACGGTGAATACCCTGCTGGACCAGGCCCACGCTGCCGGCGCGCCGGTGTTCCTCGCCCGCCATGTCGGCCCGCCCGGTTCGCCGCTGGCGCCGGACAGTGCGCTGACGCAACTGATACCCGAACTGAGGCTGGACGGCAGCGAGACGGTCTTCGAGAAACAGCGGCCCAGTGCCTTTGTCGGCACCGGTTTGCTGGAGCGATTGAAGGAGACGGAAGTCAGGGGCGTGGTGATCTGCGGGATGAAGACCCAGTACTGCGTCGACAGCACTTGTCGCGCGGCGCGGGATCTCGGGCTGGATGCGGTGCTGGTCGAGGACGGCCATGGCTGTTCCGACACACCGCTGCTGAAGGCGGAAGCGATTGTTGCCCATCACAATGCGACGCTGGCGGGCGCGTTCTGCCGGGTGGTGAAGGCGCGGGAATGGCGGTTCTGATCGGCTTCCGACTCAGGGGCTTGTGCCGGTAGTGATGGCCTCATCGCCGGCAAGCCGGCTCTCATAGAACAAACCATAACCCGTTGATTTAAATGCCCCCGTGGGAGCGAGCTTGCTCGCGAACGGCGGCGAAGCCGTCGCAAAAACTGAGTCCGCAGTTTGCCAGGCAGACCGAAGTGGATGGCTTTGGGGCCGCTTTGCGGCCCTTCGCGAGCAAAGCTCGCTCCCACGATAAATGACTGTTCTCTGCGCGACAGCGCGGCCAGAAAGGCTGGGTGGACTCCCACAGGGATAGCACCGGCTTCAAGGACGGTGGTGTAACTGTGGCAGCCGGTTTCCATCAACCGCAATGAAGAGCCCGGATTACAACCCCTGCTCCAGCGCCAGCAGGTCGGCCAGCGGCTGGGCCCGGCGAATCAGCTTGATCTCGTCACCATCGAGCAGCACTTCGGCCAGCAGCGGGCGGCTGTTGTAGTTCGACGACATCGACGCGCCATAGGCCCCGGTATCGTGCATCACCAGCAGGTCACCGACCTGCGGCTGCGGCAGCAGGCGCGGGACCAGGCCCTGGTCGTCCTGGGTGAAGACGTCGCCCGACTCGCACAGCGGCCCGCCCACCACGCACTCCACCTCGGCACGATCCGCCGCGTCGAGCACGCTCATATGGTGATAGGCGCCATACATGGCCGGACGCATCAGGTCGTTGAAACCGGCGTCCACCAGCACGAACTGACGGCTGCCCGCGCGCTTCACCGCGCGCACTTCGGTCACCAGGCGCCCGGACTCGGCCACCAGGAACCGCCCCGGCTCGATCTCCATGCGCACCGGATGGGCCAGGAAGGCTTCGATCTCTTCCTTGGCCTGCTGCCAGGTGCTGGCGTAGCGCTGCACATCCACCGCCACGTCGCCCTCGCGGTATGGCGTGGACAGCCCGCCACCGATGGAGAAGGCTTCGATATCGTGGTCCAACGACTTGATGGTGGCGACCATCGCGCCGCCGACCTGGGCCAGGTGGCCGTAGTCCACGCCCGAACCGATGTGCATGTGGATGCCGACCAGGTGCAGGCCGTGCTGACGGATCACCGCCAGCGCATCACCCACTTCGTCATGCCAGATGCCGTGCTTGCTGTTCTCGCCGCCGGTGTTGGTCTTGCGGCTGTGGCCGTAGCCGAAGCCCGGGTTGATCCGCAGCCACACGCGATGGCCCGGCGAGGATTCGCCCAACTGGCGGAGCATGTCGATGGAACCGCAGTTGACCTCGACCTTGAGCTCCACCACGCGGCGCAGGGTCGGCTTGTCCAGCAGGTCGCAGGTCAGGACTACGCCGGCCGGATCGCCTTCCGGGCTGTAGCCGGCCAGCAGCGCGCGCTCCAGCTCGCCGAGGGAGACTGCGTCGACGCGCACGCCATGCTCGCGCATCAGGCGCAGGACATGCAGGTTGGAGCAGGCTTTCTGGGCGAAGCGCACCACGTCGAAGCAGGCCAGGCGCTGGATGCGCTCGCGGATGATGGCGGCGTCGTAGGTCCAGAACGGCGTCGGGAACTGCTGCGCGGCGGCGGCCAGGGCGGAAGGCGTGGTCATGGCGGGGAACGTCCTGCGGAAAAAGGGAAGAACGCCATGATGCCGAAGGGCGATCATTCAGAAAAATATCTATTCTTTGTCAGTCCATTCAGTTTTGATATGGGCCTTTTTCCAACCTGGTCTGCCGTCATGAGCCTCTCCGTCCGCCATATCGAAGTGTTCCGCGCCATCATGCTGGCCGGCAGCGTTACCGGCGCGGCACGCCTGCTGTTCACCTCGCAGCCGACCCTGAGCCGCGAGCTGGCGCGCCTGGAGAGCCTCACCGGGCTGAAGCTGTTCGATCGCCAGGGCGGCCGCCTGCTGCCCACCGCCCAGGCATTGATGCTGCTGGAGGAAGTCGAGCGCTCCTACGTCGGCCTGGAGCGGATCAACAGCCTGGTGGAGTCGATTCGCCGTTTCGAGCACGGCCAGCTCGACCTGACCTGCCTGCCGCTGTTCTCGCAGACCCTGCTGCCGCGGGTGTGCAAGCGTTTCCAGCACCAGCAGAGCGGCATCGGCCTGTGCATCAGCGCCCAGGAGTCGCCGTTGCTGGAGGAATCACTGAGTGCGCAGCGGCATGACCTGGGGCTGACCGAGGGCGAGCAGGTGCCCCGCGGCACCCGGGGCGAGTCGCTGTTCAGCGCCGACATGCTCTGCGTGCTGCCGGACGGGCATGCATTGCTAGCGCAGGAGCGCCTGGCGGTGGCGGATTTCCAGGGCGTGGCCTTCATCAACCTGGCCGGGCGCGATATCTATCGCCAGCGCCTCGACGAGCACTTCCGCGAGGCCGGAGTGGAACGGCACACGGTGATCGAGACCACCAATGCCGCGTCGGTCTGCGCCATGGTCCGCGAGGGGCTGGGGGTGGCGATCATCAATCCGCTGAGTGCCCTGCAGGAGAACGGGCGCGGGTTGCAGGTGCGGCGGCTGGAGGTGTCGATTCCGTATCGGGTGATGTTGATCCGGCCGGAGTTCCGGGCATCCTCGGTGTTCGTGGAGGCGTTCTGCGGTGCGTTGCATGAGGAGGCGCAGGCGTTGATGGAGCGATTGGCGCAAGTCGCCTGAATCGATCTGGTAACTAATCCATTAAGCAGCATGAAAATGACTATGAACGCTAAAAATCAACTGAATTAATATAGTAAAAATACTATACAAAACAGGTATTACTTCCATAGAAACTCAGGACTGTTATATAAAGCCCCCGGAGCCATCTGCGCCGCCTCCCCTCGACAAGGACGCGGCAAACATCAAGAGCTAACAATCAGCCGCCGGGTGCCAAACATGTCGATACCTGTCCTCACCGCCAGCAGTCCGTCCGCGCGACCGTCCAAGGCTCGCGCCCGCCTCCTCTTCCGAACACCGACCGCCGATCCGTCGCCGCCGCGCGACTGAACCACCGAGCATCCACCTTTTATCCGGTGACGGGCCCCGCCCGCCGCCACGGCGCCCTGCACGCCGAAATCCATGCCGGACCCGAAAACCACAAGAAAAACCAAGGAGCCCCACCCATGAGCGACACCGACCTGTCCCATGCCCAACGCTGCGCGCGAATCCGCGCCAATCCGAAATTCCACGACCTGGTGCGCAGCCGTTCGCGCCTGGCCTGGTCCCTCAGCGCCGCGGTGCTGGGCGCCTATTACCTGTTCATGGCAGTGGTGGCCTTCCAGCCGCACTGGCTGCACGCGCCCCTGGCCGAGGGTCGCCAGCTGACCCTGGGCATCCCGGTGGCGGCGGCGCTGATCGTGCTGTCGTGGCTGCTCACCGGCTGGTACGTCCGCAACGCCAACACCCGCTTCGATGCGCTGAGCGCCGACCTGCTGGAGGAACTGAAATGAGCCGCCGTCTCCCTGGCCTCGCCGCCCTGCTGCTGGCCCCCAGCCTGGCCCTCGCCGCGCCGATCGTGGCGGAAAAGCAACCGGTGAACCTGCATGCCATCGGCATGTTCCTGCTGTTCGTCCTGGCCACCCTGGCAATCACCTGGTGGGCGGCGCGGCAGACCCAGACCACCTCCGACTTCTACACCGCCGGCGGCGGCATCAGCGGGTTCCAGAACGGCCTGGCGATCGCCGGCGACTACATGTCCGCGGCGACCCTGCTGGGCCTGTCCAGCCTGGTCTTCGCCAAGGGCTACGACGGTTTCATCTACACCGTGGCCTTCTTCGTCGGCTGGCCGATCATCACCTTCCTGATGGCCGAGCGCCTGCGCAACCTCGGGCGCTTCACCTTCGCCGACATCGTCTCCTACCGCCTCGACCAGACCCGCATCCGCACCTTCGCCGCCTTCGGTTCGCTGAGCGTGGTGTGCTGTTACCTGGTGGTGCAGATGGTCGGCGCCGGCCAGTTGATCAAGCTGCTGTTCGGCCTCGACTACCGCACTGCGGTGATGGTGGTGGGCGTGTTGATGCTGGTCTACGTGATCTTCGGCGGGATGATCGCCACCACCTGGGTGCAGATCATCAAGGCCGTATTGTTGGAGGTGGGTGGCAGCACCCTGGCGCTGCTGGCCATGGCCGAGTTCGGCTTCAGCTTCGAGACCCTCGCCGCTCGCGCGGTGCAGGCCCATGCCAGCGGCTTCGACATCATGGGCCCCGGCGCCATGCTCGCCGATCCGATCAATGCCGCTTCGCTGTCCCTGGGCCTGGTGTTCGGCATCGCCGGCCTGCCGCATATCCTCATGCGCTTCTTCACCGTGCCGAACGCCAAGGAAGCGCGCAAATCGGTGTTCTACGCCACCGGTTTCATCGGCTTCTTCTTCCTCGTGGTGATGGTGCTGGGCTATGCGGCCATCGTCATCGTCGGCAGCGACCCGCAGTTCTTCGTCGGTGGCGATGTGAAGGCGGCACTCATTGGTGGCGGCAACATGGTCGCCATGCACCTGGCCAAGGCGGTGGGCGGCAACCTGTTCCTCGGTTTCCTCTCGGCGGTGGCCTTCGCCACGATTCTGGCGGTGGTCTCCGGCCTGGCCCTGGCCGGCGCCTCGGCGATCTCCCATGACCTGTACGCCACCGTGCTGAAGAAAGGCACCGCGACCCAGCAGCAGGAAATGCGCGTGACCCGCTTCGCCACCGTCGGCCTGGGCCTGGTGGCGATCTTCCTCGGCTTCCTGTTCGAGCACCAGAACATCGCCTTCCTCGTCGGCCTGACCTTCGGCATCGCCGCCTCGACCAACTTCCCGGTGCTGATCATGGCCATGTACTGGAAAGGCCTGACCACCCGCGGCGCCCTGGCCGGCGGTTTCGCCGGGCTGGTCAGCGCGCTGGTGCTGGTGATCCTGTCGCCGGCGGTGTGGGTGGCGGTGCTCGGCAATGCCAAGGCCCTCTACCCCTACGACCACCCGGCGCTGTTCTCCATGCCGCTGGCGTTCCTGGTCACGGTGGTGGTCTCGCTGCTCGACAACAGCGCCCGCGCCGCCCGTGAGCGCGAGGCCTTCGACGACCAGTTCGTCCGCGCCCAGACCGGCCTCGGCGCCGCTGCTGCCTCCAGTCACTGACAAGAACAAGAGAGTTCATCATGCATCGCACCCTTACCCCGCTTGCCCTCGCCCTGCTCTGCAGCCAGGCCCAGGCCGCCTTCCTCGACGACAGCAAGGCCAGCCTCGAATCGCGCAACTTCTACTTCAACCGCGACTTCCGCCAGGACGGCGCCGCGCAATCGAAGATCGACGAATGGGCGCAGGGCTTCCTGCTGCGCTACGAGTCCGGCTTCACCGAAGGCACCCTCGGCTTCGGCGTGGATGCCATCGGCCTGCTCGGCGTCAAGCTCGACTCCAGCCCCGACCGCGCTGGCAGCGGCCTGCTGCAGCGCGACCGCGAAGCGCCGAAACGCGCGCAGGACAGCTACGGCGACCTCGGCCTGACGGCCAAGGTGCGCGCGTCGAAAAGCGTGCTCAAGGTCGGCACGCTGATTCCCAAGCTGCCGGTACTGATGCCCAACGACTCGCGGCTGCTGCCCCAGGTGTTCGAGGGCGGCCAGTTGAACGTGCAGGAAATCACCAACCTGAGCCTCGACCTCGGCCAGTTGCGCCAGGTCAACCAGCGTGATTCCCAGGACTACGAGGACATCGGCCTGACCACCGGCGCGGCGAAGCAGATCGTCGTGCGCCAGGCCGGCAGCGACCGCTTCGACTTCGGCCACCTCAGCTACAAGTGGAACGACAGCCTGAGCACCAGCTACAGCTACGGTGGCCTGGAGCATTTCTACCGCCAGCACATGCTCGGCCTCGGCCACACCTGGGCACTGGGCGACGGGCAGACGCTGAAGAGCGACCTGCGCCTGGCCCGCTCGCTGGATGATGGCGGCAGCAATGTCGACAACAAGGCACTGGGGGCGATGTTCACCTACGGCATCAAGGGCCACGCCTTCGGCCTCGGCTACCAGCGCATGAGCGGCGACACCGGCTTCGCCTACATCAATGGTGCCGATGCCTGGCTGGTGAACTTCGTGCAGATCGGCGACTTCGCCAACAAGGACGAACGCTCGTGGCAGGCGCGCTACGACTTCAACTTCGCCAGCGTGGGCATCCCCGGGCTGACCTTCATGACCCGCTACCTGCGCGGCGACAACGTCGACCTCGGCGCCGGGCGGCCGGAAGGCAAGGAGTGGGAGCGGGACATGGACATCGGCTATGTGATCCAGGACGGACCGCTGAAGAACCTGGGGGTGAAGTGGCGCAATGCGACGGTGCGTTCGAGCCACTTCGGCAACGACCTGGACGAGAACCGGTTGATCGTGAGTTACACACTGGCTCTCTGGTAATCAACGCGACTTGTGGGAGCGGGTTTACCCGCGATTGCGGTGCTGAATTCACTATTGCAATCGCGGCGGTCCGGCGTCCCGGTGAACCCGCTCCCACAAGGTCCGGGATGTCCGGACTATCTAGAGTGCTGCGGCAGGCCTGCGCCCCAGCACCCGCTCATACTCCTCCTTTGCCGTCTGCTCCGAGAACTCCCCGGCCCACTTCGCCACCACCACGGTGGCGACGCTGTTGCCGATGGTGTTGCAGGTGGCAATCGCCATGGACATGAAGCGGTACACGCCGAACAGCAGCGCCAGGCCTTCCACCGGCAGCACGCCGATGGCGGTGACGGTGGCGGCGAACACCACGAAGCTGCCGCCGGACACCGCCGCCGCACCCTTCGATGTCACCAGCATGATCGCCACCATGCCCAGTTGCTGCTCCCAGGTCAGCGGCACGCCATAGGCGTTGGCGATGAACAACACGCACAGCGACATGTAGATCGAGGTGCCATCGAGGTTGAAGGCGTAGCCGGTAGGCAATACCAGACCGACGCTCTGCTTGGAGCAGCCGAGTTTTTCCAGCTTCAGCAGCAGGCGTGGCAGCGCGCTTTCCGACGAGGCGGTACCGAGAACGATGAAGATCTCGTCCTTGATGTACTTGAGGAAGCGCCACAGGCTGAAGCCCGACAGCCGGCACACCGCACCAAGGACGATGGCGATGAACAGCACCACCGCGACATAGAACATCAGCACCAGGTTGGCCAGCGACATCAGTACCGCAGTGCCGTTGCTGCCCACCGCGTAGGCCACCGAGCCGAAGGCGCCGAGCGGGGCCAACTTCATGATCAGGTTGATGAACTCGAAGAAGCATTCGGAGACGCGGTTCAGGCCGTCCTCGACCACTTCCCGGCGTTCCTGCTTCAGCGCCAGCAGAGCGAAGCCGAACAGCACCGAGATCACCAGCACCTGGAGCAACTGGCCACCGGCGAAGGCGCCGACGAAGTTGTCCGGGAAGATGCCGTAGATGAACTCCATGGTCGAACCTGGCGCATGCCCCTTGGCCAGTGCCGCGGCCGCCGCGCTGGCGGTGGCACTGTTGGGGTGGGCGTCATGCATGCCGGAGCCGATGTCCAGCAGGTTGCCCCAGACCAGGCCGATGGCCAGGGCGATGGTGGACACCACTTCGAAGTACACCAGGGCCCGCCAGCCGACCTTGCCGACGCGCTTGATGTCACCGGCCGAGGCGATGCCGTGGACCACGGTGAAGAACACCAGCGGGGCGACGGCGGTCTTGATCAGCTTGAGGAAGATGTCGCCGAGGATCTTGAAGCTGGCGGCGATCTCCGGGGCGATGAAGCCGAAGGCGATGCCCAGGAGCATGGCAGCCACGACCTGGAAGGTCAGGTCGCGGTACAGCGGTTTTTTCGTGGAAGCAGTCATGTTCGCGATCTCTTATTGTCTTTATCGGTGTGGCGAGACAGACAGGGAGCGCCGCTGCGGCGCCCCCTGCGAACGGGTTCAGCGCTTGACCGCGCCTTCGCGGGCCAGGGCCCGGTCGACCATCTGCGGGGCCAGGCCGAGGTAGTTGGCCGGATCGGTCAGGCGCTCCAGCTCGGCGCGTTCGAGGCGGTCGGTCACTTCAGGGCGGACCAGCAGCGCATCGAGCAGACTGATGCCGTCGTCATTGGCCACGCGGCAGGCGGCGTAGACCACGTCGTGGGCGACCTGGCGGCCGAGGGCCGGGGCCAGGCCCATCATCACCGCCTCGGCGACGATCAGGCCGCGGGTCATGTCGAGGTTCTGGCGCATGCGCTCGGTGCGCACCTCCAGGCCGGCGAGCATGAATTTCGCCTGGCCCAGGGAAGCCGCCGACAGGGCGAAGGCTTCCGGAATCGCCACCCACTCGGCCTGCCACGGACCGGTGGAGCGCTCGAAGTCCTGGATCATCGCGTCGAGCATCAGCCCGGCCTGCTGGCGCACCCCCTTGGCAGCGGCATACATCAGCTCGCAGGAAATCGGGTTGCGCTTCTGCGGCATGGTGCTGCTGGCGCCGCGGCCCTTGACGAAGGGCTCGTACACCTCGCCCAGCTCGCTGGTCATCATCATCATCATCACGTCGAGGGCGACCTTGCCCAGGGAGCCGGTGACCAGGCCGAGGAAGTTGAGGGTTTCCGCCAGGCCGTCACGGGCCACGTGCCAGGTGGCCTGCGGCACGCCCAGGCCGAGTTCGGCCATCAGCGCTTCCTGCACTTCCAGGCCCTTGTCGCCCAGCGACGCCAGGGTGCCGGCGGCACCGGCGAACTGGCCGATCTCGACCCGCGGACGCAGCTCGACCAGGCGCTCGGCGTGGCGGTCGAACATGCTCAGCCAGACCGCGACCTTGTAGCCGAAGGTGATCGGCAACGCGTGCTGCAGGTGGGTACGGCCGGCCATCGGCGTATCCCGGTACTGCGCCGCCAGGCCGGCGAGCAGGCTACGCACCGCCTGGATATCGCGCTCGACGATGGCCAGCGCGGCACGCACCTGGAGGACCACGGCGGTGTCCATGATGTCCTGGGTGGTGGCGCCCCAGTGCACGTAGCGGCCGGCTTCGCCGCACAGCGTCGACAGTTGCTCGACCAGCGGCAGGATCGGGTAGCCGACGATCTCGGTCTCGTGCTGCATGTGGGCCAGGTCGAGGGATTCGAAGCGCGCCAGCTCGGCGATCTGCACGGCAGCCTCGGCAGGGATCACGCCACAGCGTGCTTCGGCCTTGGCCAGGGCGATTTCGACTTCGATATAGCGCTCGATCAGGGCTTTATCGGAGAACACCGCACGCATCTCGGCGGTGCCGAACATATCGCGGAACAGGGCGGAGTCAAAGACAGTGGTAGATATGGCGTGATCCTGAATGGCTTATTATGTACGTACATATTAAAATGTACGGACATATGAATACGCCGAGACTGATACACTGTCAATCCATTCTGTATTTCGGGACTGACGGACGGCATGAACGAGGCTCGCTACGCGCTGGTAGCCAGGGATTTGAAAGACAAGATCGCCAGTGGCGGTTATCCGGTGGGCTCATTGCTGCCCACCGAGCTTGAGCTGTGCGACCTGTACGAGGTCAGCCGGCATACCGTGAGGGCGGCGATCACCCAGTTGCAGAACCTCGGGCTGGTGTCGCGGCGCAAGCGGGTCGGCACGCGGGTAGAAGCATCCACGCCCAGCGGCGGCTACCGCCATTCGCTGGCCTCGGTGGAAGACCTGGTGCACCTGGCGGAGACCCAGGAACGTGCGATCCAGGACGTCCGGCACTTCGTTGCCGATATCGCCGAGGCGGAGCGCCTGGGCCTGCAGCCGGGGGGACACTACTTCTGCATTTCCAGCATCCGCGTGGACGACGAACGCGGGCGGGCGCCGATGTGCTGGACCGATGTCTATGCCGACGAGGCCTATACCGACGTGATCGAGCTGGCCCGGGAGCACCCGGACGCGCTGGTGGCAGCGCTGATCGAACGGCATTTCGGCCGCCGTATCGAGGTGGTCGACCAGCAGGTGCGGGCGGTGCTGCTAAGTGCCGAACTGGCGGCCAGGCTGGACGCCCGCGCCGGTGAGCCGGGGCTGAAGATCATCCGCCACTACCGCGATGAGCAAGGACGGCTGGTGGTGGTATCGGAGACCGTGCACCCCGATGATCGCTTCACGTTGGTGATGCAGATGAAGCGGGAAAAAGGCTGAGAGTTGTACTGACTGTTCCGGCCTTATCGCCGGCAAGCCGGCTCCCACAGGGACCTGCGTGCACCGCCGAACCTTGTGGGAGCTGGCTTGCCAGCGCTGAGGCCATCAGCTTCAACCCGGAACCTCGGCCTCCGCCAGCGCTACCACCCTTTCCTCCAGCCACTGGGCCAGCGCCTCCGGCGCCAGCGGCGGCGAATACAGGTAGCCCTGGGCCACCGGATAGCCCTGCTGCTCCAGCCACACGCTCTGGTTCTCGGTCTCGATCCCCTCCGCCACCACCGTCAGGTGCAGGCTGCGGCCAATCCCCAGGATCGCGTTGCTCAAGGCACGCGCGGCCTCGTCGTGCTCGATGTCGGCGACGAAACTGCGGTCCAGTTTCAACTCCGAAACCGGCAAGCGACGCAGGTAACTCAGGCTTGAATAGCCGGTGCCGAAGTCGTCCATGGACAGGCGCACACCCTGGGCGTGCACTTCGTCGATGGTCTTCATGGTGCTGGGGTTGGTGTCCAGCAGGATATTCTCGGTCAGCTCCAGGGTCAGGTCGGCCGGCTCCAGGTGGTTGTGGCGCAGGGTGTCGGCGATCATCCGCGGCAGGTCGAGGTTGTGGAAACTGGTCGGCGACAGGTTCACCGCCACCGCAGGCACCACCAGGCCACGGGCACGCCATTCGGACAACTGCCGGCACGCCTCGCGCAAGGCCCAGCGACCCAGCTCGGCGATCAGCCCGCACTCCTCCGCCAGCGGAATGAAACGCGCCGGGGAGATCTCGCCCAGTACTGGATGAGTCCAGCGCGCCAGGGCCTCGACGCCGTACAGGCGGCCCGTGCTCATTTCCACCTGCGGCTGGTAGTGCAGCCGCAACTGCTCGTGTTGCAACGCCTCGCGCAGGGCGTTCTCCAGGGCCAGGCGTTCCTGGGCAAGCTTGTTCATCTCGCTGCTGAAGAAACTGAAGCAGCCGCGTCCACTGTTCTTGGCCTGGTACATGGCCATGTCGGCGCGGTGCAGCAGGGTTTCCACGTCGCAGCCGTCGGACGGGTACATGGCCACGCCGACACTGGCGGAAATGGCGAACTGGGTGCTGGCGATGGACATGGGCTCGCTGAGCAGGATCTGGATGCGCTCCACCGCGTCGGCGGCATGGTCGCCATCGCACTGCGGCAGGATCACCACGAACTCGTCGCCGGACAGGCGCCCGGCGATATCCGAAGCGCGCAACTCGCCACGCATCCGCGCCGCCACCTGGCGCAGCAACTCGTCGCCGGCCGGGTGCCCGAGGGAGTCGTTGACCTGCTTGAAGCGGTCGAGGTCGATGAACAGCACCGCCACCTGCTCGTTGTTGCGCGCCGCGCTGGCGATCGCCTGGTCGGCCTTGGCCTGCAGCAGGCTGCGGTTGGGCAGCCCGGTCAGGGCGTCGTAGTACGCCAGCTGGCGAATGCGCTGGCGGGAATTCTCCCGCTCCAGAGCCAGGGCGCAAAGGTGCGCGCAGGCGTCCACCAGGCGCTGGTGGAACAGCGCCGAGGCGACATTGCGTGCCTGGCGGAAATAGAAGGCGAAGGTACCGATGGCCGCGCCCTGGCTGTTGCGAATCGGCGTCGACCAGCAGCTGCGAAAGCCCAGCTGGCTGGCCAGGCCCTGGTAGTCGGCCCACAGCGGGTCGGTGCTGATGTCGTCCACCAGCACCGACTCGTTGCGCCAGGCCGAGGTGCCGCAGGAGCCCACCGTGGGGCCGATGCGCACGCCGTTGAGCTGGCGGCTGTATTCCACCGGCAGGCTCGGGGCGGCCAGCGAATGCAACTGGCCTTCATCGTCGACCCGCAGGATCGAGGCGGCCAGCTCCGGGGCGATACGCTCCACCTCCAGGCAGATCAGCTCCAGCACCTCGGTCAGCGGCTGCTCGCGAGCCATGGCTTCCAGCACACGGTGCTGCAAGGCCTCGTGCATCTTGGCCTGGGTGATGTCGGTGAACAGGGTCACGGTGTGCTGCAACTGGCCGGCGTCGTCGAACACCGGGTTGCTCACCACCTTGGCCCAGTAGCGCTGGCCCTGCTTGCCAGTGACGATGTCTTCCCGTTGCATCGAACCGGCGGCATACATCTGCGCGTAATGCTCGGCGATGCTCTGCTCGTCGGTGTCCGGCGCCAGCAGCGGGATGGGGCTGCGGCCGAGGATTTCCTCGGCGCTCCAGCCGAACATGCGGCTGAAGCCGGCGTTGGTGTAGGCGATGCGGCGCTGGCCGTCGCTGATCATCACCGCGGTGTCGCTGGCGTCGGCCACCAGCGAGAGCACGCGCAGGCGTTGCTGCTGGGCGCTCTCCTGGGCCAGGCGCGCGGTGATGTCGGTGGCGATCTTGAGGATCTGCGTCACCTCGCCCTGTTCGTCGTGCACGGCGGCGTAGGTCGCCTCCAGCCAGCGGCTGCTGCCGTCGCTGTGGATACGCTCGACGGTTCCGGAGCGGGCATTGCCGTCGCGCAGGCGCATCCAGAAGTCGCCGTAGTCGGGACTGTGCACGAAGGCTGCAGGACAGAGGATTCGGTGATGGCGGCCGCGCAGCTGATCCAGCGTGTAGCCCATCAGCACCAGGAAATTTTCGTTCGCCCGCAGCAGGGTGCCATCCGGGGCGAACTCGGCGATGGCCATCACCCGGTCGAGGGCGGCCAGTTGAGCCAGCGACAATTCGATGGAACGGTTGTCCTGAGACGTCATGTTCTACTCAAAAGATTCCGGCTGTGCACGGCCGGGTGGACCTGGAAGCCGGTGCCCCGACACTGCCCGGGATCACCGGACGGGGCCGCCTTGGCACGCGAAATAATGTCAGCGTGATATTAACGCGACCCTTCGAGCAGATCCATGGCCTGGCGAGGCTTGTGGCTATTCGATCAAAGTCTCATTACCCTTGGCGCGACAATGCCCGGCTGCAGGCGCAGTATGTCGGGCTTTCCACACTCGATGCATGGCTATTCACCATCCACGCTGTGCGCCAGTTCAAGATCGAGGCAAGGGGGCTTCGGGTGCCGTTCAAGACTTTCTTCCGCTGGGACCTGCGCAGCCTGATCCTGCTGCTGACCCTGGTCACCGCCCTGGTCACCCTGCTCAACAGCTTCCATGCCAGCTACCGCGTGCAATACCAGCTGCTGATCGACAACGCCCTGGAGGCCAATCACGCCTATGCCTCGAAGCTGGCCTCCAGTACCGAAACCTACCTCCAGGCCTCGCAGCAGCAACTGGCCTATGCGGCCAATCTGCTGGCCGACCGTTTCGACGATATCGACGGACTGCACAAGGAAGCCACGCGCCTGCGCCTGCAGACCAACACCTTCAATTCCATCGTCATCACCGATGCCCGCGGCAAGGTCCTGACCACCTCCCCCGACACCCTGCAGATCATCGGCAAGACCCTGGAATCGGAAGGCGCCCTGGCCGCCCTGCGCGAGCGCAAGCCGATGATCTCCAGCCCCTACATGTCGGCGGCGAACAACCTGATCATCTTCATTTCGCAACCGGTGTTCGACCGCGGCGGCAACTACCTCGGGCTGATTGGCGGGAGCATCTACCTCAAGCACAAGAGCATCCTCAACGAGCTGCTCGGCGAGCACTACTACAAGAACGGTTCCTACCTCTACGTGGTGGATGCCAACCGCCGCCTGCTCTATCACCCGAACGCCGACCGGGTCGGCACCATCGTCGGCGCCAACAGCCTGATCGACAATCTTCCCAGCCGGGACAACGGCACCCAGCGGGTGACCAACAGCGAAGGCCAGGACATGCTCGCCGGCTTCGCCACGGTGCCCTCGGCGCACTGGGGCATCGTTGCCCAGCGCTCCACCGGGTCGACCCTGGAAGGGCTCAACCAGTTGCTGCTCAACGTGATCTTCAAGACCATCCCGCTGGCCATCGCCAGCTTCATCCTGATCTGGTGGTTCTCGCGGATCATCGCCCAGCCGCTCAAGCAACTGGCGGCCGGCGCGCACAAGATCAGCGAGCCGGAAACCAGCGTGCAGATCGAGAAGGTGCGGTCCTGGTACTTCGAATCCTCGGAGCTCAAGCGCGCCTTGCTGATCGGCCTCAACCTGCTGCACGAGCGCCTGGGCAAGCTCAACCACGACATCCAGACCGACCCCCTCACCGGTCTGCGCAACCGCCGCGGCCTGGACCTGGCGGTGACCCTGTGGCAAGCGGAAAAGCGCGCGTTCGCGGTGGTGGCCATCGATATCGACCATTTCAAGCAGGTCAACGATACCCACGGGCATGCGGTCGGCGACGAGGTGCTGCAGGCGCTGGCCGAGCTGATGCGCAGCTGTTCGCGAGACAACGACGTGATCTGCCGGTCCGGCGGCGAGGAGTTCTTCATGCTCCTGCCGGGTGCCAGCCCGACCGCGGCGGCGCGGGTCGCGGAGCGCTTGCGCGCGGTGGTGGAGGACACCCGCTTCGAGACCGTCGGGCACCTGACCGTGTCCATGGGAGTGGCGGCCTGGCCGCTGCATTCGGAGAATGCAGCGAAGGTATTCGAAGTGGCGGATGAGCAGTTGTACCTGGCCAAGCAACAGGGACGGAACCGGGTGAGCGTGGCGCTGGAGGCCGTGACCGAAGCCGGGGCCTGACCAGCACCGGACAACCTCAAGCCGCCACATCCCTCCCCACCACCACCTTCGGCTTCCCCGGCTTGAGCCGGGAAACCCCGAACAGCACCAGCGCCAGGCCGGCAATCTGATACGCGGAAATCTCCTCGCTGAGCAGTGCCCACGAGCCCAGCACTGTCAATACCGGCCCGAGATTGCCCACCGCCGCCGTCTGCGTCGCCCCCAGGCGCTGGATCGCCAGCGACACCCACCAGATCGGCAGCACGGTGGAGAAGATCGCCATCAGCAGTGCATTCAGCCACACCGCCGGCGGCAGTTGTGCGAGCAGGGAAAAATCGCCGGTGAGCAGGTAGTGCCCGAGCACCATGACCGAAGACGCCGTCCCCGCCAGCCCGGCCAGGCGCATGGAACTCATGCTCTTGAGCATCACGCCGGTCCCGGAGTAGTACAGCGCATAGGTCACCGCGCTGGCGAACACCCACAGCGAACCGAGGATCACCTGGTTGCCCATGCCGGAAATGCTCACGTCATGCACGAAGGCGATGCCCAGGCCGAGGTAGCACAGGCCCATGGCCGCCAGCACCCGCGGGGTCGGCCGCTCGCGCAGGGCCACGGCCTGGAAGATCAGGACCAGGGTCGGGTAGGTGAACAGGATCAGCCGTTCCAGCCCGGCACTGATGTACTGCAGGCCATAGAAGTCGAACAGGCTCGCCAGGTAGTAGCCGAACAGCCCCAGCAACAGCACGCGCCCGGCGCTGTTCCAGGTCAGCGGCGCATTGTCGTGATGCCGGCTGGCCCACACCAGCCAGACGAACAGCGGCAGGGCAATGCCCATGCGCAGGGCGAGCAAGGTGATGGCGTCCACCGTGCCGGCGGCGTAGGCCAGCTTGACGAAGATCGCCTTGAAGCTGAAACCGAGGGCGGCAAGCACGGCGTACAGGCTGCCATTGTCGAGGGAGCGCTGGATCGGGGAAGGCAAGGTGATCATGGAGGTCTGCACCAGAATGTGACAGGCTTATTCTGAACAGAACGCCACCGCGCCAGAATCGCTTTTTTCCGAACAGGGCATTCTGAATTGGAGAACCCCTGATGCACTTCGACCTGCCCGACCTGCGCCTGATCGCCGCCATCGCCGAAAGCGGCAGCCTGAGCAAGGCGGCGGCGAGCTTTCCGGTGGCGGTGTCCGCTGCCAGTATGCGCCTGCGCCAGTTCGAGGAACGCAGCGGCCTGGTGCTGTTCACCCGCAAGGCCGACGGCATGCAACTGACCCCGGCCGGGCGCCTGGTGCTGGAGTCGGCACGCGGGGTGCTCGGCGAGGCACGCAAGCTGGACGACATGCTCAAGGAACTGGCCGGGCAGAAGCGCATCATCCTGCACCTGGCGGCCTCCACCGTGAGCAACAGCACCATCCTGCCCAGCGTGCTCGGGCCATTCCTGTTCGACTACCCGGAAATCGACCTGCACCTGGTGGAACACAAGAGCACGGATATCCTGCGCATGGTGCGTGGCGGCGAATGCGAGATTGGCGTGTACGACGGCAACCTGGTCAACGAAGGCGTGGTCTCGGTGCCGTTCCGCAGCGAACGCCTGGCCTTGCTGGTGCCGATCGATCATCCACTGGCGGAGCGCGGCCAGTTGCATCTGCACGACGCCCTCGCCTACCCCTTCGTCTGCCTGCCACCAGAACGAGCCATGCAGCGCTTCGTCGAGGAAAAGGCGATGAACCTGTCCATGCCCCTGAAGATCCGCGTCCGCGCGCCTGGCTTCGAAGCCATTGCGCAGTTGGTGGCGCAACGGGCCGGTATCGCCATGCTCCCCGAGACCACCGCACGGCGTCTGGAGCAGGAGTTGCCGGTGCGCTGCGTGGTCCTGGAGGAACGGTGGGCGGCGCTGGAGTTACGCATCTGCTTCAGGGAATGGGAGGCGTTGAGTTCACATGGGCGGGAGTTGGTGACGTTCCTTTCGGGACAGCGCTGAGAGGCGATAAAGCAATCGCCAGTTCAATGCGACGGAAAGCGCCAAGGGGCTCCCCAGGTACTGAACCTGTCGCCAACGGCGTTTTTCTGCAGAAGGGTCAGGTTCGCAATGGCCTGCGATAGCGTTGCAGCGGGCTACGCGGCGAAGCGGGATCGAGCATCTCGACCACCCCGGCGGCAAGGGCCGGCTTGAGGTAGTTCTTGCTGAAGGTCGGGCGGTGGCTCAAGCCTAATCGCTGCATCAGTTCGCCGGCTTTCAATGCCTCGCCCGATGCCAGCACTCGCAAAAGGCGCGCTACTTGATCGCTTACTTGCTCGTCTACTTGCTCGCTTACTTGTTCGGTGCCCGCACTTTCAATCAGCGCCTGACGTAACGCATTCAGCATGAACTCAACGAACGGCGTCGCTTCCGCAAGCTTGTCGGAAAGCGCCAACGCCTCGTAATACGCATCCTGCTGCTCGCGAATCACACTTTCCACCGGCAGGTACGCCAACACCCCTCGCCACTGACTGAGCAGCAGGGTTTGCCAGAGTCGCCCCATGCGCCCGTTGCCATCGGCGAAGGGATGGATGAATTCGAACTCGTAGTGGAAGACACAACTGGCGATCAGCGGGTGCAGTTCGCAACGTCCCAGCCATCCCAGCAGATCGTCCACCAGTTGCGGCACCCGACTGGCCGGGGGTGCCATGTGCAACAAGCGCTCACCACGGTAGATGCCGACGCCGCCACGCCGATAGTGACCGGCATCGTCGATCAGGCCGTGCATGAGCAATCCGTGAGCCGCCAGCAAATGGTCACGTCGGTCCGCTTGCCAGCCCGGCATGGCCTCATACGCCGCGAAGGCGTTACGCACCTCCTGTATCTCGCGAGGCAACCCCAGCACATGCTTGCCGTCCAGTACCGCCGTGACCTGCTCGACACTCAAGGTATTGTTTTCAATGGCCAGCGACGCCTGGATGGTACGGATGCGATTGCCACGCCGAAGCTGCGGCGTGGCCTGTTCCTGCCGGGCAGCCAGCAGCCCGACGCGCTCGCCGATTTCAGCCACCAGCGACAACATGCGCGGGGTCAGGGTCAGGGGTGGCTGGTACTGGCTCAAGCGTGCGCTCCTGCGGAAATGGCGTTCCATGATGGCAGAAACCGGAGCTTACTCAAACGCAGCCCATGGCGGCGCTGGAGTTGCGCATCTGCTTCAGGGAGTGGGAGGGGTTGAGCGCCCATGGGCGAGAGTTGGTGACATTCCTCTCGGGTCGGAGCTGACCGTCGCGTCAGAGAGCAGATCATCCAGCCAGACGACATCCTCATCGCTCAATCCGCCAACGGACGACTTCAATCGAATGTAGGACAACAGCGTTTCGTACCGGGCCTTGCTCAACTGGCCTCTTACATCGGCCAGATTGGTTTGCGCCTCCAGTACATCCATGCCGCTTCGTGCACCGAGCGTAAAACCAAGCATGTTCGACTTCACCGCGGAGCTGGCAGAACGCTCGGACGATTCCAGTGCTTTCACCAAGGCAGCACCATCGGTGACGCCCAGCCAATGCTCACGCACTTCAAGCGCAGCCGCCTGGCGATTGTCCTCCAGCTCATACTCTGATTGGGCGTGCAGCGCCTTCGCTTCGCGCACCGATGAGCTTGTCCGTCCGCCTGAAGAAATAGCCATCGACAATCGAAGCCCGATGGAAGAGGCGTCGCTTCGCTCCGTGGACGCGCTGGGGCTCTGCTGCATGCTGCGCGACATCACCAAGTCCACGACCGGCAAGCCCTCGGCGCGCCTGGACTGCACTTCACCCGCGGCAATACTCAGCAAGACCTCTTTTTGCTGAACCGTCAGATTGCCGACTTGAGCCATCTTGATCCAGTCACGGATGTCCCCCAGACGGTGCAGCTCAAGCTCGACAGGCCTGGCAGGCAGCCTGGCACCGTAGAGGGGCCTGCCGGTGATCTTCTCGATCCTGGCACGGGCGATATCCATCGTGCTTCTGGCCTTGATGAAGCTGGCATTGGCCTGGTCGAGCCCGGACTGCGCCTCCTGCACGTCAACGATGGAGGCGTCGCCAAGCTCGTATCCCCTCTTCGCGCTGGCCAGTTGCTGACGAGAGGACACTTTTAGCTCATCCAGTGCCCGCAGGGTTTCCATGGAGGTCAGGAAATCAAGGTAGGCCTCAACGACCCTGAGCCTGAGATCCTGGGAGGCGATGCTTACCTTGATCTCGGACAGGATCCGTTGCCTGTCACCCTGTTCATAGGCTATCCAGGACTGCCAGCGGAAGACAGGCTGGACAAGTTGTATACCGAAACTCTGGTTATTGCCCCTGCGATCGAGCTGTCCGCCTACGACCTTGTATTCGGTTTCCGTCCTGGCCAGCTGGGTATCCAGTGAAATCTCCGGCAAAAGCCTCGACCGTCCCTGGACATATCGCTCGCGCCCGACATCGGAATCCAGCTGCGCCGCCGCATACGCCGCATCGTGCGTCCTGGCCATCTCATAGGCGAACAACAGCGTGCCCTCGTCCCTCGCCGCAGACATGGCGGGCGCTGGAAGCACAGTGAACAACAGGGCGAAACACAGGAGCATCAGCGGCATGGGAGGCATTCACAGAGACTCATCAGCAACGATCTCGCCATTGGCTATCGTTACCACACGGTCGACGAAAGAGAGTGTTTCCTTGCGATGCGCGATGATGATCCGAGTCATGTTCATCTCTTTCAGCGCTTCGATAACGTGTTGCTCACTGTGCAGGTCCAGGTTGCTGGTGGCTTCATCCAGGGCGAGAATGTGCGGCTTTTTAAACAAGGCCCTTGCCAGCATCAATCGCTGCCGCTGCCCTCCGGAGAGCCCGCTGCCCATCTCCGAAACCATTGTCTGGTAACCCATCGGCATCCTGGAAATGGCCTTGTGAATATTGGCAAGCCGGGCGGAATGTTCTATTTGACTCAGTTCGGCCGTCGGGTCGAAGCAACAGATATTTTCCGCCAGCGACCCTGCCATCAATTGATCTTCCTGCATGACTGCGCCAACAAGATCCCTGACGACGCCAGGGCCCAATTGGGAGACAGGAACCCCGCCAATCAGAATTTCCCCTTCCGTGGGAGCGATCAAACCCAGAATCATCTTGAACAGGGTGCTCTTGCCACATCCCGACCGACCGACAATGGCAACGGACTGGCCTGGCGCAATGCTCAGGGAGAAATTCCTTATTACCCAAGGCTCCCCGTCAGCATATTTGTACGAGACACCGCGCAGCTCGATGGAAGACGGCAAGTGGGTGACATCATATTCATGACTGGCTTCGGGCTCTGGAGCCTCGAGTGCGATATCGGCTATGCGTTCGGCATGTAGCGACAACATGCGAATCTCCACGCCGAGATCGATCAACTTGCTGCAGCGGCTGGTGAACTGTGATTTATAGGCCAGGAAAGCCAGCAACATGCCGAGCGTCAAATCCCCGCTCAAGACGTCATGGCCGCCAAAGTACAAAAGCAGCATGCCTTCCAAGCCGAAAATAAGAGTATTCAGGCTGGCAAACAGCAACACGATCTTCTGGGTTTCCAGATCCCGATTCTGTACATCGACCAGCAGGTTCTGCCAGGTGGAAAGTCGTTGGGCACCGGAATTGAACAACTTCAAGGGCAGTGCTGCTCGCAGGGTCTCGAGAAAATAGGAATTTTCCCGTGCAGATAGAACGATGCGTTCTTCAGACGCTTTCCTGAGCGGAAAGTAGAAGCCGCCCCTGAGCCCGCCATACAGGGCCAGAGCCGACAATACGACTGCGGTGAGCGCCGGGTTGTACAGCAACATCATCGCGAGGGTTACCAATGCAACCAGCCCGTCCAATATTGCCGTGATCGCCCCGTTGGTCAGCGCCTGGCGTATGGCATTCAATGATTGAAACCTGGCGGTTATGTCGCCGAGGTGTCTTTTTTCGAAGAATGGCCAAGGGAGCCTCAACAGGTGACCGAATAAATGGGTCGTCCATTGCAACGTCAACTGTTGGTTGATCCTCAGTCCGATCCAGCCCCTTGCCATCCTTAGAAAGAAATCAATCAGCAATAGCAGCGCACCGCCCATCACCGCCAGGAGAAGCAGATCACTGTCGCCCGTCACCAATGCGCCATCCACCACCCATTGAGTCACCTGGGGGGATAGCAACGCGATTACTTCCAGCGCCAGTGCGAGCCCGAGAATATTTGTGATTGCACGCTTCAATCCGATCACGCGCCCGAGCAATTCTCTCAGGCTGATCCTGGCGGCCTTCCTGGCCGACTTGAAAGATGCGTTTTTGGTCAGCTCCAGCGCTACACCGGTAAAGTGGCTGGACACGTCGGAAAGATTGAGGATGCGCCGCCCAACAGCCGGATCGAGAATGACGACCCTCTTTCCTTTCATCCCTTCGAATACCACGAAGTGGTTCATGTCCCAATGCAGTATGCACGGCGCCTTCAGTTGGCCCAGCTCTTCCAGATCGACCCTCAACGCACGGTATGAAAAACCAATGGCTTGTGCGTATTGGGCCACCTGCCCAACCGTGACGCCTTTGAGTGAGGTGGAAAAACGCTGGCGCGCCTCCAGGAGACTGAGATGATGACCGTGATGGGTTGCGATCATGACGAGGCAGGCCAGGCCGCACTCCTGGCTTTCAGACTGCAGAACAACTTTCATATATTTATATTTTATGAATCAAGGCCCGCAGCATGCGGGCCTCTGGTATCGGAATAGATCACTGTGGAGTATCAGGAAGCGTTCAATCTAACGAACGTAGACTGCCTCATGCCTAACCAGCTCTCGCACGACACGGGACAGCTCGGAGCGTCCTGCCGGTGCGAGCAACTGGTAGATATCTTCCATCGAACGCGCCACGCCACTGGACAAGTAGCCCAGGACCACGCCCGGCGTCCCCGCCACCGACAGGGTGCAATCATTGATCGTGGCTGTCTCGGTGCGCGAGTTCACAACGAGACACGGCGAGACATCCAGCATCGCCAAGGGCGAAACAGGCTGGTCGTCATCCATCATCAAATCGAAACTCAAGCGGCCCTGCACGCCCCACTTGTGGTGATGGGACTTCATGAACTGTTCATAACTCGACGGACTCGCGGCCAGGTTACCCAGCGCTGCAGCGATGTCCTTGACTGTTTCTTTGTCAGCCTCCCAGTTATCGAGTGAACGACGCACACTCTCTACCTGGGGCAACAAAATCATCAGCCAGTTGACATAGTCCAGGCCGGTTGGCGGATAGGTGCCAACGGTCAGATGAAAGGTTTTCTCACCTACCGGGGATGGGTTGTGCCACCACCCGCGTGGCACGTAGAGCATGTCACCCGGTTCGAGCGTCACATCCATGTAGACATTGTCGGGCGGTGAAAAAACGGCCTCGAAGTCCTTGCTTTGCTGCATATACAAGGGGTCTCTGAACGTCGGCTCGTTGATTACCCAGCGTTTGCGTCCGGAAAACTGGAATACGAAGATATCGCGGGTATCCCAGTGACTCTTGAAAGAGTCCATCGAACGATAGGCAAGGTAGCCACTGGTCAAGGAACGATGGCCGGTCAGTTTCGAAATTTCCTGCTCCAGCCGGGCAACCTTGTCGCATCGCTCGATACGATTGACGATCACGGTGGCGCCTTTCGACAAGAAATCGTAGACCGCATGCTTTTTCAATCTGGAACGTTCGACGCCCAGGTGCACATAGCGCTCGACGTAGTCGGCCTTCTCGACGAGCCGCCCGCCAAAGGCCAGCTTGAAATCGTCATTCGAGCAATCGGCCTGGAGAAACAAGTCGTTCATTTCTGCAGGGCCAATGAGGGTCGAGTTCAAGGAACCCCGGAACACCGCTGGTTTTTTGCCATAGGTGTTCGCCAGGAAATCCCGGGCGTCCAGACCGCCAATGAAATCAGCACTCATCATGTCTCCTGGAACGCCCGCCAGGCTGCCGTGAGGACCCCGGTCAGCACGACGATAAGCGGCACGAGCAGAAGCGCGGAAAAAGGTGTGACACTTCGTTGAGTACGTGCCTTGTAGACACGAGCCAGGCAAATGACAACTATTGCACTGACGATGGTGAAACCGGCCCAATCCGTCATGGTTACCTCCTTGTATGATTTATCAGCGGCCGTAGTTGGTTCCGGCCTCGTCCTGATTGCTGATGGCGCCCGACAGAACACCCGCTGCAAAAGCAAAGTTCATGGCATGCAGCAACTCAGCAGTCACTACCGCCGCCACCTTACCGCCGACCATTGCCGGAGCGATTGCTCCCGACACTACCGCCAATCCCAATTCTCCCCAGGAAAACTCTTGTCCTCCTACTACAGCGCCCGCATAGCCGACGGCCCCGACGACCGCGCCGCCGACCATGACCGGCACGGTACCGCCACTGACAAGTGCCATTTCCCTGATATCCAGTTCCCGCATCCCTTCACCCCATTTCAGGCTTTTATTGAACTCAACAGTTGCAGTGCACGCTAACAGACCGCCAGAACAGTGTCTGTCCTACAAGCGTAGGGGTAACCTCAACAACTGGCCGCACGAAAAAACATTTTCCCGCTCTCGTTCGAAGCAACGGCCATCAAGACAAGTTGAGTGCGCGACCCGACATTTGCCTTGCGCATCAGCGAAGAAACATGATCGCGAACCGTATAGACGCTGATATTCAGATCACTTGCAATCTGCTTGTTGGTCTTGGCCTTGACCAACAGCTCCAGAACTTCCAGCTCCCGCTTTGTCATCATTCCTTTAAATCCTTGTGCCTATCACTCCAGTTCAAACTCCAATCACATTCGTCCACTGACGGAAAACAGCGGCTCAAGTACCCATTCGTATAATTTTCGCGTGTCCTGCATGATATCGGCCTCAAGCAGCATGCCGCTTTGAAGAAGCGTCTGTGCGCCATAGACGCTGACGTATTGAGTGTCCAGGGCAACGCTGACTTGATAGAAGAGCTGGGACGAATCAGTCGCGAGTGATTGCAGGGCACTTCCAACATGGGGAGGCAACTCCTGTATCGCATAGGGGCTTTTCGCGATCGTGACCACCGTTCCATGGCCCATTCCAAACTTCTGATACGGGTAAGCGGCATACCTGATCGATACTTTCTGGCCAACATCGATAAAGCCGGACTGTTTCGCCGAAACGTAGATGCTGGCAATCAGACTGGCGTCTTTCGGGACCAGGCTGGACAGCAGGTTGCCGGGCGACACCAACTGTCCGACTTGTGCATTCAACCCCGTTATCATTCCGGAAAATGGCGCAACCTCGATCTGCTCGGCCCTGACCTCACTCTCGGCCAGATCCTGATGTACGCTGCTCAGCGCACTCTCGGCTTCCGCAATCTCTGACTGGTATTGAAGCTCCACCTCGTGGCGCCTCGTATCCAATTCCAATTGTTCCTTGAGCAGCGCAGCCATCGCGTGACTGGTGGCTTGAAGCTGCCCCTGCAACGCCAGCACTTCCGCCTCGGCTTGCTGGGACTGCGCCAGCGAAACGAACTTTTCCTCGACCAATCTCCGTTGCCGCTCGAAATGAGCCTTGGCCAGGGAAATTCTACGCTCCAGTAGTCGAGCCTCCTCCGCATATCGTTTCTTTTCGGAAGCGATCCCTTTCAGGCGCTCATCTATCATCTTCTTCTGGGATGCGGCGCGAGCCTCCGATATTCCCAGGGATGCTACAAGAAGCCTTTTTCTATGATTCAGTTCCTGGGAGATTCTTGACTGCGTTTTTCCGTTACGTCCGAACCGCTCCCCAGAGAGAACAAATAGTTTCTGGCCTGTTTGCACGAACTCACCTTCCTTGACCAGCACATCCCTGATAACACCGCTGGCAGAAGAGCTTAATCGCAGCATTCCGTGCTCTGGCATCAAGATCCCATTGGCCGTGGACTTCTTCGTGAAGGTGCCAAAGAAGGCAATAGCCAGAATCAGGCAAACCAACATCACGCCTATTACAGCAACTACAAAGAAACTCAGTGGCTGCTGTATCAATACATCACCCAGATAAGATTTCTTCCGGAGTGGATTTACTTCACTTCTGAACAGGCTATTCCCTTGACCCACATCAATCACTCGGCAAGCACCCTTCCAGGGCGAATCGCTATAATTCAATGTTTTCAAACAGGTTGAGTCACCCTCAATTCTGTATCTTTATGTTTCAGAGTAAAAATGGATAAAAACCAATCAACCGTCGGTCGTTATTAGCCCGGTGAAACTATTGAAATGTACTGAATCGTAATAGGCGCACGACGCACAACATTCCATTACAAACGAGGAATTGAATTCTTGAAGCTCCAAGGATAGATTTTCAGGTTTTATTTTTCAGCACCACCCTGGGCGTGACGCCCAGGAATTTCTGGCAGGTAGAAATCCGGCCCACGCACGGACTTGAAACCTTCGAAACGCTACCAAGCACGAAATCAATTGGAAGAGAACCAAATAAAACACGCCCCAAACTTTCAAGGCCAAATCAAATTGAATATATCGATATCGCTTCAAGTCAGGCCGTTTACTTGGTGAACACCGGACGGCTTGCCTGATTCAGGCGCTCCATCAACTCACTGGACTCATGCCGCTACAGGCGAACACCCCGCCATCTGGTAAACTGCCCGCCTTTCCTTGATCTCCACGCCGTGTCCCGCCCAAAGTGTCCGACGCGCCGAAGCCACGTAGCCGACCCATGCTCACAGAATCCGCGACAACCCCCGCCACCCTGTCCCGCCGCTTCAGCGTGGCGCCGATGATGGACTGGACTGATAGGCGGTGCAGGTTCTTCCTGCGCCTGCTCTCCCGCCACGCCCTGCTCTACACCGAGATGGTCACCACCGGCGCCCTGCTGCATGGCGATGCCGCGCGGTTCCTCGGCCATGACGCCGCCGAGTACCCGCTGGCCCTGCAACTGGGCGGCAGCGTGCCAGCCGACCTGGCGGCCTGCGCGAAGCTGGCCGAGGTGGCGGGCTACAACGAGGTCAACCTGAACGTCGGCTGCCCCAGCGACCGGGTGCAGAACAACATGATCGGCGCCTGCCTGATGGGCCATCCGGCATTGGTGGCCGATTGCGTGAAGGCGATGATCGACGCGGTGCAGATTCCGGTGACGGTCAAGCATCGCATCGGCATCAACGGCCGCGACAGCTACGCCGAGCTGTGCGACTTCGTCGGCCAGGTGCGCGATGCCGGCTGCCGCAGCTTCACCGTGCATGCGCGGATCGCCATCCTCGAAGGCCTGTCACCGAAGGAAAACCGCGAGATCCCGCCGCTGCGCTACGACATCGCGGCGCAGTTGAAGCAGGATTTCCCCGACCTGGAAATCATCCTCAACGGCGGTATCAAGACCCTCGAAGAGTGCCATGAGCACCTGAAGACCTTCGACGGCGTGATGCTCGGCCGCGAGGCCTACCACAACCCGTACCTGCTGGCGCAGGTGGACCAGCAGCTGTTCGGCAGCGAAGCCCCGGTGATCAGCCGCAGCGAAGCCCTGGAGCAGTTGAAACCCTATATCGCCGCGCACCTGGCCGCCGGCGGCGCCATGCACCACGTGACCCGCCACGTGCTCGGCCTGGCCCAGGGCTTCAAGGGTGCACGGCGTTTCCGCCAGTTGCTCTCGGTGGACGTGCACAAGACCAACGACCCCCTTGGCCTGCTGGACCAGGCCGCCGAATTGCTAAAAGGCCACTAGGAACCAGCGCGCCCCGCGGCACTCGAAGACATACCGCCAAAACCCTGTCAGGCTGGCCTTGAGCCACCGACGGGGCTCGGGTAATGTCGTTGCACCGCACAGGACAGAGCACGCTCATGACTTCCAAGCTGGAACAACTCAAGCAGTTCACCACCGTCGTCGCCGACACCGGCGATATCGACGCGATCAGTCGCCTCAAGCCGGTCGATGCCACCACCAACCCTTCCCTGCTGCTCAAGGCCGCCGCCCTGCCCGGCTATGCCGACCTGCTGGCCCAGGCCATCGCCAGCAGCAAGGGCAATGTCGACCTGGCTTGCGATGCCTTCGCCGTATCGGTCGGCAGCGGCATTCTCAAGGCGATCCCGGGACGCATCTCCACCGAAGTCGATGCCCGCCTGTCCTTCGACGAACCGGCCCTGCTGGCCAAGGCCCGGCAACTGATCGAGCTGTACGACAAGGCCGGTGTCGGCCGCGATCGCGTGCTGATCAAGCTGGCCTCGACCTGGGAAGGCATCCGTGCCGCCGAGGTCCTGGAAAAGGAAGGCATCCAGACCAACCTGACCCTGCTGTTCTCCTTCGCCCAGGCCGCCGCCTGCGCCGATGCAGGGGTATTCCTCATCTCGCCGTTCGTCGGGCGCATCTACGACTGGTACAAGAAGTCCACCGGCAAGGAGTACGTCGGTGCCGAAGACCCGGGCGTGCAGTCGGTGACCCGGATCTACAACTACTACAAGGCCAATGGCTACGACACCGTCGTCATGGGCGCCAGCTTCCGCAACATCGGCCAGATCGAGCAACTGGCCGGCTGCGACCGCCTGACCATCAGCCCCGAACTGCTGCAACAACTGAGCGACGACCAGGGCAGCCTGGAACGCCAGCTCAAGCCGGGCGCCCAGGGCGAGCCGCGTGTAGACCTTAACGAAAGCCGCTTCCGCTGGGCCTTCAACGAAGACGCCATGGCCACCGAGAAACTGGCCGAGGGCATTCGCCTGTTCGCCCGCGACCAGGAAAAGCTCGAAGCCTTGCTTTCTGCAAAAGCTTGATACAAATATCGGTTTGCCAGTAGTCGCGACAGCGCGGAAAGTCCCGCGTCTTTCGCAACTACTGGCAAACGATCCCCGCCTTGATGTCCGATTCCCCTAGCTTGCCGCTGGTACTCGCCGGGCCGCTGCTGCGCCGGGTTGAAACCACGCGCCTCGTCTTCTGGCTGGTCGCCACGCGTCCCCTCGTGCCGGAACTGCACCTGCACTGCCCCGGTACCGAGCCGCTGGTTCTGCCCCTGGAAGGCCCGCGCTGCCGGATCCTGCCGGTGGGCCGGCATGCGTTCATGCACCTGATGGACATCCAGCTGGAGACCCTGCTGCCCTGCGACCAGCGCATCGGCTACGACCTGCTGCTGGACGGCGAAGGCATCGCGGGGTGGGCGCCGCACCTGCTGTACGACGGCGCGACGCGGCCGGACTTTGTCGTGCGCTCGCGCCTGGACCAGTTGCTCCACGGCTCCTGCCGCAAGCCGCACCATCCCGCCGCCGATGGCCTGCTCTGCGCCGACCGCCTGCTGGCCAGCCCGCATGAGGCCAGCGAACGACCGGCGCTGCTGATGATGAGCGGCGACCAGGTCTACGCCGACGACGTCGCCGGGCCGATGCTGCGCGCCATCCACCGCCTGATCCAGCGCCTCGGCCTGTTCGAGGAATGCCTGGAGGGTGCCGTGGTTCGCGACAGCGTCGAGCTCTACACGCACCCGGCCAGTTACTACCAGCGCGGCGAACTGCTGCCAGCGCTGAAAAGCAACGAGACCCTGCGCGAACGCTTCTTCGGCGGTGTGCGCAAGCCGATCTTCACCAGCAGCAGCGCCGACAACCACCTGGTGACCTTCGCCGAAACCCTGGCCATGTACCTGCTGGTCTGGTCGCCAGTGCCGTGGACCCTGATCGCCCCGGACATGCCGGCGCTGAGCGCCGCCCAGCAAGCCCGCTATCGCCAGGAACAGCAGTGCCTGGAAGGATTCATCGACGGACTCGGCGGTGTCGCACGCGCCTTGGCGCACCTGCCGACACTGATGATCTTCGACGACCATGACATCACCGATGACTGGAACCTCTCGGCGCAGTGGGAAAAGACCGCCTATGGCCATCCGTTCTCGCGGCGGATCATCGGCAATGCCCTGCTGGCCTACCTGCTGTGCCAGGCCTGGGGCAACAACCCCGATGCCTTCGGCGACCTGCTGGAAAAATGCCAGGCGCTGTTCGCCAGCGAAGGGCACCTGGACGGCGCCCGGCAGGATGCGCTGATCGACGACCTGCTGCGCTTCCAGAACTGGCACTACGTCCTGCCCACCACCCCCACCCTGCTGGTGCTGGACACCCGCACCCGGCGCTGGCGCAGCGAAAGCAACCTGGCCAGGCCGTCCGGCCTGCTCGACTGGGAAGCACTCTGCGAGCTGCAACAGGCACTGCTGGATCATCCCTCGGCGGTCATCGTCTCGCCGGCGCCGATCTTCGGCGTGAAGCTGATCGAGACGGTGCAGAAGGTCTTCAGTTGGTGCGGCTATCCGCTGCTGGTGGATGCGGAGAACTGGATGGCCCATCGCGGCGCGGCGCAGGTGATCCTGAACATCTTCCGCCATTCGCGCACGCCGGGGCATTACGTGGTGCTCTCCGGCGACGTGCATTACTCGTTCGTCTACGAAGTGCTGATCCGCCATCGCCAGCGCAGCCCGCACCTGTGGCAGGTGACCAGCAGCGGCATCAAGAACCAGTTTCCGGCGCGGCTGCTGGAGGTCTTCGACCGGCTCAACCGCTGGCTGTACTCGCCGCGTTCGCCGCTGAACTGGTTTACCCGGCGGCGCCTGATGGAAGTGGTACCAAGGGTGCCGAGCCGGGCCGAGTCCGGGGAACGGCTATGGAACAGCGCGGGGCTGGGGCAGGTGTTCTTCAATGACGAGGGGCAACCGGAGCGGGTGTTCCAGCTGAATGCGGACGGGTCGGAAAAGACCGAGTTCCTGCGCAAGGACTGAGGACCTCATCGCTGGCGACAAGGCCCCCGAAGGCAAGGGTCAGCTACGCTCCAGCGCGCTCACCAGGTCATGGAACGCTTCGCGGTTGGAGTCGTTCAGTCCCATGAGGATCTTGTGCGCCTCCAGCACCTTGGAGCGCACCACATCTTCATCCTGGTCCTGCGACGGCAGGTCGGTCAGGCACTCGGGGCACGGGATCGGCCGGTCAACGATGTTGAACACCTGGTCGAAGCCCATCGATTGCAACAGGCGGGTGATGTCGGCGTGGGTGGTGACCACGGTCGGCAACAGGCCGACCTTCTGCCGCGACAGGATCGACAGCTTGGCCAGCAGGCCCAGGGTGGTGCTGTCGATGCTCTGGGTTTCCGTCAGATCGATGACGATCGCCGAGAAATTCAGCGCGGTGAAGATCTTTTCAATAGTTGCATCCAGCGCCGAACACAGGGTCAGGCGCACTTCACCGACAAACTTCAGAACAAAGGTGCCGTTCTGTTCGGCGAACTGGATTCTACCGGTACTCATTGAAGGTTCCTGCTCAACACCAATAGGGCGATATCATCCGGCATCTCCCCAAGCGTAGCCAATTCGAATCGTTGCCGCAGGCCATCCAGGCTGCCGCCAGCGTCCCTGATGATCTCAGGCAGGGCCGCTTCCTTATCTTTGAGTGTCTCGCCCGGCAAAAGGTCAAGAATGCCGTCCGAGAGCAGGGTCAGGCTGAACTGTTGCGGCAGTTCCAGCACATGATCCTGGTAGGTCGCCTCGTCGAACAGGCCGACCGGCAGGCCACGGCCTTCCAGGTAGCGGCCCTGCCCCGGGGTGAACAGCACCGGCAGCGGCAGATGGCCGCCGATGGAGTAGGTCAGCAGGCCGGTGTCCTCGTCGATGACGCCACCGACCATGGTCACGTGCTTGCCCAGCTTGCAGTTGATCAGGCCGCGGTTGATGTGCCCGAGCACTTCCGATGGCTTGAAGTCCCGCAGCGAACCGGCGCGCTTGAATTCGAAGAGCAGCCGGGTGGTCATGAATTTCAGCAGCACCGTGACGAACGCAGACGAAGCACCGTGACCGGAGACGTCCGCCAGGTAGAAGGCAATGCGCCGCTCGTCGACCCGGAAGTAGTCGGCGAAGTCACCGGACAAGTAGAGCGACGGAATGATCTGGTGCTCGAAGGCGAACCCGCCGCAGTGCCACGGGCTTTCCGGGAGCATGTTCATCTGCACCTGGCGCCCGGCGGTCTGGTCTTCCTGCAACAGGTGCAGGCTGGCTTCCAGTTCGCGGTTGGCGGCTTCGAGCTTGTCCCGGTAGCGCTGGTTTTCCAGGACCAGGCGGGCACGATCGAGCGCACGGCGCACCGAGTGCTCGAGCACGGCGAGGTCTTCCAGGGGCTTGATCAGGTAGTCGGCGGCGCCCAGGCGCAAGGCTTCGACGGCGTCGTTCATCACACCGGCGCCGGAGACCACGATCACCGGCAGGTCGGGGGCACGCTCGGTCACCTGGCGAATCAGCTCCAGCCCGCCCATTTGCGGCATGCGCAAATCGCAGATCACAAGGTCGGGCCGATCCTGTTCGAACACTTCGAGACCCTGCTGGCCATTGTTCGCCTGCAGGACGCTGAAACCGCTGTCTTCCAGATAGGCCGCGAGGCTTTCGCGCACCACGTCGTCGTCATCGATTATCAGCAGCGTTGCACTGGTTTTCTGCATGTGGGCAAACGGCGCCAGAAATAGGTTGGCGTAGGCGGCTCGACAGGCTGGAGCACACGTACTGGATTCTCTTCTAGCCACTCTGTCTATCTGAGTTGTAGGTCAGAAACGTCCGACCGACAACCCGCAGAGGTGCCCTGTAAGGCGCAGACGGTACTCCCATCCGTCAGGCGTTTCAAGCATGCGGCGACGCTGTCGCGCCGCTCTTTACAGCGCAAATCACCGGGAGTTATAAAAACCCGGTTTGTGGCAACTCAATGTAAGGATCAAGGCATGAACCAGACGTTCGACGGCTACAGCGAGAAGCGTGATTTCATCCGGATGCGGGTCGACGCCGACGTCACCCTGATCCATGCAGAGCAGGTGGTCGCGGCGGTGTGCCTGGACCTGTCCAGCAGCGGCATGCAGATCCAGGCACCACGAACATTCAAGGTCGGCGACCAGTTGCTGGTCCGCATCGAGTCGGACCATCCGGCCCTCAAGGGCCTGGAAGCCACGACCCAGGTGGTGTGGATCGCGGATCAGCCGGACAACCTGCAGAAACTCGGCCTGCGCATCCTGAAGATGCACTGAGCGCAACGAAAAAGGCGACCCGAAGGTCGCCTTTCCTGCATTGCCCGTAGCGACGAATCAGAAGTCGTCCTCGACCTCGCCGTCCTTGACCTTGAACTCGCGGTTCTGCAGGTAGGCGTTGCGGATGAAGCTGTACTTGTCGCCGCGGATCATCTTCTCGGCCGACAGCAGGCTGGCCCGGGTGTCCACCACATCGACGGCGCGGATGGTGTTGCGGGTCGGCACGTGGTCGATGTACTGGTAGGGTTCGGTGTAGGTGTCCGGGTACTTGGCGATGGCGTCGCGCACGGTGCTCGGGCCGAGCAGCGGCAGCATCACGTACGGGCCGCTGCCGACGCCCCAGTAGCCGAGGGTCTGGCCGAAGTCTTCGTCGTTGCGTTGCAGGCCCATCTTGGTACCGACGTCGAAGAAGCCGCCGAGACCGAAGGTGGTGTTGACGATCAGCCGCGCGGTGTCGATACCCGCCGCCCGTGGCTTGAGCTGGAGGATGTTGTTGGCCAGGTTGGTCACGTCACCCAGGTTCTGGAAGACGTTGTGCACGCCATCCTGCAGGAACTGCGGGGTCACCCACTGGTAGCCCTGGGCGATGGGTTTCAGCGCGTAGGTATCGACCGTGTCGTTGAAACGGAAGATTGGCCGGTTGACGGCTTCCCAAGGGTCCTCCTCGGTGGCCGCCTGGGCAGCGAAAGGGGCCAGCAGCGCAGTCGCGCAGACACCGGCCCGGAACCAACGATCGAGCACTCCCGTACCGATCCCACGCATAGCTATTCTCCTGGATGCACACTGAACGGGGCGGCGAATGCCCCGCGCCAAATTGAGCGAGTATAAAGCTTCATGGCGTCCGCGTCGCAAATAGTTGACGCCGCTGTATTCACCAGGGCGTCACCAAAACGTCATGGATGCTCGGTAACGTCCCTGCTATTTCAGGGATGTTGTCCATGCCACACGCTCCCGCCTTCACTGCGCTGTTGTTCGGACTCCGTGGCTGCCTGGTCGATTTCGGCGGGCGCAGCCAGGAGGCTGCCAAGGATGTGCAGGTATTCCCCACCCCCGGCGCTCTCGATGTGCTCGACTGGCTGCGCCGCCACGACGTGCCCTGCGCCTGGCTGGACGATGTCGCCCCGGACCACGGCAAGCACCTGAGCAGCCCCCTGCCCGACTGGCTGCAGGCCATCCATCATGGCGATGCCAAGCCCTGGCCGGCACCGGACGCCTGCTGGAAAGCCCTGATGCATATCGACGCCGGGCAACTGGACGGCTGCGTGCTTATCAGCGGCGAGCCGCGCCTGCTCCAGGCCGGGCTGAATGCCGGCCTGTGGACCATCGGCCTGGCAGCCTGCGGCCCCTTGTGCGGGCTGTCGGAAACGGAATGGCAGGCGCTGGACGACAGGCAGCGCGAACACAAGCGTGGCAAGGCCACCTTGCAGCTGTTCGGCCTCGGCGTGCACTCGGTGATCGACCATCTGCAGGAACTGGCGGACTGCCTGACGGATATCAGCCAGCGTCGGCTGAAGGGTGAAAAACCCTGAAACATACGCTTGACGCGGATCATGCAAAGCGCAGCCGGGTGGATTACTCTGAAAAGCGTGCCAGGGACCTTTCGCCGTCGGCCGGGGTCAATGGCTGTGCCTATCGAGATAAGGGAGATCAGCATGCCTGCCCGCGAACTGCAAGAGCAACTCACCACCCTGCGCGAGCAACTGGAACAAGACCCGCCGCTGTCCCTGGAAGAGCGCGAGCACCTGCAAGAACTGATGCAGCAGATCGAAGCCCAGCTGCAACTGGAGGCGGCGACTCAGGACAACAACCTGGTGGACGGCGTGAACCTCGCGGTAGAACGCTTCGAAGTCGATCACCCGGGGCTGACCGCGACCCTGCGCAACATCGTCCAGAGCCTGCAGAGCATGGGGATCTGACATCCGAAAGAACACCGCGCCTCCTGTGGGAGCGGGTTCACCCGCGATTACGGTAGTGAATTCACCGATGCAATCGCGGGTGAACCCGCTCCCACAGGGTCCGTAGCGCTCTTCAGATTACTGCCTCACCAGACGACGGTTATCCACTTCGACCGGCTCCATGCTCCGATACGGATTGATATCCAGTCCACCCCGACGCACATAGCGCGCGTACACCGTCAAATGCTCCGGGTCCAGCAGGCGCTTGAGATCCAGGTAGATCCGCTCCACGCACTGTTCATGGAAATCCGCATGCTGGCGGAAGCTGATCAGGTAGGTCAGCAGGCTCGCCGCATCCAGCTCCGGCCCACGGTACTCCACCACCACACTACCCCAGTCCGGCTGGCCGGTCACCGGGCAGTTGGACTTGAGCAGGTGGCTGTGCAGCACCTGCTCAACTTGTTTGTCTTTATTGCAGCGCAGCAGCTCAGGCTGCGGCTGCTCGTAGTTGCTGATGCCGACATCGAGATCGTCGATGCACTGGCCCGGCAGGCTGACCACACCCTCGCCCGCCACTTCGCCCAGGCTGCGGATGCGCACGCCAACGGGTTTGCCAGCGGCGGCACTGAGGTCCTTCACCAGGCAGGCCTGGAGCGCCTCCGGTGAATCGAACACGGTCTGGTTCAGCGAATTGAGATACAGCTTGAACGACTTGGATTCGATGATGTTCGGCGAGTCGGCAGGAATGGCGAACTCGCCGATGGCCACCACCGGCTTGCCCGACGGCAGCAGCCAGGACAGCTCGAAGCAGTTCCAGAAGTCGACGCCCTGCCATGGCAGGTTGTCGCCACTGACCCCCAGCTCGGCCCATTTCGCCAGGCGCGGGATGGGGAACAGCAGGGACGGCGTGTAGGTGGAGACGTATTCGCTGGATTTACCCAGCGGGGAGTGTTCTGCAGCGGGGTGCATGGCTCAAACCTGAAGGACGAAATTGCCCTAGTCTATCGGGTTTGAGCCCTGCATGGCTCACTGGGCGATGTTCAGCGTGCCGACCATCCCGGCCTGGTAGTGCCCCGGCACGTTGCAGGCGAACTCGATCGGCGCCGACTTGCTGAAGGTCCAGGTCAGTTCGCCGCGCTGGCCGGGCTGGACCATGACCATGTTCGGATCGTCGTGCTGCATCCCGCCCATCGCCGAATGGTCCATGCCACCGTGGCCCATCTGCGAATGATCCATCTGCGCCATGGCGAGCATCTCCTTCTGGTGCGCGGCATGCATGGCCGTGTCGCCGAGGTTGAACTCACGGGCCACCTGGCCCTTGTTGATCACCACGAAGCGCACGGTTTCACCGGCCTTCACCTCAAGGCTGCGCGGCTGGAAATACATGTCGCCGAGGGTCACCTCGATGGTGCGGGTGGCCTTGGCGGCCGGCGCCGGCTGGCCGAAGGCGAAGCCGTGGTCCGGTGCGGCCAGCGCAGGCAGGCTGAACAGCGCGAGAACGGCGGCGGCAAGTGCGGATTTCATGGGGGTACCTCGTTGCGATCGATTCATGCCGGCATTGTGCGAGGCTGGCGCTGGCATCGACCTGACGAAAAGATTACAACTTTGTCAGCTTCCCCCGGCCATTGCGCCGGACGGGTATAACGTCACCGTCGCCATCCTCCGAGAGCTCCATGAAACTGCTGATCGTCGAAGACCAGGCCAAGACCGGCCAGTACCTGCGCCAGGGCCTCAGCGAAGCCGGGTTCAGCACCGAGCTGGCCAACGACGGCGAGACCGGCCAGTTCATGGCCCTGACGGGTGACTACGACCTGCTGATCCTTGATGTGATGCTACCCGGCCGCGATGGCTGGCAGATCCTCCAGGCGGTGCGCGACGCCGGGCACAACGTGCCGGTGCTGTTCCTCACTGCCCGTGATGCCGTCGAAGACCGGGTCCACGGCCTGGAACTGGGCGCCGACGATTATCTGGTGAAACCCTTCGCCTTCTCCGAACTGCTGGCCCGGGTCCGCACCCTGCTGCGCCGCGGCAGCGCGCCGCCCCAGGAAACCAGCCTGGGCGTCGCCGACCTGCGCCTGGACCTGATCCGCCGCCGCGTCGAACGCACCGGCCAGCGCATCGACCTCACCGCCAAGGAGTTCGCCCTGCTCGAACTGCTGCTGCGTCGCCAGGGCGAAGTGCTGCCCAAGTCGCTGATCGCCTCGCAGGTCTGGGACATGAATTTCGACAGCGATACCAACGTCATCGAAGTAGCGATCCGCCGCCTGCGCCTGAAGATCGACGACGCCCATGACAACAAGCTGATCCACACCGTGCGCGGCATGGGCTACGTCCTCGAAGAGCGCCCGAGCTGATGCCGCGCCTGTCCCTCGGCGCGCGCCTGGCCTTGCTGTTCGCCGCCTGCACGGCGGTGGTCTCGCTGCTGGCGGGAATCCTGTTCAGTCGTGCCAGCGAGGCGCACTTCATCGAACTGGACCAACAACTGCTCAACAGTCGCCTGCCGGTACTGCAACGCCTTGTCGAGGGCGTCGATAGCCCGGCGGCACTGGCGCCCCGGCTGCCGGAACTGAAGGAAGAACTGGCACACCAGACCGACCTGGCCCTGCGCCTGCGCGGCAACGACGGGCGGGTCTGGTTCGACAGCCGCGCCGACCTGCCGCAAGGCGCCAGCGCACCCGGCCTGGCTACCCTGCACGGCGAGCATGCCGCCTGGCGCGGGCTCAGCGTGCAACTGCCGGCGCTGCAACTGACCCTGTTCCTCGACATCACTCACCACCAGCACTTCCTCCAGCGCATGCAGCACTTGATCTGGCTGACCGTCGGTCTCAGCGCCCTGGCCACCGCCCTGCTCGGCATCTGGGCGGCGCGCAGCGGCTTGCGCCCGCTACGGCAAATGGGCGAGATCGCCGCCAGCGTCTCCGCGCGCTCGCTGACCACGCGCTTGCCGGAGGAGCAGATGCCGGTGGAACTGGCGGAGCTGGCGGCCACGGTCAACGCCATGCTGGAACGCCTGGACGACGCCTTCCAGCGCCTTTCAGCGTTTTCCGCCGACATCGCCCACGAACTGCGCACGCCGCTGTCCAACCTGCTGACCCACACCCAGGTCACCCTGACCCGCCCGCGCAGCCTCGACGAGTACCGCGAGGCGCTGCACGGCAATCTGGAAGAGCTGCAATGGATGGCGCAGATGGTCAACGACATGCTCTACCTGGCCAAGGCCGACCACGGCCTGCTGATGCCGGCACGCGAGCCATTGGCCCTGCACGGTGAAGTGGATGCCCTGCTGGAGTACTACGCGCCGCTTGCAGAGGACGCCGAGGTAAGCCTGCGGCGTAGCGGCCAGGCCGCTCTGGCCGGCGACCGCCACATGCTGCGCAGGGCGCTGTCCAATCTGCTGGACAACGCCCTGCGCTTCACCCCGGCGGGTGGCGAGATCACGGTGGATATCAGGGAAAGCAGCGGTGGAATCCGCCTGGAAGTGGCCAACCGCGGCGAACCGATCGACGCCGCGCAGCTACCGCGCCTGTTCGACCGCTTCTACCGCGCCGACCCGGCACGCCGGGCCGGCAGCAGCGAACACGCGGGCCTGGGTCTGGCCATCACCCGCTCCATCGTCCAGGCCCATGGCGGCAGCATCGGCGCGGAATCGACGGACGGCTGGACCCGGTTCGTCATCGACCTGCCCAGCCACACGCCTCACTCGTAACGCAGGGCCATTGCCGGCTCGACCTGCGAGGCACGCCAGGCCGGATAAAGGGTGGCGAGGAAGCTCATCACCAGGCCGGCGCTGCAGATCAGCGCCACGTCACCCCATTGCAGCTCCGACGGCAGCGAGCTGATGAAGTACACGTCGGAGGTGAAGATGTGCTGGCCGCTGACCCGCTCGATCCAGCCAACCACGGCGCTGACGTTGAGCGCCAGGGCCACGCCGAGGACACCGCCGATCAGGGTGCCGACCACGCCGATCAGGCTGCCCTGAACCATGAAGGTGCCCATGATCTGCCCCGGTGTGGCGCCGATGGTGCGCAGGATGGCGATGTCCGCACCCTTGTCGTTCACCACCATGATCAGGGTGGCGATGATATTGAACGCCGCCACCGCGATGATCATCAGCAGCAACAGGCCGATCATGGTCTTTTCCATCTTCATCGCGCTGAACAGGCTGCCCTGGGTGTGGGTCCAGTCATCGGCACGGTACTGGTCGCCCAGTCCGGACGCGATGGACGCCGACACCGCCGGTGCCGCGTACAGATCCTTGAGCTTGAGGCGCACGCTCTGCACCTGGTTCGGCGCCCAGCGCTGCATCTCCGCAGCATCGGCCACGTGGATCATGGCCATGGAACCGTCCAGCTCGGCGCCGACCTTGAAGATGCCGACCACGTTCAGGCGCTGCATGCGCGGGGTGATGCCGCCCGGCGCGCTGCTCACTTCGGGGACGATCAGGGTCAGCTTGTCGCCGACGTTGAGGCGGAAGCGCCGGGCGGTGATCTCGCCGATGACCACGCCGAACTCGCCTGGCTTGAGGTCTTCCAGGCGACCCTGGACGATGTGGTCGGCGACGATGGACACCTTGCCTTCCTGCGCCGGGTCGATGCCGCTGACCTGGATCGGCTGCATCGAGCCCTTGTAGGAGAGCATGCCTTCCATCTCGGTGAAGGGCACCGCGGCGATCACCTCGGGATTCTTCAGCGCGGCGGCGGCCACCGGCTGCCAGTCGTCCAGCGGGTTGACCCCGACGATCATGGCGTGGGGCACCATGCCAAGGATCCGCGAACTCATTTCGCGCTGGAAACCGTTCATCACCGACAACACCGTGATCATCGCCAGCACGCCAAGGGACAGGCCGATCATCGAGGTCATGGAGATGAACGAAATGAAATGGTTGCGGCGCTTGGCGCGGGTGTAGCGCGCGCCGATGAAGATTGACAGGGGTCTGAACATGAAGTGATGCACCCAGGCAAGGAAAACGACAGGGCACCCGGCGACGGCACGAGCGCCCGCCACGCGTCAGATCGGGACCAGGCGGCCCTCTTCCAGACGCAGCACGCGGTCCATCTGCCGCGCCAGGTTCAGATCATGGGTCACCACCAGGAAGGCGGTCTGCGACGAGGTGCTCAGCTCGCGCATCAAGTCCTGGATGCCCTGGGCGGTGTGCTGGTCGAGGTTGCCGGTGGGCTCGTCGAGCATCACCAGGCCGGGCCGGTTGACCAGCGCCCGGGCAATCGCCACGCGCTGGCGCTCGCCACCAGACAGCTCGGCCGGCTTGTGGCTGAGGCGATGACCGAGGCCGACGCGCTTGAGCAGCGCCTCGGCGCGCTCGCGGGCTTCCGGGATCGGCGTGCGACCGATCAGCAGCGGCATGCACACGTTCTCCAGGGCGGTGAACTCCGGCAGCAGGTGGTGGAACTGGTAGACGAAGCCCAGCGCGCGGTTGCGCAACAGGCCGCGGGCGCGCTCGCCGAGCGCCGACAGCTCCTCGCCGGCCAGCCATACGCTGCCCTCGCTCGGGGTGTCGAGGCCGCCCAGCAGGTTGAGCAAGGTACTCTTGCCCGAACCCGAGCTGCCGACGATGGCCACACGCTCGCCGGCGAACAGTTCCAGTTGCAGGTTGGAAAGCACCTGCACCTTCTCCGGGCCTTCCTCATAGGACTTGCCCAGGCTGCGGCAACTCAATACGGCTTTATCACTCATGCCCAACTCACTCATAACGTAGCGCCTCCGCAGGCTGGGTGCGTGCCGCACGCCAGGCCGGATACAGGGTGGCGAGGAAACTCAGGACCAGCGCCGCGCCGCAGACCATCCACACGTCCTCGGCCATGATCCGGGACGGCAGGTAGTCGATGAAGTAGACGTCGGCGTTGAGGAACTTGTGGCCGATCAGGCGCTCCAGACCGGCGATGGCGGCGCTGACATTGAGCGCGGCAAGAATGCCCACCGCAGCGCCGATGGCGGTGCCAACCACCCCGATCACCGTGCCCTGGACCATGAAGATGCGCATGATCTGGCCCGGCGTCGAACCGAGGGTACGCAGGATGGCGATGTCGCCGCGCTTGTCGTTGACCACCATGACCAGGGTGGAAATGATGTTGAACGCCGCCACCGCGACGATCAGCAGCAGGAGCAGGCCGATCATCGCCTTCTCCATGCGGATCGCCTGGTACAGGTTGCCGTAGCTGCGGGTCCAGTCGCGGGCGTAGTACTCGTGCTCGCCCAGCTGGCGCGCGATGTTGTAGGCGTTGCGCGGGGCCTGGAACAGATCGTCGAACTTCAGGCGCAGGCCCTGGACCTGGTCGGCCTTCCAGCGATGCAGGCGGGACAGGTCGGAAAGGTTGGTCAAGCCGAGGTAGCCGTCGATCTCACCGGCGCCGACGTGGAAAGTGCCGACCACGGTGAAGCGCTTCATGCGCGGGAACATCCCGGCCGGGGTCACGGTGACCTCGGGGGCGACGAAGGTCAGCTTGTCGCCGATGCCCACGCCCAGCTTGGCCGCGGCCTTGTCGCCGATGAGGATGCCGAAGCTCCCCGGCGCCAGGTCTTCCAGGCGGCCCTGCCGGATGAAGTCGCCGATGATCGAAACCTTGCGCTCCTGCGCCGGGTCAATACCGTTGAGCAGGACCTTCTGTACCTTGCCGTCATGGGTCAGCAGGCCTTGCATCTGGGTGAAGGGTGCGACATCCAGCACCGAGGGATTCTGCTTTACTTTGTCGGCAAGGGCCGGCCAGTCGTTCAGCGGCTGCCCGGTCTCCAGGGTGGCATGAGGGACCATGCCGAGGACGCGGGTCCGCATCTCGTGGTCGAAGCCGTTCATGACCGAGAGCACCACGATCATCACCACCACGCCCAGGGCGAGGCCGATCATCGAGGTCAGGGAAATGAACGAGACGAAGTGGTTGCGGCGCTTGGCACGGGTGTAGCGCGTGCCGATGAAGACGAAAAGAGGTCTGAACATGTCGGGGCTTGTTCGGATGAAAGAGGAACGTCCTTGTGGCGGGGGCAGGACAGCGGATTTACACTCAGACCACCGCCGTAACCATGGGTTCGCCATGTCGACATTAGATGAAGAAGATCGCCGCGAATACTATCGTATCGAGGACCGGATCGCACTGGAAATTAGCCCGCTGAGCGCGGCGGATGCCCTTGGCCCGGACTTGTTGCAAGATGATTCGCCGCTCTTCAACCTGCTCAGCGAACTGCACCTGAGCGAGTTCGAATCGCAGCATCTGCTGCGCCAGCTGAGCGAGAAGGATCGCACCCTGGCCGCCTTCCTCAAGGCCCAGAACAAACGCATCGACCTGCTCAGCGCGGTGCTCGCGCAAACCCTCATCGGACAGATCGGCGCGCCGCAGGCGGTGACCCTGTCCGAGGGCGGTGTCGAGTTCAAGCACCCCGCAGCCTTCGACCCCGGCGCCCGCGTGGCATTGAAGATGGTCCTGATGCCACGCGCCTCCGGCCTGCTGCTGCGCGCCCGGATCACCCACTGCGACAAGCTGGCCGACGGCCAATACGACATCGGCACCGAGTTCATCGATATCAGCGATGCCCAGCGCCAGCTGCTGGCCCGCTACATCCTGCAACGCCAGCAACAGCAACGCCGCCAGGCCCTGGAACAGAACGACCCGCCAGCTTCCTGAGTTTCAGTTCTCAGCCTTACTTGAAGGAACAAACGTGACGCAGATTTACGGCCATCGTGGCGCCAAGGGCGAAGCCCCGGAAAATACCCTGACCAGCTTCCTGCAATGCCTGAAACATGGCGTGCGACGCTGTGAACTCGACCTGCACCTGTCCGCCGACAACGAGCTGATGGTGATCCATGATCCGAGCCTGAAGCGCACCACCGGCCGCCGCGGCAAGGTGGTGGAGCACACGGCGGCGGAGCTGGTGACCTACGACGCGCGCAACGGTGGCCCGGGCTGGGTGCAGCCCTGCCCCATCCCGCGTCTTGAAGAGCTGTTCGAGAAATGCCCGTTCGAGCACTGGCAACTGGAGGTCAAGAGCGCCTCGCGTACCCGCGCCGCAACCACGGTGCTGGCGATCCGTGAAATGGCCCAGCGCTTCGGCCTGCTGGACAAGGTGACCATCACCTCCAGCTCGCGGGAAGTGCTCGGCGCGGCCCAGGAGCTGGTGCCGGACGTTTCGCGAGGACTGGTGGCGGAATACACCTGGCTCGACCCGCTGAAGGTCGCGCAGAACTACGGCTGCGAATTGCTCGCGCTGAACTGGACGCACTGCAGCCCCGAGCGCCTGGCCAAGGCCCAGCGCCTGGGGCTGCATGTGTCGGTGTGGACGGTCAACGAACCGGCGCTGATGCGCCGGCTCGCCGACTTCGGCGTGGACAGCCTGATTACAGACTTTCCCGGTTTGGCCACTGCCACCCTCGAGAATCGCTGAAATCGATCTCCCCGGCCGGCTCAGGCCACCGGCCGGAGCCGCTCAAAAAAGCCGGTTGAGGCCGTCGTAGGCGGCTACCCGATAGGCTTCGGCCATGGTCGGGTAGTTGAAGGTGGTGTTGACGAAGTACTTCAGGGTATTGCGCTCACCCGGCTGGTCCATGATGGCCTGGCCGATGTGGACGATCTCCGACGCCTGGTAGCCGAAGCAATGCACGCCGAGGATTTCCAGGGTCTCGCGATGGAACAGGATCTTCAGCATGCCTTGCGGCTCGCCGGCGATCTGCGCCCGCGCCATGCTCTTGAAGAAGGCCTTGCCCACTTCGTAGGGCACCTTGGCCTGGGTCAGCTCCTGCTCGTTCTTGCCGATCGAGCTGATCTCCGGAATGGTGTAGATCCCGGTCGGCACGTCGTTGACGAAGCGCCAACTGCCGTTGTCGACGATGCTGCCGGCGGCCGAGCGACCCTGGTCGTGGGCGGCGCTGGCCAGGCTCGGCCAGCCGATCACGTCACCGGCGCCGTAGATGTTCGGCACCTGGGTGCGGTAGGCCTCGTCGACCTCGATCTGGCCACGGCTGTTGACCTTGATGCCGATGTTCTCCAGGCCCAGCTTGTCGGTGTTGCCGGTCCGGCCGTTGCACCACAGCAAGGCGTCGGCCTTGATCTTCTTGCCCGACTTCAGGTGCAGGATCACCCCGTTGTCCAGGCCTTCGACGCGCTCGTACTCTTCGTTGTGGCGCACGGTGATGTTGTTGTTGCTGAAGTGGTAGCTCAGGGCCTGGGAGATTTCCGAGTCGAGGAAGCTCAGCAGTTGCCCGCGGTTGTCCACCAGCTCCACCAGCACGCCGAGACCGCTGAAGATCGACGCGTATTCGCAACCGATCACCCCGGCACCGTAGACGATCAGCTTGCGCGGGGTATGACCCAGGCTGAGGATGGTGTCGCTGTCGTAGATGCGCGGGTGGTGGAAATCGATATCGGCCGGACGGTACGGACGCGAACCGGTGGCGATGATGATGTGCTTGGCCACCAGCTTCTCGACCACGCCGTTGGCGCAGACCACTTCGACGGTCTGCTCGTCGGCGAAGCTGCCGGTGCCGACGAACACGTCGACGCGGTTGCGGGCGTAGTAGCCGGTGCGCGAGGCGACCTGCTTGGAGATGACCTTCTCGGCGCTCTTCAGTACATCGGGGAAGGAGAACCAGCGCGGCTCGCCGATGGCCCGGAACATCGGGTTGGTGTTGAACTGCATGATCTGGCGGACCGAGTGACGCAGGGCCTTGGACGGGATGGTGCCCAGATGGGTGCAGTTGCCGCCAACCTGCCGACGGCTATCGACCATCGCCACCTTGCGTCCTGCTTTGGCGGCGTTCATTGCCGCTCCTTCTCCTGCTGGGCCGGAACCCAGCACCACTACGTCGTAGTTGTAGACAGCCATGCGTACTCCTTCAGAACAGGCCCGGGCACCACGCCGGCGACCGGGGCATCATGGCGCACGGTAGACGCCATGAAAAAATTCGGGTGCAGTCTAATCAAGCTTGAACGGCGCGCACATTAACCCTTGGTCGCGTCGTAGGCTATTTTTCTCTGCACTACATGCAAGACATTCATTCTTCGTTTTTACCTGCGCCAGTACCGACGATCCGTTCGAACGCCGGGGTCACACGGGCGATAAAACCGCTATCGGCACGCATGACGAAAACCGCAGGCAGATTCTGCGCCACCGCGAACTCCCAGCCCTGCTCCGGCCCGAGGACCAGCAACAGGGTGGAATAACCGTCGGCCACCAGCGCCGAGGCATCGAACACCGTCACCGCCGCCAGCGAATGGGCTATCGGCCGGCCGAGGCGGGCATCGAAGGTGTGGGAAAAGCGCTGGCCATTTTCCTCGAAATAGTTGCGGTAGTCACCCGACGTCGACACGCCGAGGCCATCGACGCTGACGATCTGCTCGGCGATCTGGCGATCTTCCCGGGGCAGCTCCAGGGCCACGCGCCAGGGAGTGCCGTCGGGCTTGCGGCCAAGCGTCTTGAGTTCGCCGGTGATCTCCACCAACTGGTTGTGGATGCCCAAGGCACTTAGCCGGGCGCTGACCAGGTCGACGGCATGGCCGGCAACGAGGCTGTCGAAGTCCAGTTCCAGGGCAACATCCTTGCACAGCAGGTCGCCATCGATGCGCAGGTGCCCCTGGCCCACGCGCTGGCGGACCTCGACCAGGCGTTGCGGGTCGGGAACCTTCTGTTCGCGGGACTGCGGACCGAAGCCCCAGAGGTTCATCAGAGGTTCGACGCTCAGATCGAAGGCGCCGCCGCTTTCGCGCCACAGGGTTTCACCGAAGCGGACCAGCTTGAGTACGTCTTCCGGCATGGCCTGGCAACTGCCGGCGGGCAGCTGGTTGAAGGTGCTGACCAGAGAATCGCCGCGGTAGGTGGAGAAATGCTGGTCGAGGGTGGCGAGGATGGTTTCGATCTCCTGCTTTACCTGGACGGCATCAGGGCCGTTGGCGGGCGGGACGTATTGCACGGTGTAGGTGCTGCCCATGGTGGGGCCGCTGACGCGCTCGACCGGGTCCGGCTTGCTGCAGCCAACCAGGGCCAGGGCGCAGAGGATACTCAGGACTGCCTTCAAACTGCTCCTCCTTTAGCGCTCTTCAGGGCCTCATCGCTGGCAAGCCAGCTCCCACAGAAATCGCGTGCACCGCTGAGCCTGTGGGAACTGGCTTGTCGGATCGCCGCACCGCAGCGATGAGGCCCGAAAGAACAAAGCAAAACTCAAAAAAAACGGGAACCCGAAGGTTCCCGTTCTTTTCAACACACCAGCAAGCTTAGCGTGGGAACGCAGGCGGGTTCACACCAGCCATTTCTTCCATCACGCGCACGACCTGGCAGCTGTAACCGAACTCGTTGTCGTACCAGACGTACAGAACAACACGGTTGTCGTTGCAGATGGTGGCTTCGGCGTCGACCACACCGGCGTGGCGCGAACCGACGAAGTCGGTCGATACCACTTCCTGGCTGCTCACGTAGTCGATCTGCTTGTGCAGCTCGGAATGCATGGCGGTCTGGCGCAGGTACTCGTTCAGCTCTTCGCGAGTAGTGGCCTTTTCCAGGTTCAGGTTGAGGATCGCCATGGAGACGTTCGGCGTCGGAACGCGGATGGCGTTGCCGGTCAGCTTGCCCTTCAGCACTGGCAGTGCCTTGGCGGCTGCGGTGGCGGCGCCGGTCTCGGTGATGACCATGTTCAGCGGCGCGGCGCGACCGCGACGGCTGCCCTTGTGGAAGTTGTCGATCAGGTTCTGGTCGTTGGTGAACGAGTGAACGGTCTCGACGTGGCCGTTGGCGATGCCGTACTGGTCATTCAGCGCCTTCAGCACCGGCACGATGGCGTTGGTGGTGCAGGAGGCGGCGGAGATGATCTTGTCGTCGGCAGTGATGTCGCCGTGGTTGATGCCGTGCACGATGTTCTTCAGCGCGCCCTTGCCAGGTGCGGTGAGGATCACGCGGGCAGCGCCCGGGCAGGCCAGGTGCTGACCCAGGCCGTCGGCATCACGCCATACGCCGGTGTTGTCGACGACCAGTGCGTTCTGGATACCGTACTGGGTGTAGTCGACTTCACTCGGGCTCTTGGCGTAGATCACCTGGATCAGGTTGCCATTGGCGGTGATGGTGTTGTTGGCTTCGTCGATGGTGATGGTGCCATCGAACGGGCCGTGAACCGAGTCACGGCGCAGCAGGCTGGCGCGCTTGACCAGGTCATTCTCGGCGCCCTTGCGCACGACGATGGCGCGCAGGCGCAGGCCGTCGCCGCCACCGGTCTTCTCGATCAGGATGCGTGCCAGCAGGCGGCCGATGCGGCCGAAGCCGTACAGGACGACATCGGTACCCTTGCGCGCGGAAGCGTTCTGCTGACCGACCACTTCGGCCAGTTCTTCACGAACGAACTGCTCGGCAGTACGGCCGTTGCCTTCCAGCTTGAACTTGTTGGCCAGCTTGCCCAGGTCGACCGAGGCGGCGCCCAGTTTCAGCTCGCTCATGGCCTTGAGCAGGGGGAATGTCTCGTGGACGGACAGTTCGGTTTCGTCGGTCTGGCGATGGCGGGCAAAGCGGTGGGCTTTGAGGATCGAGATCACCGAACGGTTGATCAGGCTGCGGCCATAGATCGAGCTCACCACGTTGTTATTGCGGTAGAGCTGACCGATAAGCGGGATCATCGCTTCTGCAAGTGCTTCACGATCGATCCACTCACCAAGACACTGGTCGGGCTTCTGAGTCACGGGAACCTTCCACATGTAGGGACAGAAAAAAGGGGCTACATTATGACGCCGCGTCACGCTTCGAGCAATGAGCGCCTGTCGCCCCCGCCCCATCGCGGCAATTTGCCCGCCACAAGCCTTACGGCACGGGCCCCGGCCCGGTACAATCGATCTCTTTGTCGCAACGCTTGGAGCTCGACCTCCCGTGCCTGTTCTGCGTCTACCGCACCTGCCGGCCACTGCCGGCAAACAAACCTGGGGCAACCTGCCCGGCGCCGCCCTGAGCCTGGCCATCGCCGAGGCCGCCAGCGCCGCCAAACGCTTCACCCTGCTGCTCACCGCCGACAGCCAGAGCGCCGACCGGCTGGAACAGGAGCTGCGCTTCTTCGCGCCGGAGCTGGCAGTGCTGCCGTTCCCGGACTGGGAAACCCTGCCCTACGACCTGTTCTCGCCGCACCAGGACATTATCTCGCAGCGGATCGCCAGCCTGTACCGCCTGCCGGAACTGGACCACGGCATCCTCGTGGTACCGATCACCACCGCCCTGCACCGCCTGGCGCCCACCAGTTTCCTGCTGGGCAGCAGCCTGGTCCTCGACGTCGGCCAGAAGCTCGATGTCGAGCAGATGCGCACGCGCCTGGAAGCCAGCGGCTACCGCTGCGTCGACACGGTCTACGAACACGGCGAGTTCGCCGTGCGCGGCGCGCTGATCGACCTGTTCCCCATGGGCAGCAAGCTGCCCTACCGCATCGATCTGTTCGATGACGAGATCGAGACGCTACGCACCTTCGACCCGGAAACCCAGCGCTCCATCGACAAGGTCGACTCGGTGCGCCTGCTGCCGGCGCGGGAATTCCCCCTGCAGAAGGAGGCGGTGACCCGCTTCAAGGCACGCTTCCGCGAGCGTTTCGACGTCGATTTCCGCCGCAGCCCGATCTTCCAGGACCTCACCAGCGGCATCATCCCCGCGGGCATCGAGTACTACCTGCCGCTGTTCTTCGAGGACACCTCGACCCTCTTCGACTACCTGCCGCAGGACACCCAGGTGTTCTCCCTGCCGGGCGTTGAGCAGGCCGCCGAGCACTTCTGGAACGATGTGCGCGGACGTTTCGAAGAGCGCCGCATCGACCCGAACCGGCCGCTGCTGCCGCCAGCCGAGCTGTTCCTGCCGGTGGAAGACTGCTTCGCCCGCCTCAAGGGCTGGCCACGCATCGTGGTCAGCAGCGACGACCTCGACGCAGGCGTCGGCCGCGAGCGCTTCCCGGCGCAGAAGCTGCCGAACCTGGCGATCGAGGCCAAGGCCAGCCAGCCGCTGGCGGCCCTCTCCGCATTCCTCGACCAGTTCCCCGGCCGCGTGCTGTTCACCGCCGAATCGGCGGGCCGCCGCGAAGTCCTCCTGGAACTGCTGGAGCGCTTGAAGCTGCGCCCCCAGACGGTTGAAAGCTGGCTCGACTTCGTCACCGGCAAGGACCGCCTGGCGATCACCATCGCCCCGCTGGACGATGGCCTGGTGCTGGAAGACCCGACCCTGGCCCTGGTCGCCGAAAGCCCGCTGTTCGGCCAGCGGGTGATGCAGCGCCGGCGCCGTGAAAAACGCAGCGACGCCAGTAACGACGCAGTCATCAAGAACCTTACCGAACTGCGCGAAGGCGCCCCGGTGGTGCACATCGACCACGGCGTCGGTCGCTACCTGGGCCTGGCGACCCTGGAAATCGACAACCAGGCCGCCGAGTTCCTCACCCTCGAATACGCCGAGGGCGCCAAGCTCTACGTGCCGGTGGCCAACCTGCACCTGATCGCCCGCTACACCGGCAGCGACGACGCCCTGGCTCCGTTGCACCGGCTCGGCTCCGAGGCCTGGCAGAAGGCCAAGCGCAAGGCCGCCGAGCAGGTCCGCGACGTCGCCGCCGAGTTGCTGGACATCTACGCCCGCCGCGCCGCGCGCAAGGGCTACGCCTTCGCCGACCCGGCCGCCGACTACGCCGCCTTCAGCGCCGGCTTCCCGTTCGAGGAAACCCCGGACCAGCAGAACGCCATCGAAGCGGTGCGCGAGGACATGCTCGCGGCCAAGCCGATGGACCGCCTGGTCTGCGGCGACGTCGGCTTCGGCAAGACCGAGGTGGCCATGCGCGCCGCCTTCATCGCCGTGCACAGCGGTCGCCAGGTGGCGATCCTGGTGCCCACCACCCTGCTCGCCCAGCAGCACTACAACAGCTTCCGCGACCGCTTCGCCGACTGGCCGGTGAGCGTGGAGGTGATGAGCCGCTTCAAGTCGGCCAAGGAAGTCAGCACGGCCATGGCGGACCTGGCCGAGGGCAAGATCGACATCGTCATCGGCACCCACAAGCTTTTGCAGGACGACGTAAAGTTCAAGGACCTGGGCCTGGTCATCATCGACGAGGAGCACCGTTTCGGCGTGCGCCAGAAGGAGCAGCTCAAGGCCCTGCGCAGCGAGGTGGACATCCTCACCCTGACCGCCACGCCGATCCCGCGCACCTTGAACATGGCGGTTTCGGGCATGCGCGACCTGTCGATCATCGCCACCCCGCCGGCGCGACGCCTGTCGGTGCGCACCTTCGTCATGGAGCAGAACAAGAGCACCATCAAGGAAGCATTGCTGCGCGAGCTGCTGCGCGGCGGCCAGGTCTACTACCTGCACAACGACGTGAAGAGCATCGAGAAGTGCGCCGCCGACCTCGCCGAACTGGTACCCGAGGCGCGTATCGGCATCGGCCACGGGCAGATGCGCGAGCGCGAGCTGGAACAGGTGATGAGCGACTTCTACCACAAGCGCTTCAACGTGCTGATCGCCTCGACCATCATCGAGACCGGCATCGACGTGCCGAGCGCGAACACCATCATCATCGAGCGCGCCGACAAGTTCGGCCTGGCCCAGTTGCACCAGTTGCGCGGCCGGGTCGGACGCAGCCACCACCAGGCCTACGCCTACCTGCTGACGCCGCCGCGCCAGCAGATCACCGCCGATGCCGAGAAGCGCCTGGAGGCCATCGCCAATACCCAGGACCTCGGCGCCGGCTTCGTCCTCGCCACCAACGACCTGGAGATCCGCGGTGCCGGCGAACTGCTCGGCGAAGGCCAGAGCGGACAGATCCAGGCGGTGGGTTTCACCCTGTACATGGAAATGCTGGAGCGCGCGGTCAAGGCCATCCGCAAGGGTACCCAGCCGAACCTCGACCAGCCGCTGGGCGGTGGCCCGGAGATCAACCTGCGCCTGCCGGCGCTGATCCCCGAGGACTACCTGCCGGACGTGCATGCGCGGCTGATCCTGTACAAGCGCATTGCCTCGGCCGTGGACGAGGATGGCCTCAACGACCTGCAGGTGGAGATGATCGACCGCTTCGGCCTGCTGCCCGAGCCGACCAAGAACCTGATCCGCCTGACCCTGCTCAAGCTGCAGGCGGAGAAACTCGGGATCAAGAAGGTCGACGCCGGCCCGCAAGGCGGCAAGATCGAGTTCGAAAGCGAAACGCCGGTCGATCCGCTGGTACTGATCAAGCTGATCCAGGGCCAGCCCAAGCGCTACAAGTTCGAAGGCGCCACCCAATTCAGGTTCATGGTGCCCATGGAGCGCGCCGATGAACGTTTCTCGACCCTGGAAGCGCTGTTCGAGCGCCTGACACCGAAATCCGCTTAAGGAAGACCCATGCGTGCCATTCGCAACCTGACCCTGCTGCTGGCGCTGATCGCGCCGGCGGCCTTCGCCGACAGCCAGTACCTGGTGGAAATGATCCTGGTGCGGCAGAACGCGGTGCCGGCCATCACCAGCCAGTTCGCCCCGGAGAACTGGAGCGATGGCGCCGCGCCCATCGCCCAGTACGACGTGCACAAGCCCATCCTGGATAGCGAGGTCGAACGCTTGAACACCAACAGCCAGTACACTGTGCTGCTGCACAAGGCCTGGCAGCAGAGCGTCGGCAGCGGCGTGTCGAAGGTCGCTATCAGCGACGGCCAGGAACAGTTCGGGCATTTCCCCATCGAGGGCAACCTGAGCCTGAGCGAAGCACGCTTCATCAATGTCGAGGCCAGTTTCTGGGTCAACCAGTTCGACGGCAATGGCGCGGTGGTGCAGAGCGAGCAGTTCCGACAGGGCAACAGCAACGTGAAGAATGCCGAGCTGACCTACCTGGATGGCGGACACCTGGCGCTGCTGCTGAAGATTCGCAAGGCTGGAGCGTCGGCGAGCACCGCGCCTGATCCTGCGCTGATGGAGCAGTAAGGATGTCCGACCCGCTCGACTCGTTGCTTGCCACTGATGCATGGAAGGAGGGTTTCAGCCACAACGCCCTGGCTCGCGGCCAGGTCTATGCACAGGACGGACGCGTCAGTATCACGAGTCACGACGGCAGTGTCATCCAGGCTGTCTGCGCGGGCTCAGGCGGCAATCGCTACAAGCAGACCCTGTCCTGCTTCAAACGATCGGGACGCTTCTGGCTCAACTGTCATTGCACCTGCCCGGTCGTTCATAACTGCAAGCACTGCGCCGCCGTGGTGTTTCATATCCACGCCGAAACCACCCGGCAGCCGGAAAAGATGCCAGCCGACCTGCAGACCTGGCTGGACGGCCTGGAGAAACCCGACCTTGCCACCGAGCCAGCCAGGCCGGACCGCCAGGGACGCGGCGTGTATTACTTCGTTCATTTCGATGAAGACATCTTCTGCCTCAAGCTGAGGAAAGGCACACGACAACCCAACGGACACATTCAGTTCTCCAAGCTGAATTCTCTCGCCGAGTTGCTCTACGAGCCGCCAAAGTACGTCACGCCCGAAGATCGCGAGATCCTGTTGCGCCTCAACCGCAAACAGCACACCTGGCTGATGACTTTCCCGCTGGACGAAAAGCACGACAGCGAAATTTTCCAACAGGCGCTGGACACGGGCCGCCTGATGATTGACGAGGCCATGCGGCCGGTTCAACCCGGCCCCTCCCGTCCTGGCGAATTCCGCTGGGTCCGCCGCGACAATGGCAATTATCGCGGCGACTGGTATGACGGCGACGAGCCGCTGGGGCGCGTGCTAGCCCTGCAACCGCTGTATTACTTCAACGGCGATACCTGGCAAGCCGGCCTGGTCCAGCATGGCCTCGACCCTCACGTTGCCCAGCAACTGACCCTCGCCCCGGATGTGCCGGAGCCACTGGTCGCGCAACTCAGCCACCGCCTCCATGCGCTGGACAAACAGGTCCCCACTCCGACCCGCCTCCAGGAAGAAACCCTCGATCACCTGCGCCCGACGGCCCACCTGATCCTCGCCAGCCATGAGTTCAGCGCCTACGCGCCGAAGACCGGACGCATGCAGCGCCAGTTGCAACACCGCGCCGCCCTATCCTTCGACTACGACGGCCTGCGCACCCACGGCACCGACGGCAAGCCGCTGGCCCGACTCGCCGGCAGCACCCGCCAGATCATCCAGCGCGACAAGGCGGCGGAGCAGGCGTTGCGCAAGACCCTGCAACGCTGGGGCTTCAAGGTCGCCACCCGGCAAAGCAAGGCCCTGCCGGAAAGCGCAGGCGAACTGCTCCTGCTGGACACCGACCAGCAATGGCTGGAATTCGCCCGCGAAGGTCTTCCCGCACTGCGCGCAGCCGGCTGGGAAATCGAGGTGCATGCGGACTTCGCCTTCAACCTTCAGGAGGTGGACGACTGGTACGCCGATATCGAGGAAAACGCCGGCCATCAGTGGTTCGACCTGGAACTGGGTATCGTGGTCAACGGCGAGCGCCACAGCCTGCTGCCGATCCTCCTGCATCTGCTACGCAGCAACCCGGAACTGCTGCGCGCCAGCGAACTGGCACGGCGCGGTGATGACGAACACCTGTTGATCGATCTGAACCGCCATCGCCATGGCGCCACCGCCGCGCGGGTGGCCCTGCCCTACGGGCGCATCAAGCCGTTGATGGCAACCCTCGGCGAGCTATACCTGAGCGAGAACGACGGCCGCAGCCTGCGCCTGTCCGCGCCGGACGCCGCACGCCTGAGCAACCTCGAGGGTATTTCCCTGACCTGGCAGGGCGGCGAGCGCCTGCGGAGTTTCGCCAGCCGCCTGAAAAGCGCCCCCTACACCGAAGTGCAAGCACCGCGAGGACTGAACGCAACGCTGCGCCCCTATCAACTCGAAGGCCTGAGCTGGCTGCAGACCCTGCGCGACCTGGAGGTCGGCGGTCTGCTCGGCGACGACATGGGCCTGGGCAAGACCCTGCAGACCCTCAGCCACGTGCTCGCGGAAAAGAATGCCGGTCGCCTGAAAAGCCCGGCACTGGTAGTCATGCCTACCAGCCTGATTCCCAACTGGCTGGACGAGGCCGAGCACTTCACCCCGCAGCTCAAGGTGGTCGCCCTGCATGGCGCCGCACGCACCCGGCACTTTGCCGAACTGCGCGACTACGATCTGGTCTTGACCACTTACGCCCTGCTGCCACGGGACCTGGAACACTTCACCGCGATCGACTGGCACCTGCTGATTCTCGACGAAGCGCAGAACATCAAGAACGCCACCAGCAAGGCCGCCCAGGCCGCCCGCGAGCTCAAGGCCAACCAGCGCCTGTGCCTGACCGGCACGCCAATGGAAAACAACCTCGGCGAACTCTGGTCGATCTTCCACTTCCTCATGCCCGGTTGGCTGGGCGACAGCAAGAGCTTCGCCCGCGACTACCGAACGCCGATCGAGAAACACGGCGACAGCGAGCGCATGAGCCACCTGGCCGCGCGCATCCGTCCGTTCCTGCTGCGCCGGACCAAAGAGCAGGTAGCCACCGAACTGCCGGCCAAGAGCGAGATCGTCCACTGGGTCGACCTCAGCGACGCCCAGCGCGACACCTACGAAACCGTGCGGGTAGCCCTGGACAGCAAGGTCCGCGCCGAGATCACCCGCAACGGTGCGGCGCGCAGCCAGATCATCGTCCTCGATGCCCTGCTCAAACTGCGCCAGGTCTGCTGCGACCTGCGCCTGGTGGCCAATGCCACGGTGAAGGGCTCGCAATCCGACAAGGGCAAGCTGGGCAGCCTGATGGACATGCTCGACGACCTGCTCAGCGAAGGGCGCAAAGTCCTCCTGTTCTCCCAGTTCACCTCGATGCTCGCGCTGATCGAGGAAGAGCTGGAGAAACGCAAGATCCGCTACAGCCTGCTGACCGGCGACACCAAGGACCGGCGCACGCCGGTGCAACAGTTCCAGAATGGCGAGACCCCGCTGTTCCTCATCAGCCTGAAGGCCGGCGGCACCGGCCTGAACCTGACGGCGGCGGACACGGTCATCCACTACGACCCATGGTGGAACCCGGCGACCGAGAACCAGGCCACCGACCGCGCCTACCGCATCGGCCAGGACAAACCGGTGTTCGTCTACAAGTTGATCACCCGGGGCACGGTGGAAGAAAAGATCCAGCAACTGCAGAAGGACAAGGCGGCGCTGGCGGCCGGGTTGCTGGAAGGGAAGGAAGCCGGACAGTGGAAGCTGGCGGCGGATGATATCGAGGCGCTGTTCTCTCCTTTGCCGGAGCAGCAGAAAGCCCGTTGAGCTGTAACGACAAGGGCCCCATCGCCGGCAAGCCAGCGATGGGGCCCTTGATCCAGCCAGTCAGTCGACCAGCTGTGCCTGCTTCAATGCCCCCAGCGCCTCCAGCCAGCGCGGCTGGTCACGATAATCAGTCCGCGCAAAGCCACGTCCACGCATCGCCGCGATCCGTGGTGAAGGCGTGACCTTCATCCGCTGCGCCGCGCTGAGCGCCAGCTCTGCCGCCGCCCGGTCGTTGCACACCAGGCCCATGTCGCAGCCTGCGCTCAGCGCCGCCTCGATCCGGCTGGCCGCATCACCCACCACGTGCGCACCGGCCATGGACAAGTCATCGCTGAAGATCACCCCGTCGAAACCCAGTTCGCCGCGCAGGATGTCCTGCAGCCAACGGCGAGAGAAACCGGCAGGCTGACTATCGACCTGTGGATAGATCACATGGGCCGGCATCACGGCGGCCAATTGCCCGCCAAGACGAGTGAACGGCACCAGGTCGGCCGCACGGATTTGCTCCAGGCTGCGCTCGTCGGTGGGGATGGCGACATGGGAGTCGGCCTCGGCCCAGCCATGGCCGGGGAAGTGTTTGCCGCAAGCGGCCATGCCTGCGGCGTTCATGCCGCGGATAAAGGCGCCAGCCAGGGCGGTGGCGCACTGCGGATCACCTTCGAAGGCACGGCTGCCGACCACGGCGCTGCGCTGATGATCGAGGTCGAGCACCGGGGCGAAACTCAGGTCCAGACCCACCGCCAGCACTTCGGTCGCCATGAGCCAGCCGCACTGCTCGGCGAGGTACTCGGCGTTCTCGTTGTCGGCGATGGCGCGCATCGCCGGCAGGCGCACGAAGCCCTGGCGCAGGCGCTGCACGCGCCCGCCTTCCTGGTCGACGGCGAGGATCAGGTCCGGTCGGATGGCACGTATCGACGCGGTCAGCTCGCGCACCTGCCGCGGGCTGTCGATGTTGCGGGCAAAGATGATCAGGCCGGCCACTTCGGGCTGGCGCAGGAAGTGACGGTCTTCGGCGGTCAGCCAGTGACCGGCGATATCCACCATCAGGGAGCCTTGCAGGCTGGCACTCATAATTGATCCTTCAGTTGACGGGGGCGCTGGCCCACTGCGGGCAGGCCGCTTCTTCGATGCGTACCGGGCAATGGGGCGGAACCTGATCGAACAGGCTCAGCAGGTCGGCATTGCGCAGGCGGATGCAGCCATGGGACAACGGCACGCCCATGGGTTCCGTGTCCGGCGTGCCGTGCAGGTAGATGTAGCGACGGAAGGTGTCCACCGGCCCCAGGCGATTGCGGCCGGGCTCGCAGCCACTGAGCCAGAGGATGCGGGTCAGGATCCAGTCGCGGCCGGGGAATTGCGCGTGCAGCTCGGGCGTCCAGGTTTCGCTGGTCCAGCGCCGTCCGCGCAGGACGGCCCCTTGCGGCAGGCCGGCGCCGATCTTCGCCCGCACCTGGTGCAAGCCGCGTGGCGTGCAGCCGGAGCCGTTGCGTTCACCGGGACCATTGAGCGCCGTGGAGACCGGCAGGCGCACGACCAGACGGCCCTGGGAAAACCCGTAGAGGCATTGGTCGGCAAGGGAAATGTGCAGCAGATCGAGAGTAGACATGGGGCGCTAGCTTAGCCGAAGCCAGGCGTCGCGCCCAGTCGCCGATCAGGCCTTGGCGGGCGCCGGCGCGCTGCCCGACTTGCTGCGCGGACGCAGTTGCGCGGCGGCCATGGCCTCGTCGGTAACGCCAGTATCGGCGCGCATGCCGGCGGCTAGGAACGGCACCATCAGGCGCATCACCTGCTCGATCGAGGTATCGACACCGAAGTCGGTCTCGGCGATCGCCCGCAGCGCCTTGATCCCGGACATGCTGAACGCCGCGGCGCCGAGCATGAAGTGCACGCGCCAGAACAGCTCGATCGGCGGAATGCGCGGGGCGGCTTCGTTGACCAGCAACATGTAGCGGCGGAACACCTTGCCGTACATGTCTTCCAGGTAACGGCGCAGGTGACCCTGACTCTGGCTGAAGGCCAGACCCAGCAGGCGCATGAAGATGGACAGGTCGTTGCCGCTGCGTGGCTGCACCACCAGCGCCTGCTCCACCAGCATCTCGAGGAGCTCCTCAAGGTTCGGCTTGTGCTCCGGGCGTGCCTGGCGACGGTCCAGTTCGCGTTCGAGGCTCTGGCAGAACGGCCCGAGGAAACGCGAGAAGACCGCCTGGATCAGGGCCTTCTTCGAGCCGAAGTGATAGTTGACCGCAGCCAGGTTGACCTCGGCCTTGCTGGTGATCAGTCGCAGCGAGGTCTCTGCGAAACCTTTTTCCGCGAACAATTGCTCGGCAGCATCGAGAATGCGTTCGACGGTTTCCGATTGGGCCATGGAAATAATCTACCTGACAAACAGTTGTTTGAAACATACGTTTCATGCGCGTGACTGTCAAGTCAGGCGCGCCATTAGATCACAGCTGCCTGCTCCCGGCTGCGGGGCTTTTTGGCGCCGCCCGGAGCTTGGCGCTTGCAGCTCGCCATCTACTGTATATAATTCCAGTCACTGTATAAAAAGACAGAGACCTCGACATGCTCAAACTGACGCCCCGCCAAGCTGAGATTCTGGCTTTTATCAAGCGCTGCCTTGAAGACAACGGCTTCCCTCCGACCCGGGCCGAAATCGCCCAGGAACTGGGCTTCAAGTCACCCAATGCCGCCGAGGAACATCTCAAGGCGCTGGCGCGCAAGGGCGCGATCGAGATGACGCCGGGCGCCTCCCGCGGCATCCGCATCCCCGGCTTCGAAGCCAAGGCCCAGGACGACAGCTCGCTGCCGATCATCGGTCGCGTCGCTGCCGGTGCGCCGATCCTCGCCGAACAGCACATCGAGGAATCCTGCGCCATCAACCCGGCCTTCTTCCATCCTCGCGCCGACTACCTGTTGCGCGTGCACGGCATGAGCATGAAGGACGTCGGCATCTTCGACGGTGACCTGCTCGCCGTACACACCTGCCGCGAAGCACGCAATGGGCAGATCGTCGTAGCCCGAATCGGTGACGAGGTAACGGTCAAGCGCTTCAAACGTGAAGGCAGCAAGGTCTGGCTGATTGCGGAAAACCCCGAATTCGCACCCATCGAGGTCAACCTGAAAGACCAGGATCTGGTGATCGAGGGTTTGAGCGTCGGCGTCATTCGCCGGTAACCAGGAGGCGTCATGCAGTATTCCCACGCACCACAGCAAGCACAGTTACCCCTGTTCGAGGCATTCCTGGCCCAGCCGGTCCTGCCCAAACTGAAAGCCGAGAAGCCCGCGCGCTCCACCAACGAGCCCCAGGCGTTCAGCGAATTGTCTTTCCGTGGTGCGCTGGAGCACTGCCACAACCTGCTGGCGCCGGTACTGCGTGAACTGAGCGAGGAACAGGACGCCCGCTGGCTGACCCTGATCGCCCCACCCGCGACCCTGACCCAGGCCTGGCTGCGGGATGCCGGCCTGAACCGCGAACGCATCCTGATCCTGCAGCCACGGGGCAACCAGAGCGCCCTGCAACTGGCCTGCGATGCCCTGCGCCTGGGCCGTAGCCATACCGTGGTGAGCTGGCTGAGCCCGGTCAGCAGCGCCGCGCGGCAACAGTTGACCCGCGCCGCGCACGCTGGCAGCGCGCAAAGCCTGAATATTCGTCTGGGCTGACACTTCAGAAATGCGATGACGCCGGGATTCCGGCTTCCTCATTGCGAGGAAGCCCGGCCATCATCAATGCAGGACCCGCGGCCCTTCCTCTTCCCGCTCGATCTCGCCTTCCACCAGGCGACCCGCCATCTGCACGCCCACGCTGAGCATGGCCTTGGCTACCTCGACATGCTGGCCCTGCAGGAACGCCTTGGCGTCCTCGGAGAAGTTCAGGGTCACCAGGGAACCCTCGTCCTCGGCACGGCGCAGTTCGATGCGACCGTCTGGCAATTCGACAATTTCTAGAAAGGACGTGGGCATATCAGGGCTGTTCTCCAGGAAAGGCGGGCATTGTACCAGCGACAAAGGCGATCAGCACTCACTCAAGCCTTCGCGGAAACGAACGGTCAGCTTCTTCAGGTTCTGCCGCCACTCTTCCAGTTCTTCCCGGGACAGAGGGGCTGCCTCGGGTGCGTCGAGGCTGACGGCATGGATCAGCGGTTGGGTGACGTCGCCTTTTGGCGCCTTGGTGGCGACCGGCGGTTTGAACAAATCGGAATAAGCTCTCAACAAAAGAGCCAGCCAGGTTTCCGATTGCTGGGCCAACTCGACCAGCTCGGCCATTTCCGGGATGGCGATGCTTTCCAGTACTTCGGGGGTCAGCAGCGACTCCGCACGTGGCGCGGCGGCCTGTGGCAGACGGTAGAAGCCGGCGATCTCATGGCACAACCCGAGTAACGCGCCATACAGGTGGAACAGTGCCGACTCGCGCTCGGCCTGGACCAGCGCCTGGGCATTCATGGCCTTGCTCTCCTGCGCCTTGCCAAGACTTTCGAGGGCCAGGCCGGCGAAGAAAATTTTCTGATTGGTGCGGGTGTAGAGTTCCTGGGCCATGAGGGGCGCTCTCCGATAAGGCTGCGGGGGCAAGTCCGTCAGTTTCGGGGAAGCCTCGGTCCGGCGCAAGGACCTCATCGCGGGTAAACAAAAAGGCCGTGCCTGACATCGCCAGGCACGGCCTCGGATCAGCACTTCAGCCAATCAGCTCTTGTCTTCGACCTTCCACGCCTTGCCGTCGTAGAACGCCTTCCAGCCCGTCGGCTTGCCGTCGACCTCGGTCTGCACGTACTGCTCCTTGGTCTTGCGGCTGTAGCGGATCACCGCCGGACGGCCTTCCGGGTCTTTCTGCGGCGCATCGCAGAGGAAGTGGTACTTCGGATCGATCTCGTGCTTGTGCGGGATGATCTCCAGCACCAGCGGCGCGCGGGTCTCGCGGTTCTTCGGGAACTGACTGGCGGCCAGGAACAGGCCCGAGGCACCATCACGCAGCACATAGGTGTCGTTGACCTTCTCGCACTTGAGCTCCGGCATGTCCACCTTGTCCATCTTCGGTGGCGCCGCCTCGCCGCTCTTGAGCAGCTTGCGGGTATTCTTGCATTCGGGGTTGGTGCAACCGAAGAACTTGCCGAAACGGCCAGTCTTGAGCTGCATCTCGCTGCCGCACTTGTCGCACTCCAGGCTCGGACCTTCGTAGCCCTTGATCCGGTAATTGCCTTCCTCGATCTCGTAGCCCGCGCAATCCGGGTTGTTGCCGCAGATATGCAGCTTGTGCTTCTCGTCCAGCAGGTAGGCATCCATCGCCGTCGCGCAGATCGGGCAGCGGTGCTTGCCACGCAGCACGCGGGACTCGGACTCACCCTCGTCGTCCGCGGCGATCTCGTCGCCCGGCACCAGGTTGACCGTAGCCTTGCAGCGCTCCTTCGGTGGCAGGCTGTAGCCCGAGCAACCGAGGAACACGCCGGTAGAGGCGGTACGGATCATCATGTGCCGGCCGCATTCCTTGCATGGAATGTCGGTCGGGGTCGGCTGATTGGCACGCATGCCGTCTTCACTGGACTCGGCAGCCTGCAGCTTCTTGCTGAAATCGCCATAGAACTCGTCCAGCACGTTCTTCCAGTCACGCTCGCCCTGGGCCACGTCGTCGAGGTTCTCTTCCATGCCGGCGGTGAAGCCGTAGTCCATCAGGTTGGAGAAGCTCTCGGACAGGCGCTCGGTGACGATGTCGCCCATCTTCTCGGAGTAGAAGCGGCGGTTGTGCAGGGTCACGTAGCCGCGGTCCTGGATGGTGGAAATGATCGCTGCGTAGGTCGATGGACGCCCGATGCCGCGTTTTTCCATTTCCTTGACCAGGCTGGCTTCGGAGTAGCGCGCTGGCGGCTTGGTGAAGTGCTGGCTCGGATCGAGCTGGATCAGCTTGAGCACTTCGCCCTGGTTGATTTCCGGCAGGACGTCATCCTCGCCCGGCTTGCTCTGCTGCGGCAGCACCCGTGTGTAACCGTCGAACTTGAGGATACGGCCCTTGGCGCGCAGCTCGAAGTCGCCGGCGGCGACGCTGACGGTGGTCGACAGGTATTGCGCCGGCGGCATCTGGCAGGCCAGGAACTGGCGCCAGATCAGCTCGTACAGGCGCTCGGCGTCACGTTCCATGCCGCTCAGCTTGCTCGGATGGGTATTGACGTCGGACGGACGGATCGCTTCGTGCGCCTCCTGGGCGCCTTCCTTGCTGCCGTAGACGATCGGCGCGTCGGGCAGGTACTTCTTGCCGAACTCCTTCTCGATGTAGGCCCGCGCCATGTCCAGCGCGTCGGTCGAGAGGTTGGTGGAGTCGGTACGCATGTAGGTGATGTAGCCGGCTTCGTAGAGCCGTTGCGCCATCATCATGGTCTTCTTCACGCCGAAACCGAGACGGTTGCTCGCCGCCTGCTGCAGGGTCGAAGTGATGAACGGCGCCGACGGCTTGGAGCTGGTCGGACGGTCTTCACGCTTGGCCACGCTGTAGCTGGACGCCTTGAGCTTCTCCAGCGCCGCCATGGCCTGGGCTTCGTTCAGCGGCTTGAAGGCCTCGCCGTTCTCGCGGGCCACTTCGAAGCGCACCTTGGCGTCCTTGGCGGTGCCCAGGTCGGCGTGGACTTCCCAGTATTCTTCGGGGATGAAGGCACGGATCTCGCGCTCGCGCTCGACCACCAGCTTCACCGCCACCGACTGCACCCGCCCGGCCGACAGGCCACGGGCGATCTTCGACCAGAGCAGCGGAGAGACCATGTAGCCGACCACGCGGTCGAGGAAGCGCCGGGCTTGCTGCGCATTGACCCGATCGATATCGAGGTCGCCTGGCTGGGAGAAGGCATCCTGGATGGCCTTCTTGGTGATTTCGTTGAACACCACGCGCTTGTAGCGGCTGTCGTCACCACCGATGGCTTCCCGCAGGTGCCAGGCGATGGCCTCCCCTTCGCGGTCCAAGTCGGTTGCGAGATAGATGGTGTCGGCATCCTTGGCCAGGCGACGCAATTCGTCGATGACCTTCTCCTTGCCCGGGAGAATCTCGTACTTGGCCTTCCAGCCATGATCCGGATCGACGCCCATGCGTGCGACCAGTTGCTTGCGTGCCTTTTCCTTGGGCGACAGTGCCGGGGCTTCACCGGCGGTCTTGCCGCGCTTGGCCGCAGGCTCCTTGCTGGCGCTGGCCGAACCGCTGGTGGGCAGGTCTCGGATATGGCCGATACTCGACTTCACCACGTACTGGCTGCCCAGGTACTTGTTGATGGTCTTGGCCTTAGCCGGGGATTCCACAATGACCAGCGATTTGCCCATGGATCGGAAAATTCCTGAATATCGAAAATAAAAACACGGCAGGTACCTGACGCGGCACCGCTATATATAGTGGCTATAGAATGAGGTCAAGCGCGGGAGTTCAGCCGCCTGCGCCACTGGGACGCGAAAACAGCGTCGCCTCGGCCTCCACCAAAGCAAAGCGTGGCACCTGCTCCCCGTCAACTTCAACCGACTCCAGGAACATCGACAACGGTCGCACCCAGAGGCCGAATTCGCCGTACAGGGCCTGGTAGAACACCACCCACTCCTCGCTCTCGGAATGCCTCGCCACGCCGAAGACACGGTACTCAGGCCCCTTGTAGTGCCGGTATACGCCTGGCTGTATCTGCATGCCGCCCACCCCTCTTGAGAAAAAATCCGAAAAAACAAAAACCGGGGCACCAGGCCCCGGTTTGGTCAACCCACGCGATCAGACGCGCTCGAAGACCGTGGTGATGCCCTGGCCGAGGCCGACGCACATGGTCGACACGCCCAGGGTACCGCCGTTCTGCTTCATGACGTTGAGCAGCGTACCGGAGATCCGCGCGCCCGAGCATCCGAACGGGTGACCCAGGGCGATGGCACCGCCGTGAAGGTTAACCTTCTCATCCATCTTGTCGAGCACTTTCAGATCCTTCAGCACTGGCAGGGCCTGTGCAGCGAAGGCTTCGTTGAGCTCGAAGAAGTCGATGTCGGCAATGCTCAGACCCGCGCGCTTGAGCGCTTTCTGAGTTGCCGGCACCGGGCCGTAGCCCATGATCGCCGGGTCGACACCGGCCACCGCCATGGAGCGGATCACCGCCAGCGGCTGGATGCCCAGGTCCTGGGCACGCTGGGCCGACATGACGATCATGCACGAGGCGCCGTCGGTGATCTGCGAGGAGGTACCCGCGGTCACGGTGCCGCCTTTCGGGTTGAAGGCAGGCTTCAACGCGGCCAGGCTTTCCAGGGTGGTATCCGGACGGATGGTTTCATCGTAGTCGAAGACCTTGAGGAAGCCGTTCTCGTCATAGCCCTGCATCGGGATGATCTCGTCCTTGAACTTGCCTTCCACGGTGGCCTTGTGGGCCAGCTGGTGGGAGCGCAGGCCGAACAGGTCCTGCTGTTCGCGGCTGATGCCGTGCATCTTGCCAAGCATCTCGGCGGTCAGGCCCATCATGCCCGAGGCCTTGGCGGCGTACAGGGACATGTGCGGGTTCGGATCGACGCCGTGCATCATGCTGACGTGGCCCATGTGCTCGACGCCACCGACGACGAAGACGTCGCCGTTGCCGGTCATGATCGCCTGGGCGGCGGTGTGCAGCGCGCTCATCGACGAGCCGCACAGGCGGCTGACGGTCTGGCCGGCAGCGGTGTGCGGGATCTGGGTCATCAGCGACGCCATGCGCGCGATGTTCCAGCCCTGCTCCAGGGTCTGGTTGACGCAGCCCCAGATCACGTCCTCGACTTCCGCCGGGTCGATCTTGCTGTTGCGCTCCAGCACCTTGCTGATCAGGTGCGCGGACATGTCTTCGGCACGGGTATTGCGGTGCATGCCACCCTTGGAGCGGCCCATCGGCGTGCGACCGAAGTCGACAATCACCACGTCTCTTGGATTCAGGCTCATATATTTACTCTCGCTCTATACCGTTGGGCGCTTAACCGAAGAAGCGCTGGCCGTTCTTGGCCATCTCGCGCAGCTTGGCGGTGGGGTGGTACAGCGGGCCCAGATCGGCGTACTTGTCTGCCAGGGCGACGAATTCGGCCACACCGATCGAGTCGATGTAGCGCAGCGCGCCACCACGGAAGGGAGGGAAACCGATGCCGTAGACCAGGCCCATGTCGGCCTCGGCTGCGGTCTCGACGATGCCGTCTTCCAGGCAGCGCACGGTTTCCAGGCACAGCGGGACCATCATCCAGTTGATGATGTCCTCGTCGCTCACCTCGCGTTGTTCGAAGACGATCGGCTTGAGCACTTCCAGCACCGAGGCGTCGGCGACTTTCTTCGGCTTGCCGCGCTTGTCGGTCTCGTAGGCGTAGAAGCCCTTGCCGTTCTTCTGGCCAAGGCGGTTGGCCTCGTACAAGGCGTCGACGGCGGAACGACGGTCATCCTTCATGCGGTCCGGGAAGCCCTCGGCCATGACGTCGCGACCGTGGTGGCCGGTGTCGATGCCGACCACGTCCATCAGGTAGGCCGGGCCCATCGGCCAGCCGAACTTCTCCATGACCTTGTCGATACGGACGAAGTCGACGCCGGCGCTGACCAGCTTGGCGAAGCCGCCGAAGTACGGGAACAGCACACGGTTGACCAGGAAGCCCGGGCAGTCGTTGACCACGATCGGGTTCTTGCCCATTTTCTTGGCGTAGGCAACGGTGGTGGCGACCGCCACTTCGCTGGACTTCTCGCCACGGATCACTTCCACCAGCGGCATCATGTGCACCGGGTTGAAGAAGTGCATGCCGACGAAGTTTTCCGGACGCTTCAGGGCCTTGGCCAGCAGGTTGATGGAGATGGTCGAGGTGTTCGAGGCGAGGATCGCATCTTCCTTGACCTGGCCTTCCACTTCAGCCAGAACGGCCTGCTTGACCTTCGGGTTCTCGACCACGGCTTCGACGACGATGTCGACGTTGGCAAAATCGCCGTAGGACAGGGTCGGACGAATCGCGTTCAGCGCTTCGGCCATCTTCGCCGGGGTCAGGCGACCTTTCTCGACGCGCTTGCCGAGCAGCTTGGAGGCCTCGTTCAGGCCGAGCTGGATGGCTTCCTCGCGGATATCCTTCATCAGGATCGGGGTGCCCTTGACCGCCGACTGGTAGGCGATGCCACCACCCATGATGCCGGCGCCGAGCACGGCGGCCTGCTTCACGTCGTGGGCGATCTCGTCATGGGCCTTGGCTTTGCGCTTCAGTTCCTGGTCATTGAGGAACAGGCCGATCAGGCTTTCCGCAACCGAGGTCTTGGCCAGCTTGGCGAAGCCGGCGGCCTCGACGTCGAGGGCCTTGTCACGGGCGAAGTTGGCGGCTTTCTGGATGGTCTTGATCGCTTCGACCGGGGCCGGGTAGTTCGGACCGGCCTGGCCGGCAACGAAGCCCTTGGCGGTTTCGAAGGCCATCATCTGCTCGATGGCGTTCAGCTTGAGCTTTTCCAGTTTCGGCTGGCGCTTGGCCTTGTGATCGAACTCGCCGCTGATGGCGCGCTTGACCAGGTCCAGGGCAGCTTCCTGCAGTTTCTCAGGGGCGACCACAGCGTCGACGGCACCGACCTTGAGGGCGTCTTCGGCACGGTTTTCCTTGCCGGAAGCGATCCACTCGATGGCGTTGTCGGCACCGATCAGGCGCGGCAGGCGCACGGTGCCGCCAAAGCCCGGGTAGATGCCCAGCTTGACTTCCGGCAGGCCGATCTTGGCACTGGCGGACATCACGCGGAAGTCGGCCGCCAGGCACATCTCCAGGCCGCCACCCAGGGCGATGCCGTTGATGGCGACGACGGTCGGCACTTCGAGGTCTTCGAAGTCACTGAAAATGCGGTTGGCTTCCAGGTTGCCGGCGACCAGTTCGGCCTCGGGCAGCTTGAAGTTGTCGACAAACTCGGTGATGTCCGCGCCGACGATGAAGACGTCCTTGCCACTGCTGACAATCACGCCCTTGATCGAAGCGTCGGCCTTGATGGTGTCCACCGCCTGACGCAGTTCGTTCAGGGTAAGACGGTTGAATTTGTTGACGGACTCACCCTTGAGGTCGAACTTCAGTTCGACGATGCCGCTTTCAAGAGCCTTAACCGTGATGGCTTTACCTTCGTAAATCATCAACTGATCTCCACGATATGGAAGCTGAACTGTACACGCTGATCGCTGTAGCGCTGGCCGGCAACCGCCGCCGCTTCGCTGCAGACATACCCTTCAGCGCGATAGGTCGGGATTCTGTATGAGCTTTCTGACATACAAACGCTCAATTCATACGCCCGTTTGACTGGGGTGTGCACACATTCACCGAAAAGAATGCCTTTGTCAAACCCCCCAAAGGGCTGGAGGAATGCGACTTTCCGGTCAGTTCTGCTCGGCTTTTGAGCAATCCACGATGATGGTGATCGACCATCATTCACGTAAGCGATAGACGTCACGGCCGGGAAAAGGATCCAACCGTTAAACATCGTGAAGGAGAAAAAAGAAGGGGATTTGACGCGCGGAAAAAACGTTTGCGCTCTACACTGCCAGCAACTGAAAACTTCACCGGCCTGCTTGGCCTTTTTTTCAGTGCGTTCAGTGCATTGCAGCCCGCCCGGGAAACCGGCGGGCTTTTTTCATGCCAGGGTCTTGAGGACCTGGGCAACATCCTGCAATACAGCAGCGCCCTCACGCTCGCCCCAGCACAGGGCGATCATCTGCGTCCCGGCTTCCGCCTTGTAGACGCTGGGCGGCAAGCGTTTCAACTGTTCCAGCAGCCGCTCGTCCTCACAGGGCTCGCGCCACTGGTTGAGCCACAGGCCCGGCGCAGTCTGCCAGTAACACCAGCTATCGCTGCTGCCCTTGCGCCGCGCCTGGTGGTATTGCGCACAGGTGGCCGGCGGCTCTTCCGGCAGCCAGTGCGGCCAGGTCTGCGGCGCCAGTTGCATGGCCAGGCCCATGCGCCGGGCCTCCAGGCGCACGGCCATCCGCCCGCTCATGCGCCGCGATGGCAACAGCCAGGCCAGGGGGCTGAGGATCAGCGCGAGGATTGACACTACTACCCAGACCGTCATATCTGTTATTCCTATCAAGACTTTACCAATGAGCTGGTTAGCCGCAGCCGGATGCGATCAGCCTGAAACGGACCATACTTCACTTACTGCGATTGTCAGGAGAACCTCTCATGCCCTACGAACACATTCTGGTTGCCGTCGACCTGACCGAGGAATGCGATCCGGTGATCAAGCGCGCCCGCGAGCTGGCGGGACCAGGCAACGCCAAGGTGTCACTGGTGCATATCGTCGAACCGATGGCCATGGCCTTTGGCGGCGATGTGCCGATGGACCTGTCGCAACTGCAACAGCAGCAGTTCGACCAGGCCAAGGAACGCATGGATCGCCTGTTCAACAAGTACCCGGAGATCAATCGCGGCGATTCGCACCTGACCTACGGCCAGCCACGCCAGGAAATCCACCAGCTGGCCAAGGACCAGCGCTGCGACCTGATCGTGGTCGGCAGCCATGGCCGCCATGGCCTGGCGCTGCTGCTGGGCTCCACTGCCAATGATGTGCTGCACGGCGCACCGTGCGATGTCCTGGCGGTGCGGCTGCAGAAGAAACCTGAGTAACCTGTGAAAGGGGCCGCCATGCGGCCCCTTCTTGTTTCAGCCGTCCAGTTCTGCCCAGCGCTCCACCAGTCCGTCCAGCTCGGCCTGCATCTTCTCCAGGTCAGCTAGCACCTTGCTGGTGTGCCCGATCGGCTTCTGATAGAAGCCCGGGTCGGAGATTTCCTGCTGCACCGCAGCCATCTTCCCTTCCAGTGCCTCGATCTGCCCCGGCAGGGCTTCCAGTTCGCGCTGCAGCTTGTAGCTGAGCTTCTTCTTCGCATCCGGTGCAGCGGCAGCTGGCGCGGCCACAGGCTCGACGACCGGAGCAGCCACCACCGCACTGTTCAGCTCGGACTTGCCCGACTTGCTCTCGCTGACACCCAGCAGGCGCGGCGAACCACCCTGGCGGATCCAGTCCTGGTAACCACCGACATACTCACGCACGCGCCCCTCGCCTTCGAAGACCAGGGTGCTGGTCACCACGTTGTCGAGGAAGGCCCGGTCGTGGCTGACCATCAGCACGGTGCCCTTGTAGCCGGACAGCACTTCCTCCAGCAGCTCCAGGGTTTCCACGTCGAGGTCGTTGGTCGGTTCGTCGAGCACCAGCAGGTTGGCCGGCTTGCTGAACAGCTTGGCCAGCAGCAGCCGCGCGCGCTCGCCCCCGGACAGCGCCTTGACCGGCGTACGCGCACGCTGCGGGCTGAACAGGAAGTCGCCGAGGTAGCTCAGCACGTGGCGGCTCTGGCCGTCGATCTCGATGAAGTCGCGGCCTTCGGCGAGGTTGTCGATCACGGTCTTTTCCAGCTCAAGCTGGTTGCGCAACTGGTCGAAATAGGCCACTTCCAGGCGGGTGCCGGACTCGACCTTGCCGCTGCTCGGCTGCAGGTCGCCGAGCATCAGCTTGAGCAGGGTGGTCTTGCCGGTACCGTTGGCGCCGAGCAGGCCGATGCGGTCCTCGCGCTGCAGGACCATGGAGAAATCCTTGACCAGGGTCGGGCCACCAGGATGGGCGAAGCTGACGTTCTCGAGGACCATCACCTGCTTGCCGGATTTTTCCGCCGCTTCGATCTGGATGTTCGCCTTGCCCTGGCGCTCGCGGCGTTCGCTGCGCTCGACGCGCAGGGCCTTGAGGGCACGCACACGGCCTTCGTTACGGGTACGCCGGGCCTTGATGCCCTGGCGGATCCACACCTCTTCCTGGGCCAGGCGCTTGTCGAACAGCGCGTTGGCGGTTTCTTCCGCCGCCAGTTCCGCTTCCTTGTGCACGAGGAAGCTGGCGTAGTCGCCGTTCCAGTCGATCAGGCCGCCGCGGTCCAGTTCAAGGATGCGGGTGGCCAGGTTCTGCAGGAAGGAACGATCGTGAGTGATGAACAGGACCGCGCCATTGAAGCTGCTCAGCGCGTCTTCCAGCCAGGCGATGGCACCGATATCCAGGTGGTTGGTCGGCTCGTCGAGCAGCAGCAGGTCAGGCTCGGACACCAGCGCCTGGGCCAGCAGTACACGGCGGCGCCAGCCACCGGAAAGCTCGGCGAGGGTCTTGTCGGCCGGCAGCTGCAGGCGGCTCAGGGTGCTGTCCACCAGTTGCTGCAGGCGCCAGCCATCACGAGCCTCGAGGTCCTGCTGGACGTGCATGAGCTTTTCCAGGTCGGCATCGCTGTGGATGTTCTGGCTCAGGTGATGGTATTCGGCGAGCAGGCTGCCGACCCCTTGCAGGCCCTCGGCGACCACGTCGAACACGGTACGGTCGTCGGCCACCGGCAATTCCTGCGGCAGTTCGCCGATCTTCAGGCCAGGGGCACGCCAGATCTCGCCGTCGTCAGGTTTCTGGTCGCCCTTGACCAGGCGCAGCATGCTCGACTTGCCGGTACCGTTGCGGCCGATGATGCAGACCCGCTCACCACGGGCGATCTGCCAGGACACCTTGTCCAACAGGGGCATGGCGCCGAAGGCGAGGCAGACATCGCTGAATTTGAGCAGGCTCATGATCTTCTCCAGAAAGCGGGCGCGCATTCTACCCGACTTGCTCGGAGGACACAGCCCGCATGCCATCTGCCAGACGGCGCGGCATTACGTCCGGATACAAGCACAATGCTTTCATCGGCTGCGGGCAAACGGCTAAGCTTAGGCTCGTGAACCCACAGTGCTGGCGACGCCGACACTCGTTTTGGTCAACTGTCTGGAAGTATCATGCGCCGCCTGCTCAACCTCGTTTCCTGCCTGCTGCTCTCGGCCTCCGTGGCCGGCCTCGCGCAGGCCGCCGATCTCGCCCAACAACGCCAGATGTACGACGAAGCCAAGCGCGCCCTGGCCAAGGGCGACAAGGGCCCGTACCAGCGCTATGCCGCGGCCCTGCAGGACTACCCGCTGGAACCCTACCTCGCCTACGACGAGCTGACCGCCCGCCTGAAGACCGCGAGCAACGCCGAGATCGAAGCCTTCCTGGCCAAGAACGGCGACCTGCCCCAGGCCAACTGGATGAAACTGCGCTGGTTGCGCTGGCTGGCCGAGCGCGGCGACTGGCAGCCCTTCGTCAAGTACTACGATCCCAAGCTGAATTTCACCGAGCTGGATTGCCTCAACGGCCAGTACCAGCTGAGCCACAACCTGCGTGCCGAAGGCTACGCCACCGCCGACAAGCTGTGGTCGGTAGGCAAGTCGCAACCGGCGGCCTGCGACGCGCTGTTCGACCGCTGGGCCGCGGAAGGCCAACTGACCGAGCAGAAGCGCTGGCTGCGCACCAAGCTGGCGGCCCAGGCGCGCAACTACGCGCTGGCCAACAGCCTGGTGAAGACCCTGGCGACCCTCGGCAATGAAGGTCGCCTGCTGGTGGACGTGGCACAGAAGCCCGAACTGCTCAACCAGCCCTCGCGCTTCACCCCGGTCAACGAGGCCATGTCCGACGTGGTCAGCCTCGGCCTGCGCCGCCTTGCCCGCCAGGACCCGGACCGGGCCATGGCCCTGCTCGACGACTACGCCAACCGCATGCACTTCTCGGCCGACGAGAAGGTCGCCATCGCCCGTGAGATCGGCCTGACCCTGGCGCGTCGCTACGACCCGCGGGCGCTGGACCTGATGACCCGCTACGACCCGCAACTGCGCGACAACACCGTCAGCGAATGGCGCATGCGCCTGCTCCTGCGCCTGGGTCGCTGGGAAGAAGCCTACGACCTGAGCAAGCGCCTGCCGCAAGACCTCGCCACCACCAACCGCTGGCGCTACTGGCAGGCCCGCAGCCTGGAGCTGGCGCAACCGCAGAACCCGCAGATCCCGCTGCTGTACAAGAACGTCGCCCGCGAGCGCGACTTCTACGGTTTCCTCGCCGCCGACCGCGCGCAGACCCCGTACCAACTCAACAACAAGCCACTGGTGATCAGCCAGCAACTGATGAACAAGGTGCGCAACACGCCGGGCATCCGCCGCGCCCTGGAATTCCATGCCCGCGGGCAGATCGTCGACGGGCGTCGCGAGTGGTACCACGTCAGCCGCCACTTCAACCGCGACGAGATGGTCGCCCAGGCACGCATCGCCTACGACCTGCGCTGGTACTTCCCGGCGATCCGCACCATCAGCCAGGCGCAATACTGGGATGACCTGGACATCCGCTTCCCGATGGCCCACCGCGACACCCTGGTGCGCGAAGCCAAGGTGCGCGGCCTGCATTCGAGCTGGGTGTTCGCCATTACCCGCCAGGAAAGCGCGTTCATGGACGATGCCCGTTCCAGCGTCGGCGCCAGTGGCCTGATGCAGCTGATGCCGGGGACGGCCAAGGAAACCGCGCGCAAGTTCAGCATTCCGCTGGCCTCGCCCAGCCAGGTACTGGACCCGGACAAGAACATCCAGCTCGGCGCGGCCTACCTGAGCCAGGTGCACGGGCAGTTCAACGGCAACCGCGTGCTGGCCTCAGCGGCGTACAACGCCGGTCCCGGGCGGGTCAGGCAGTGGCTGCGCGGGGCGGATCACCTGAGTTTCGATGTCTGGGTCGAATCGATCCCGTTCGACGAAACCCGCCAGTATGTACAGAACGTGCTGTCGTATGCGGTGATCTACGGGCAGAAGCTCAACTCACCACAGCCCCTGGTGGATTGGCACGAGCGGTATTTCGACGATCAGTGACAGGGATGGCCTCATCGCTGGCAACACCAGCGATGAGGCCCTTGAGACCTACTCCAGCACCTCGACCCCCATCCCTACTTCCAACACGCTTTCCCCATCCGCCACCAGGTTCTGCCCGAACATCGCCTCCCCCTCCTTCTGCCGATAGTTCATCAGCGTCGCGAATGGCTCGCGGTCCGGGCTGCGCTCGCCGGTGGCCGGGTCGATGGTGGTGAGGATGCAGCGCCCGCACGGCTTGACCACGCGGAAGGTCTGCTGGCCGATGCGGATGCGCTTCCAGCCGTCCTCGGCAAACGCCTCGGCGCCCTCGATCACCAGGTTCGGCCGAAAGCGCATCATCTCCATCGGTCGCCCGACCTTCTGCGCCAGGTCATCCAGCGAGGCCTGACCAATCAGCAGCAGCGGGAAGCCGTCGGCGAACGCCACCCGGTCGCTGTTCTCGCCATAGCCCGAAGGCAGGTAGCGGGTCCGCGCTTGCGGTACATGCACCAGGCGCACCTCGCGACCCATGAAGCTGCTCAGCCACTGTGCCGCCGCATCGCCGGCGTCCGGCACGCGCAGGGTGTCGCGCCAGATGGTCACGCCGCGCAGGGCGTCATCGGGATCAGGAACGGGTACATGCAAGGTCGGCAGGCCGGGAGCGTTGAGCGACAAGCCGCCATCTGCGGCATACAACGCCGAAAGCTGGCTCATCTGCGGGAAAGCGCGCTGGGTCAGGAAGCGGTTGTTGCCGGCATCCACCAGCATCCAGCGGCGATCGCCATCCAGCCCCAGGAGGCCCGACGGCGAGCGTTGCAAGGCTTCGCCCTGCGCCGATTTGAGCGGGTAACGATAAAGCGCACTCAGACGCATACGGCAGGCTCCCTGGCAAAAGAGAGCAGCTTACACCCGTTGCCCGGCAAACGCTGCCGGGCGAACGGGCGCACGTCAGGCAGTGGCTTCGTCCAGCTCCAGGCGCTGGCGCACCACGTCGACCAGGCGGTCCGGCTGGAACTTGGAGAGGAAGTTGTCGCAACCGACCTTCTTCACCATCGACTCGTTGAAACTGCCCGACAGCGAGGTGTGCAGCACCACGTACAGGCCGCGCAGGCGGGCATCACTGCGGATCTCGGTGGTCAGGCGGTAGCCGTCCATCTCCGGCATCTCCGCATCGGTAAAGACCATCAGCAGCTTCTCGCACACATCCACGCCCGAATCGGCCCAGCCCTTGAGCATGCGCAGCGCCTTCAGGCCATCGCTGGCCACGTGCAGCTTGACCCCCAGTTGCGACAGGGTCTCGCGCAGTTGCGCCAGGGCCACGGTAGAGTCGTCCACCAGCAGGACTTCGCGACCCTGGGCACGGCGCAGGATCGGATCGTCGAGCTTGTCCCGGGAAACCTTGGCGTTGTAGGGAACGATTTCCGCCAGGACCTTCTCTACATCGATGATCTCCACCAGTTGCTCATCGACCTTGCTGATGGCGGTCAGGTAGTGCTGGCGGCCGGCGCTGGTCGGCGGCGGCATGATGGCTTCCCAGTTCATGTTGACGATACGGTCGACGCCGCCCACCAGGAATGCCTGCACCGAGCGGTTGTACTCGGTGACGATGATGGTACTGTTCGGCCCCGGTTCCAGCGGACGCATGCCGATCGCCTGGGACAGGTCGATCACCGGCAGGGTCTGCCCGCGCAGGTTGACCACGCCGCAGACGAAGCTGTGGCGCTGCGGCATCAGGGTCAGCTTCGGCAGTTGCAGGACTTCCTGCACCTTGAAGACGTTGATCGCGAACAACTGCCGGCCGGCCAGGCGGAACATGAGGATTTCCAGGCGGTTTTCGCCTACCAGCTGCGTTCTTTGGTCTACCGTGTCGAGAATGCCAGCCATTGAATCCCCCAGGCTTGTTGCAAAAGGTAAAAAGCATCGGCCTTATATCGGCCACGTAAGGCACAGCTTGACCCCTGCAAGAAAAAGCCATCCGGGGCATTGATGTCACTTTAGCATCATGCTTTACTTGACTCACCACCTTTCCGCACCCGACCCCGCAACGGGGTACCACCCGAAAAACCCCATAAGGGAAACCCTTATCAACAATCGGGTTGGACCTGATATTCGCGCTATCCTTTAGCCATTAATGTGACGCCATTCTCAATGCATGAATGGAGTCAGGCCTTTGTTCGCGATTACCAAGCTGTGGCCAGCCTCCGTTCCTGACCGTTCGTCCGCTGGCGCCCGCGCTTTGCGCGCGTGTTCGCTGGGAGCGGCCCGATGCTGATCGATTCACCGGATGTGAACGCCTTGCAGGATTTCCTGGGTGATGCCCATACCCTGCTGAACCGGGCCCAGGAATGCCTGCAGCATTTCCAGCTGATCGGCGAGGATGCCGATGCCAGTGATTGCCTGATAGGCACCCTGGGCTCCCTGAGGGACAAAGCTCGGGGTCAGGAGCTGGCGCAGATCGCCGATTTCTGCGAGCAGTTGTGCATCCTGCTCGACCCCGCCGAACGTCGCAACCACCTCCACGGCCCCGCCCTCGCCATCATCGAAGCGTGCCTGTGCCTGCTGGCTTGGCAATTGGAACTGGTCGACCCCTGCGACGGCACGTTGAACCTGGATGTCGAAGAGCAGCAGGAATTGCTCGGCTGCCTGGATACAGCCTTGCAGGCCGCCACGCAGCGCTGCAGCCAGCCGGTCTGAGCGCTCCCGCAGTGCCCGTTCGAGCCCTCTGGCACGGGCCTCGGGCAGTCGATCGTATACAACCAAAGTCCAACTAAGCCCTGTCGGAATACATATCTGGCATACATATCGCAGTGTTTTCCCGTACGCACTAAGCGACAACTAAGCAGCCTCTTTCCACACAACTCCACCAATACGGAAACAGCAAATGCGCCTTATCAATGAAAGTTCGAGTTCGCCAACGCTAGTGGCAAAGTGCTAGAATCCGCACCAGTCGGAACGTCCGTACCACCCCGTAAAACCTGACTCCGCAGCCCATCGACAGACCCGACGACCAATTGGATCTGAAGTGATACCATGCGCCGCCCGAGCCGTTTTCCGACTGTTGCCAATGCTGGGACATGGCGTTTTCAGCGCACCGAAGAAGTGCCTGGCTGCCCGTTGCAACACAGAGATAAAAGTTGTTGAAGGCCGTCCGCAAAAGCCTTTCAATCAACCCCGGACCGGCTTTGAAAAGTGATCTTTCAGTGGCTTCATTTCCCGTGTATTCAAGCCTCAAGACTTTCACGCGCTGCCCGCGCGGCATGGCCCTGCTGCATCGGCTCACGCTGTTGCTGTGCCTGGCGTCGCTGACGGCCGGGTTGGCCTGCTACCTGGATGCCCGGCCTTTGCCGGTGATCGTGGTGCTGCTGCAGGGGCTGACCCTGTCTGGCCTGCTGTGGCTGTGGCTGCCGCGGCGGCGCAAGGACAGCATCCTGATGACGCCGCAAGAGCTGGCCGATCGCCTGCTCAAGGTCCAGGAAGGCGAACGCCAGCGACTCAGCCGCGAACTGCACGACGATATCGGCCAGTTGCTGACCGCCGCCAAGCTGCAGGCGGAGTGGCTGCAAAGGCGCCTGCCCGAAACCCTGCAGGAACAATGCACGACCTTGCGCAGCACCCTCGACGACACCCTGTCCGGCGTGCGCAACCTCGCCACCAGCCTCGCCCCGCGCCAGCTCCAAAGCCTGGGCCTGGAGGCCAGCCTGCGCGCACACCTGTTGCGCACCCTGGAAAACACCGAGGTGCGCTGGAGCCTGGAGTGCAAGAGCCGCCTGGAAGGCATCCCGGAAGACATGGCCATGGCCGCCTTCCGTATCACGCAGGAAGCGGTCACCAACGTCTTGCGCCACGCCCGGGCGCACAACCTGATCGTGCGTTTCCAGCGCCAGCCCGAGGGCCTGGCGCTGTCGATCAGCGACGACGGACAAGGCTTCCTGCCCTCCCCCAAACCTGGCGAGGAAGGCCAGTGCGGCATGGCCGGAATGGCCGAGCGCGCGCACCTGCTCAACGGCAGCCTCACGGTCCACAGCGAACCCGGCAAGGGCACGCGGATCGATGCGCTCTTCCCCTGGCCACCCCGCACGCGCGAGCGCGCCAACTCAAGTAAGACTTCATGACCTGTAAATTGCTGCTGGTTGACGACCACTCCCTGATCCGCGCCGGTGTTCGCGCCCTGGTTTCCGATATTCCCGGCTACGACGTGGTGGGCGAGGCCTGCGACGGCAGCCAGCTGGTCCAGCTGGCCCACGACCTGAACCCGGACATCGTCCTGCTCGACCTGTCGATGCGCTCCATGGGCGGGCTCGAAGCCCTGAGCCAGTTGCAGGCCGAAGGCAGCCACTGCAAGGTGCTGATCCTGTCGATGCACACCGACCCGCAACTGATCATGCAGGCCCTGGAAAGCGGCGCCCACGGCTACCTGCTCAAGGACACCACCGCCACCGAACTGGAACAGGCCCTGGCCGCGCTGCGCAACGACGAGCGCTACCTGAGCCCGGCCATCGCCCACGCGGTGATCAACCAGGCCCTGCTGCGCGGGCACAAGCCGGAACCGGTGGAGAAGCACAATCTCACGGCGCGCCAGCTGGAAATCCTGCGCCTGATCGTGCGCGGCAAGTCCACCCGCGAAATCGCCAACGGCCTCGGCCTCAGCGTCAAGACCGTGGAAACCCACCGCTCACAGATCATGAAGCGCCTGCAGATCTACGACGTGGCCGGCCTGGTGCTGTTCGCCGTGCGCGAGCAGATCATCAGCCTCGACGACTGAGCAGCGGCGACTGCGCCGGCAGGTGCAGGCGCAATGCCCCGGGCAACACGCGAAAACGCAGGCTGTCGCCTTGCAGCGGTTCGCCGTCGAGGTTGATGTCCAGCCCTTGCGAGCCCTTGATCTCCACCCACGGCAGGCGCGCGCGGACGAACATGCTGTCCAGGCCCAGGCCGCCGGCGAGCAGGTCGCGCAAGGTGCCGACAACCTCCTGCGGCGCCGGCAGGATGCTGATGTCCAGCAACCCGTCGTCGACCACCGCCTCCGGGCACAGCACATGCCCGCCACCGGCCTGACGACCGTTGCCGATGCCCAACGCAAGCAGCTCGCCTTCCCAGTGGAAATCCGGCCCCTGCAAGCTCACCGACGCAGCGCTCAACTCGCTGAAGCGCGACAGCCCGGTGAACAGGTAGGCGGCGGCACCCAGCACCTTCTTCAGGTCTTCCGAGGTCTGCGCGGTGACCTGGCTGCCGAAGCCGCCGGTACCCATGTTGAGGAACACCTCGCCATCCACCTCGCCCAGGTCGACCGCACGCGCCTCGCTCTCCAGTAACGCCAGCGCCGCCGCCGGCTCCAGCGGGATGCCCGCAGCGCGGGCGAAGTCATTGGCGGTGCCCAGCGGCAACAAGACCAGGCTGGCATCGGCGTCGGCCGTCGCCATGGCATGCACGACATCGCGCAAGGTGCCGTCGCCACCGCCGGCGATCAACTGCGGATAGCCCGCCGCCAATGCTTCCTGCACCAGGCGCTCGGCATCGCCGCCTTCCCAGGTCAGGCGCACGTCCAGTTGCCAGCCGCGCTCACGCATGCCCTTTACGGCATCACGTACGTCCTCGTTCATCGCCTGCTTGCCATGCAGGATCAGCAGCGCTTTGCGTTCGCCCATCGAGACTCCCCTCTCGCCAGTTTCCGATTCCCTATCTCGACCACGGCCGGCAGTGAGTTGCTGCACACCTCGCAATTAAAGTTGCGCAATCTTACGAATGGCGTGGAAAGATCGCCCAAGCGCGACCATGCTTCGACAAATAATTGGCAAAACCAGAGAGGCTGAACCCTGAAGTCAAGTTCTTGACAAATTCCGGCATAACCCTGGGGAGGGAAGGACGCTCGCGTCCGCTGTATCGATCCGTACGACTGCGCCCGGGCGCCAGCCAGCACCTGGCATTGCGGACGTCCCGTTGTTTCACCGCCAACGCCCCACGGCAAGCGAGGAAGTGTCATGCGCGTACTCTGGACACTGCCCTATCTCCCCTGGCCCACCACCAGTGGCAGCAAGACCCGTCAGTTCCACCTGTTGCGCGGCATGGCGCAGCGGGGTCATCGCATCACCCTGCTGACCCAGTCCAAGGTTCCCCTGTGCGAGGCCGCGCGACAGGCCCTTGCTCCGCTGGTGGAGCGCCTGATCGTGCTGCCGCGTCGCGCCATGCACAGCCCGCTGAACATGGTCGCGGCGGTGTCCGCCGGCTACCCGATGCGCACCTGCATCAACGGCCTGGCGCCGCACCTGCGCCATCACTTCGAAAACCTGCTGCAGGAACAGTGGGACGTGATCCAGATCGAGCACAGCTACAGCTTCCAGCCCTTCGAACGGGCGCTTCAGGCCAGCGGCCGGCCCTTCATCGTCAGCGAACACCAGGTCGAATGGTCCAGAGGGGCCGCCTGCCAGGACCGCCTGCCCCTGTGGCTGCGGCCATTCAACAGCTTCGACGGCTGGCGCTACCGGCGTTGGGAAACCCGGGTGCTGAAGCAGGCCAGCGAGGTGGTGGCGGTCAGCCCCTGCGACGCCGAAGAGATCAGCCAGCTGACCGGGCGGCCAACCCAGGTGGTGGTCAATGGGGTCGATTGCGACCACTACGCGCACATCGACTTCGCGCCCCACAGCCAGCGCCTGCTGTTCGTCGCCAATTTCGAGTACCGGGCCAACCAGGAGGCGCTCGCCTGGGCACTGGAAGAAATCCTGCCGCAGGTCTGGCAGCACAATCCGGCGGTTCGCCTGGCAGTGGTCGGGCATGGCTTGCCGGAGCACTGGAAACTGCACTGGAACGATCCGCGGGTGGAATGGGTGGGGTATCTGCCGGACCTGCGCGAACTGCAACGGCTGTCGGCCCTGTTCCTCGCGCCATTGCGGCATGGCGGCGGCTGCAAGGTGAAATTGCTGGAAGCCATGGCCGCCGGGCTGCCGGTGGTGACCACCCAGCAAGGGGTTTCAGGTTTGCAGGTGCGCCATGGCGAACATTATCTGGGTGGCGACGGCGCGGATGACTTGGCGTTGACCATCACCCGCCTGCTGAGCCAGCCGCAGCGCATGCGCCAGTTGGCGCAGGCAGGGCGGGCATTCGTGCGGGAGCGGCATGACTGGAGCGTGGCGGCAGCGCAGCTGGAAGGGGTGCATCAGCGCTTGGCCAGCCGGCCTTTGGTGGTGGGAGACCTGACAGGTGGTGTGATGCCGTTTTCCTGAACCCGATGGGTTGCCCTTCATGGCCACGTCGCGGGCAATACCCACGACGTGGCCATGGATGATCAACCGAGCAGCTCGCTCAGGGGAATGAACTGCACGATATCACCCTGCATCGGCGTACTCCCTTCCAGCACCTCGACCAGGCCCTCGGCCCAAGCCGCGCTGCGCAGCACCCCGGAACTCTGGTTGCGGTAGATCAGCGCCCTGCCCTGCTCCAGCCGCGCCCGCAGGTATTCCCGGCGGTTGCCCGCCTTCGGCCAGTCGAAACCCGCCGGTACGGCGAACTGCAGCGGCGTGACCGCCTGCACACCCTGGCGGCGCAACAGGTACGGCCGGGTCAGCAGGCCGAAGGTCACCAGGGTCGACGCCGGGTTGCCCGGCAAGCCGATCACCGGCACGCCGTTGTACTCACCCACGGTCAGCGGCTTGCCTGGCTTGATCGCCAGCTTCCACAGCGCCAGCTCGCCCTGTTCGCGCAGGGCGATGCCGAGGTAGTCAGCCTCGCCCACGGACACGCCGCCAGTGGACAGGATCAGGTCGACATGGCCCAGGCGCCCCAGGCTTTGCCGGGTCAGCTCCAGGTCATCCGGGAGGATCCCGGCGTCCACCACCTCGCAACCCAGACGCTGCAACCAGCTGCACAGCAGGCGGCGATTGCTGTTGTAGATCTGTCCCGGCCCCAGGGGCAGGCCCGGTTCCACCAGCTCGTCGCCCGTGGACAGCACCGCCACCCGCACCCGCCGCACCACCTGGACACGGGCGTAGCCCAAGGTTGCGGCCAGGCCCAGTTCGATCGGGCCGAGACGGCAGCCCGCCGCCAGCACCAACTCGCCAGCCCGGGTTTCCTGGCCTTGCGGACGGATGTTCTGGCCAACCTGCAGAGGCTCGGTGAAGCGCACGCGCTGGTCATCGAAGACTTCGGCGTTTTCCTGCATCTCGACGCAGTCGGCCCCTGCCGGGACCGGCGCGCCGGTGAAGATTCGCGCGCAGGTGCCCGGCTGCAGGGGCTCGGACGCCTGGCCGGCGAAGATGCGCTGGCTGACCACCAGCGGCTCCCCGGCCCAGTCGGCGACGCGCAAGGCGTAGCCGTCCATGGCGCTGTTCGGCCACGGTGGCAGGTCGAGGGTGGCATGCAGGTCGACCGCCAGCACCCGGCCCTCGGCGTCGGCCAGGGAGACCTCTTCGACCTCCTTGATCGGCGCAGCCTCGGCCAGCGCCAGCAGGCGTTCGAGGGCCGCCTCCACCGGCATCAGCGGCTTGGCCGCCACTGCGTCAGCCACGGCTTTCGCAGGGCGCAGCCTGCTTCAGGTGCGGGACGAAGTTGCACGGGCGGTGACGGTTGTCCAGTTGCTCGCCGAGGATGCCGTCCCAGCCGGTGCGCACCGCGTTGGTCGAACCCGGCAGGCACACCACCAGGGTGCCGTTGGCCAGGCCGGCCAGGGCGCGGGACTGCACGGTGGAGGTGCCGATGTCGGCCACGGAGATCTGCCGGAACAGCTCGCCGAAACCGTCGACCTGCTTGTCCAGCAGGCAGGACACCGCCTCCGGGGTGCTGTCACGGCCGGTGAAGCCGGTGCCACCGGTGATCAGCACCACCTGGACGACCTCATCGGCGATCCAGGTGGCGACCTGGGCGCGGATCTTGTACAGGTCGTCCTTGAGCAGCACCCGGGCAGCCAGGGCATGACCGGCTTCGGTGAGGCGATCGACGAAGACCTGGCCGGAGGTATCGGTTTCCAGGGTACGGGTGTCACTGACCGTGAGCACGGCGATGTTGAGCGGCACGAAAGGCGCGTCTGCCTTGGCTTTCATGGCATGGGGTCCGTTGTACGAAGGGAATGCCGGGTGTTATATCACAGGGCAGCGTTGCCCTGCGCGGCCAACCCGGCGAGGCATTGCGCCGGGTCAATGTGGCGAACTCGCACTACGCTCAACCTCGCAAGGAACTTGCGGTAACAGTTTGCGTCTCAACAAGTTATACGGCCTCACTTAACTGGAGATTTACCCCATGATTCAACGGACCCTTCCCGCTTTCTTCCTCGCTGCCGGTCTCGCTGCCCTGGCAGGCTGCTCGACGCCGACCGTGATCACCCTCAACGACGGGCGCGAAATCCAGGCCGTGGATACCCCGAAATACGATGACGATTCGGGCTTCTACGAATTCCAGCAACTGGACGGCAAGCGCACCCGCGTCAACAAGGACCAGATCCGCACCGTCAAAGAGCTGTAAGACCGCTCTGAAAAAAGCCCCCGGTCAGGCCGAATCGGGGGCTTGTCGAAGTGAAATTTTTGAGTAGAATTTTCTTCATCGGAGTGTAGCGCAGCCAGGTAGCGCGTCTCGTTCGGGACGAGAAGGCCGCAGGTTCGAATCCTGTCTCTCCGACCAAATCGCTCAACGACAAAGCCCGCTTTTCGCGGGCTTTGTCGTGTTCGCTCCCCTGTTCTTTTCCTGGCATGGCCTGTACTGCGGGCGATGCCGTTTCGCGTGCCTGAAGGCGCGTTTTTTCTAGAGGTCGTTTCACATGCGCAAGACAATTGTCGCCGTCACCCTGAGCCTGCTGTTCGCACAAGGCGCCGTTGCCGGCGACGGCACCGCAGCACTGGGCGGCGGCCTGGGCGGTGCCCTGGGTAACGTGGTTGGCCAGCAGCTCGGCGGCAAGACCGGCGCAGCCATCGGTGCCGGTGTCGGCGGTGCGGCAGGCGGTGCCGTGGCGGCGAAGAAAGGCAACAAGACCAAGGCAGCCCTGGGCGGCGGCCTGGGTGCGGCAGGTGGTTCGCTGCTGGGTGACAAGCTGGGCGGCAGCACCGGCGCGACGATCGGCGCAGGTGTGGGTGGCGCGGCAGGTGGTGCCCTGGGCAATCACCTGGGCAAGAAAAAGCATTGATGGCTGGTCGGGTCAGTCAGCCTTGGGTTGACTGACCCGGCCTCATCGCTGGCAAGTCGGAACACCGAACCGCAGCGATAGGGGCCTGAAGGGCAAGGAAGATCCCTGCCCCATGACACCGTCTTACTGAACCGCCACCGGCACAGCCTGCTCTTCCGGCAACACCGGAACAAAGGTCAGGCCCAGGCGCGAGCTGGTCCACTCGCGGGTCTTGTTGGTCAGTTCCAGGTTGTTGTTCAGCTTCTGACCATAGGTCGGCACGATTTCCTTGAGCTTGGCCTGCCACTCAGGGGTCTTGATGCGGTCCTTGAAGGTCTTCTCCAGCACGCTCAGCATGATCGGCGCGGCGGTCGAAGCGCCTGGCGAGGCGCCCAGCAGCGCGGCGATGGTGCCGTCCTGGGACGCGACCACCTCGGTGCCGAACTGCAGGATGCCGCCATGCTGCGCATCCTTCTTGATGATCTGCACGCGCTGGCCAGCCTGCAACAGCTTCCAGTCTTCGTTCTTCGCGTTCGGGTAGTACTCGCGCAGCGCCGCCATGCGGTCGTCGAAGCTGAGCATCAGCTGGCCCATCAGGTAGGTGCTGAGGTCGATGTTGTCGATGCCGGCGTGGGTCATCGGCATGATGTTGTGGCTGTTCAGCGCAGCGAACATGTCCAGCAACGAACCATTTTTCAGGAACTTGGTGGAGAAGGTCGCGAACGGACCGAACAGCAGCACTTCGCGGCCGTCGATGACGCGGGTGTCAAGGTGCGGAACCGACATCGGCGGCGCACCGACCGAAGCCTTGCCGTACAGCTTGGCCTTGTGGCGGGCGACGATGTCCTGGTTGTCGGTCATCAGGAACTGGCCACCCACCGGGAAGCCGGCATAGCCTTCGGCTTCCGGAATGCCGGACTTCTGCAGCAGCTTCAGCGCGCCACCACCGGCACCGATGAACACGAACTTGGCCTTGACGCTGGTTTCGACACCCTTGTTGCCCAGGTCGGCGACCACCACGGTCCATGTGTTGTCGGCGTTGCGCTTGATGTCACGGACTTCGTGGCGCAGGTTCAGGCTGACCTTGTCGCTCTTGGTCAGCGAGCCCACCAGCTGGCGGGTGATCTCGCCGAAGTTGACGTCGGTGCCGATGTTCATGCGGGTTGCGGCGATCTTCTGGTCGGCGGCGCGGCCTTCCATCACGATCGGTACCCACTGGGCGATCTGCGCGTGGTCCTCGGAGTACTCCATGCCACGGAACAGCGAGCTGTGCTGCAGGGCGGCGTGGCGCTTGCGCAGGAACTCGACGTTCTTGTCACCCCAGACGAAGCTCATGTGCGGCACGTTGTTGATGAACGAGGACGGGTTGTTCAGCACCTTCTGCTCGATCTGGTAGGACCAGAACTGCTTGGAGATCTCGAACTGCTCGTTGATGCCCACGGCCTTGCTGATGTCCATGGAGCCGTCGGCGGCTTCGCTGGTGTAGTTCAGTTCGCAGAACGCGGAGTGACCGGTACCGGCGTTGTTCCAGGCGTTGGAGCTTTCTTCGGCGACCTGGTCCATGCGCTCGTAGATGCCGATCGACCAGTTCGGTTCGAGTTCGTGCAGGTAGGTGCCGAGGCTGGCACTCATGATGCCGCCGCCAATCAGCAGGACGTCGACGGTCTTTTCCGGTTCACTGGGCTTGGAGCAACCAATGACGCTCAGGCACAGGAGCGCCAAAAGGATTTTTTTCATAATTCAATCCAATTGAAGTGAAGGTATTGGCCTGACCGCCGCGCCCGGTGCACGCCCTCGTCTTGTCGTTGTGCCCACACGTGTGCCGAGCATGTGGCTTGCGCTGGCGGTGGCTGGGGTATCTTCGAATGCGGGGAGCGGTCTTTCTGCCGTGGCTGCCTTGGCAACCCGTGGTCTTTAAAGCGGGACTTGGCCCGCGCGGCCTTAAAGCATGAAGCGGGCCAACTTTTCCAAGACCAATGGCTAATAGGCGAGGCGCATGGTCGCACCCCATATTTCGGGGTTTTTCTGGCGGGATTCCGCCATCAATACCGGCGCGTAAACCGGCAAGTGGCGGATTTCCCCCGGGATCTGGCCGAAAAATCAGGCACTCAAGCGCGCCGTCACTTCACCCAACTGCCCAGACAGCTCATGCAAGCGATGCCCTGCCCGCTCGGTACGCTGCACCGCGTCCTGGTTGTCGGTGGCGATCCGGGTGATCTCGATCAGGTTGCGCGAGATATCCTCGGCAACGCTGGTCTGTTCCTCCGCCGCCGTGGCGATCTGCCGGTTCATGTCGCGGATCGCCTCCACCGCCAGGGTGATGCGATGCAGCATCTGCCCGGCACGCTGGACCTGCTCGGCGCCCTCTTCCGAGCGTGCCTGACCGCTCTCGATGGCCTTCACCGCCTCCACCGCGCCAGACTGCACGGCACTGATGATCTGGTTGATCTCGGCGATCGACGAGGCAGTGCGCTGCGCCAGGTTGCGCACTTCATCCGCCACCACGGCGAAACCACGCCCGGCTTCCCCTGCCCGCGCCGCCTCGATGGCCGCGTTGAGGGCCAGCAGGTTGGTCTGCTCGGCGATGCCACGGATCACTTCCAGCACCTTGCCGATCCGCGCACTGTCCTGCTCCAGGTGGCGAATCACATCGGCAGTGCCGCTGATCTCGCGGTTGACCCGGGAAATGGTGTCGATGGTCGCCTGCATCACCTGCTCGCCGGCCTGGGCACTGTGGTCGGCATCGTCCGCCGCCTTGGCGGCTTCGGCCGCATGACGGGCGACTTCCTGGGCGGTAGCGGACATCTCGTGCATCGCCGTGGCCACCTGGTCGGTGCGCTGGAACTGGTCGTCGGTACCACGGGCCATGCCGCCGGCCAGCTTGCGCAGGTCGCCGCTGGCGTTTTCCAGCTCGCCGGCGTTGTCCTGCAGGCGGCCGACGGTTTCCGCAAGGAAGTCGCGCAGGGTATTGGCGGCCACCGCCAGGCGGCCCAGTTCATCCTGGCGGTCGCTGGCGACGCGGGCGTCGAAGCGGCCCTGGCTGAGGTGTGCGACATACTCGATCAGGCGGCGGATCGGCTCGACCAGGCTGCGGTTGACCAGCCACAGGCTGAAGACGCCGATGGCCAGGGCCGATGCCAGCATCACCAGCAAGCCAAGCCACACGGTGCGCTGCGCCTCGGCGCTGATATCGCCGGCCTGGGCCGAGGAAGCGGCACGCAACTGGGTGACCAGGGCGCTCATCTGCTCACTGGCGGCACGGTCCACGCCCTTCACCGCGAGGTCGCCAGCGGCAGGATCGGCACCGGCAGCCAGGAAGGCTTCACGCCCGCGGGCGTAGGCTTCGCCCAGTTGGCGGTGGCTCTGCTGCAACTGCACCAGGCTCGCCCGTAGTGACGCATCGGCGGCGTTCTCCCGCACCAACTGGTCGAGTATGTCCTGGACCAGGCGTTCCTGGGCCTTGAACTGCTGCCAGTACTTGTCCAGGTCCGCCGGTTGCTTGCCACGCAGGAGCACGTTCTTCCACTCCTGCACCTGGATCTTGAACTGCAGGTTGGCTTCATCGATCTGTTGCGAGGCCCGCAACGGGCCGTCGACCAACTGGCCATAGCTGTCGACGCTGGCGGACAGCAGGCGGAAACAGACCAGGGCGATCAGCAGCATCGCCAGCAGGCTGCCGGCGAGCAGGGCAAGGATTTGCATTCGCAGGGAAGTACGCAGGGGCATCGGCGAGGATCTCGGAGCAAGGGCTAAAAAACGGCGGCAGTGCCGGCCACAGACATCCATGTCGTCGATTCACGGGCAAAAAAAAGCTGCCATCGGAACGGCAGCCAACTGCATCGAGCATTTACGCAACAGCTGGAATGGATACTCTCAGGGGATTGCTACAGAAATGTGACAACTTCCTCACCCGCTGTCACATCACTGTAAAAAAGCCATCCAGTGCTCTATTCCGGGCTGAATTGCAGCGCCGCAAGCCGCGCGTACAAGGGATTTTCAGCAATCAGCTGGCGATGAGTGCCAATTGCCACCATTCGTCCGCCATCGATCACCGCGATGCGGTCTGCGTGCTGGACGGTGGCCAGGCGATGGGCGATGACCAGGGTCGTGCGCCCGGCCATCAGGGTCGGCAGGGCTTGCTGGATCAGGTGCTCGCTCTGGGCGTCGAGGGCGCTGGTGGCTTCGTCGAGCAACAGGATCGGTGCGTCCACCAGCAAGGCCCGAGCAATGGCCAGGCGCTGGCGCTGGCCGCCGGACAAGCCAAGGCCGGCATCGCCGAGGTGGGTCTGGTAGCCCTGGGGCAGTTGCAGGATGAACTCATGGGCGTAGGCGCTGCGCGCGGCCGCCTCGACCTCGGCGAAGCTGGCGTCGGCGCGACCGTAGCGGATGTTGTCCTCGACCGTGCCGAAGAACAGCGCCGGGTTCTGTGCCACCAGGGCAAACTGGCGGCGCAGGTCCTGGGGGTCGAGATCGGCCAGGGGCTGGCCATCGAGGAGGATGCGGCCTTCCTGCGGGTCGTAGAAACGCAGGAGCAGGTCGAACAGAGTCGACTTGCCCGCGCCTGACGGCCCGACCAGGGCCAGGGTCTGGCCCGGCTCGACATGCAGGTCGAGGCCATCGATGGCGGGACGCTCGGGCCGCGACGGATAGGCGAAGCGCAGGCCTTGCAGGTCCAGTTCGCCGCGCACCCGCTCCGGCAACGGGATGCCGCCGGCGGCCGGCGCGACGATCTCGCTGCGCGCCGCCAGCAGCTCGGCGATGCGCTCGGCCGCACCGGCGGCGCGCTGCAGTTCGCCGATCACCTCGCTGACGGTACCGAAGGCACTGCCGACGATCAGGCTGTAGAACACGAAGGCCGCCAGGTCACCGCCGGAGATGCGCCCGGCGATCACGTCCATGCCGCCGACCCAGAGCATCACCCCCACGGCACCGAGCACCAGCACGATCACCAGGGTGATCAGCCAGGCCCGTTGGACGATGCGCTTGCGCGCCGTGGCGAAGGCCGCCTCCACCGTCTCGGCGAAACGCTGGCGATCCCGTGGTTGATGGTTATAGGCCTGTACCGTCTTGATCTGGCCGAGGGTTTCCGCGACGTAGCTGCCGACATCGGCGATGCGGTCCTGACTCTGCCGCGACAGCGTGCGCACGCGGCGGCCGAACACCAGGATCGGCGCCAGCACCAGCGGCAGGGCCAGGACCACGATGCTGGTCAGCTTGGGGTTGGTGACGAACAGCAGGACGATGCCGCCGATGACCATCAGCGTGTTGCGCAGGAACAGCGACAGCGACGAGCCGATCACCGATTGCAGCAGGGTGGTGTCGGCGGTCAGCCGCGACTGGATTTCCGAACTGCGGTTGTGCTCGAAGAAGCCCGGATGCAGGCTCAGCAGGTGGTCGAAGACCTGCTGGCGGATATCGGCCACCACCCGCTCGCCGATCCACGAGACCAGGTAGAAACGGCTGAAGGTGCCCACCGCCAGGGCCAGCACCAGGGCCATGAACAGCGCAATGGACTGGCCGAGCAGTTCCGCCGAACGGGTGACGAAGCCCTGGTCCACCAGCAGGCGGATGCCCTGGCCCATGGACAGGGTGATCCCGGCGGTGACCACCAGGGCGAGCAGCGCCAGCAACGACTGCGTGCGGTACGGGCGGACGAAGCGCCAGGCCAGACGCAGGGCCTGGCGCTGGCGGGAGGAAAGCGGATTGATCATGGGGATTGCCGTGTGCTGAGGACCTTAGAGCGCATCGGTCTAAGGTACCACTGGTGATCGAATGAACTTTCTGTTGCACTGTCCGTTCGCATGATGAGACAGCCAAGGGAGTTGTCACAGCCTGGTCATCACGCGTGATTAATCTGGGCTAGCCACCTGATGAGGAGACAGGAAATGAGCCTGCAGCATAGCAGCAGCACCCCGCAACAACGCCCTGCACAGCCTTTGCCGGCGTGTGGTTCGGTCATCGACGCGCAAGGTCGCGAAGTGCCGATCACCGAGCAGATGATCCAGCAGGCCTGCCGCGAGCTGGAAAACAGCCGCGAGAGCCTGGCGAAGAAAAAGGGCTGACGCTTCACCCCCTCTTTCGAAACCCGGCGCTCGCGCCGGGTTTTTTATTGGCTGCGTCTTCTCGCGACGAGACCGTCAGCCCTCGACTACACAGCCCAGGGCCAGCGCAATCCGCCGCAACTCCGGGGCATCCCCGTCAACGCGCACCACCAGCCCCTCGATCTCCCGCCGCACCGGGTACTGCTTGCGCAGCACATCGAACGCCACCTTCTGCGCCGCCGGGTCATCCCCCAGGCTTCGGCGGAAATCCGCATCGTCGCGGCGCGGGTCGTACACCGCCCGGCACAGGGTCGCCAGGGCCCAGGCCGGATCGCAGTCGGCCTGCAGCTCCATGCGCGCCAGCCAGGGTCGGGGCAGCAGGTCCGCCAGTTGCACCTGTTCCGCCTCGCCGCGCCAGGCACAGAAAGCCTGGTAGATCTGCGCCGTGCCGCGCTGCTTGCCATCGAGGCTGTAGCCGGCGATATGCGGGGTGGCGATGACGCACAGGTCGGCCAGGTCCACATCCACCAGCGGCTCTTCCTCCCACACATCCAGCACCGCCAGCACGTCCTCGCGCTGCAGCAGCAGCTCGCGCAGGGCGAGGTTGTCGATCACCGGTCCGCGGGCAGCGTTGATCAGCCAGGCGCCCTGGCGCAGTTGCGCCAGGCGCGGCGCATCCAGCAGGTGCCAGGTGGCTTGCTCGCCGGAGCGCGTCAGCGGGGTGTGCAGGCTGATCACGTCGCAGTCGGCGAGAATCCGTTCCAGCCCGACATAATCACCGCCCTCCGCCGCCTGCCGTGGCGGGTCGCAGACCAGCACCTTCCAGCCCAGGCCGCGCAACACCTGCACCAGGCGCCCGCCCACCTCGCCGGCGCCGACCACGCCGTAGGTGCGCGTGGCCAGGTCGGCGCCGTCCAGTTCGGCCAGGGTCAGCAGGCTGCCGAGCACATAGTCCACCACACCGCGGGCGTTGCAGCCCGGCGCGCTGGACCAGTGGATACCGGCTTCGGCGAACCAGCCCAGGTCGAGGTGGTCGGTGCCGATGGTGCAGGTGCCGACGAAGCGCACCCGACTGCCTTCGAGCAGCGCGCGGTCGACCTTGGTCACCGAGCGCACCAGCAGCAAGTCGGCGTCGCGCACGCAGTCGCGGTCGATGGCCCGGCCGGGATAGCGGCGGATCTCGCCGAAGCCTGCGAAGAAGGCATCGAGGAGCGGGATATTTTCGTCGGCGACTATGAGCATGGCGATCTCCTTGAGGGGACCGCAGTGTAGGGGCAGAGCGGGAGGCGAGCCATTGGTTTTTCCAGGCTGGCGGCGGCGTAGGAGCTGCGTCAGCTGCGAAGGACCGTGAAACGGTCCCGGTTCCCGATCTGAAGCCAGGCCAATGGTCTCTCACGGCTGTAGATGGGGAACCGGGACCGCTACGCGCTCCTTCGCAGCTAACGCAGCTCCTACGATCGATGTGCAGTCTCGCGGACAGTGTTTCCTGACCGGTTCGTCAAGGCGTAGTATTGCCGGCTTTCCGCTGCAGCCCCAGACGAACACATGACCAGCATCACCCTCTCCCGCCCCGCCCGCATCCGCACCGAAGTGCGCAGCCTGATGCACCTGGCGACGCCGATCATCGTCGCGCAACTGGCGACCACCGCCATGGGCTTCGTCGATGCGGTGATGGCCGGCCGCGTCAGCCCCGGCGACCTGGCGGCCGTGGCCCTGGGCAACTCGATCTGGATTCCGGTGTACCTGTTGATGACCGGCATCCTGCTGGCCACCACGCCCAAGGTGGCGCAGCGCTTCGGCGCCGGCCAGCACGGCGAGATCGGCCCGCTGGTGCGCCAGGCGCTGTGGCTGGCGCTGGTGGTGGGCCTGCTGGCCAGCGCCCTGTTGCTCGGCGCCGAACCCATCCTGCGCGCGATGAAGGTCGATCCGTCATTGATCGGCCCGAGCATGGGCTACCTGCAAGGCATCGCCTTCGGTTTCCCCGGCATTGCCCTGTACTACGTGCTGCGTTGCTACAGCGACGGCCTCGGACGCACGCGACCGAGCATGGTCATCGGCCTGTGCGGCCTGCTGTTGAACATCCCGCTGAACTGGATCCTGATCTACGGCCACTTCGGCCTGCCGGCGCTGGGCGGTGTCGGTTGCGGCTGGGCCACCGGCATCGTCGGCTGGTTCATGGCCCTGAGCATGGCCGGCTGGAGCCGCTGGGCGCCGGCCTATGCCAGCAGCCGGGTACTGAGCAAGGTCGAGCGCCCGCAATGGCCGGTGATCAAGCGCCTGCTCGGCGTCGGCCTGCCGATCGGCATCGCAGTGTTCGCCGAGTCGAGCATCTTCGCGGTGATCGCCCTGCTGATCGGCAGCCTCGGCCCGACCGTGGTGGCCGGGCACCAGATCGCCCTGAACATCAGCTCCCTGCTGTTCATGATCCCGTACTCGCTGGGAATGGCGGTGACCGTGCGGGTGGGCCAGGCGGTCGGTGCCGGTGATGCCCTCCAGGCGCGCTTCGCCTCACTGGTGGGGCTGGGCACGGCGCTGGTCTTCGCGGCCTTCTCGGCCAGCCTGATCCTGCTCCTGCGCGAGCAGATCGCCTCGATCTACACGCCGGACACGACGGTGATCCAGATCGCCGCGATGCTCATCGTGTTCGCCGCGCTGTACCAGTTCTCCGATGCCATTCAGGTCATCTGCGCGGGCGCTCTGCGCGGCTACCAGGACACCCGGGTGACCATGATCCTGACGCTGTTCGCCTACTGGGGCATCGGCCTGCCGGTGGGCTACCTGCTCGGCCTCACCGACCACCTCGGCCCGGCCAGCGGCCCCAGCGGACTGTGGCAGGGCCTGATCGCCGGCCTGACCTGCGCGGCGCTGATGCTGTCGATCCGCCTGGCGCGCAGCACCCGGCGGCATATCCGCCGGGCCGCGCGCGGCTGAGGCGCCTCAGTCCAGGGTGAAACGCGCGGTGTTGTCGCTGAGGGCACGGCTGCCCTCGCTGAGGCTGTCCGCCGCCTGATTGACCGCCCGCGCCCCTTCCAGCAGACGCCCGGCCGCCTGGTCGACCTGCTGGATATTGCCGCTGACCTCATCGGCGGTGCCGGTCTGCTCTTCCACCGCCGTGAGGATCTGCGCCAGGGTATCGGTCACCCCCTGCACCGCCCCGGCGATCTCACCCAGGCGCAGGCCCAGCCCGGTGACCGCCCGGGCATCGCCGACCGCCTGGCCACAGGCGCTTTCCATCAGGCCAACGGCCTGGTCGACCGTGCTGCGCAGGCTGTCCACGGTCGCCGCGATCTGCGCCGTGGATGCCTGGGTGCGCTGCGACAGGCTGCGCACCTCGTCGGCCACCACGGCGAAACCACGGCCCTGCTCGCCCGCCCGCGCTGCCTCGATGGCAGCGTTGAGCGCCAGCAGGTTGGTCTGCTCGGCAATCCCGCGGATGGCATCGACCACCGACTGGATCTGCTGGCCCTGCTCGCTGACCCGCCCCAGCGCCTCGGCGGTCTCGGTCAGGCGGCGATTGAGCTGCTGGATGCTGTCGGTGGTGCGCTGGCTGTCGTGACTGCTGTCTTCCGCAATCCTGCGGGTCTGCCGGGCGCTTTCGGAGGCGTGCTCGCAGCTGCGCGCCACTTCCTGCGAGGTGGCGGCGAGCTGGGTCGCGGCGGCGGCGATCTGGCTGATCTGCTGTTGCTGGCGCTCCACGTCCTGCAAGGTGCCGTTGGCCTGCACGGTCAGGGTCTGCACCGCCGAGCCCACCTGGCGCGTCTCCTGGTTGACCCCCAGCAGGCTGGCGCGCAGTTGCACCACGGCAACGTTCAACGCCTGGCTGATGGTGGCCAGCTCATCGCGGCCCTGCACCGACACCTCGACGCACAGGTTGCCGTCGCGCAGCGACTCGGCAAGGGTGGTGATGCCGCTGGCGCTGCGCCGGATCGACGCCTGCAGGCAAGCGAACAGGTACAGCGCGACGAGCAGCAGCAGGCCGATGGTCACCCCCACCGGGATGAACTCGCGGTTGGACTTGTCGTGGTAGTACTCCAGGCGCTGGTCCAGGGCCTGCAACGACTGCCCGCGCAGGGCGAACATGGCCTCCAGCAAGGCGCCGACACTGGCCTCGAATTCCGCCGGCTTGAGGGTGATGCCGTTGCCGAACACGCCCTGGTCGAGGGTGCCGAGCTCAGCGTCGAGGCGTTTCATGCTCGCCGCGTAGCCATCGGCCCAGCCCTGCAGCTCCGGCGGCAGCCGGGTCTGCAGCGAGCCGGCGGTCTTGAGCATCTGCTCCCGGGCATCGCCGATGCGGCTGCGCAGGTCGCGCATCTGCAGGCGACTCTGCAGGCTGAACTGGCCGGACACCAGCGAAGTCTGGCCGATGCTCGCCATGCGCCCGATGCGCTCGATCAGTTCCGGCGCCTGCTGGGTGGAGAGTTGCATCAACAGGTAGGTTTCCAGCCACGGGTCGAGGATCAGCCCGGTGTCCATGGCGATCTGTTCGCGCAGCGCCTGCAGGTGCCCGAGGCTCGCGGTGAAGCGTTCGTAGCCGTCCGGCCACCAGCCGACACCGCGCAGGGACTGGCTGTCCATGCCGGCCACCGAGGCGCGCAGGGTTTCGTAGCGGGCCAGGGTGTCGGCGCCGGCCTTCTCCCGGTCCAGGGTGGCCTTGAGGTCTTTCAAGCCCTGGTCGATGCGCGGCAGCGTGGCATCGATCTCGCCCATCAACTGGCGGGCCTCGGCCGTGGGCTCACGCAGGATGTCGACGGCTTTCCAGCGCGCGGCGCGATAGCGCTGGGCGGACAGGTCGCGCTCCAGCGCATCGAGCACCAGCAACTGGCGCACCCCCGACTGCTCGCCGGCGATCACTGCCAGCCGGTCACGGTAGTCCATGCCGATCAGCCACAGGCTGGACACCAGCGGCAGCATGAACAAGAGAAACAGCAACTGGAACTTGCGAGCGAAGCCGAAACGCCCCAACAGACGCGCACCCGGTGACAACAGACGGTTCATGACTCACTCCTGCGCATATGGGTACCCTTGAGCGCAAACGTTTCCGCAAACGCCAGGGTGATAGCTTTTCGCTAGCAACCTGTGTGCCGGATACAGGGAAGTCAGGAGGGAGACCGCACGGGAACGGATGCAGCCAGAAGGCTCGCACCCATTCCATGCACGCTGCCGGTGCGGGCGTCACCGGAAGAAACAGCGGAGTAACAGGCAGGGGTGTCAGTCGAGCTTCTTGCGAATCCAGTAGAGGTAGGTGCCACCCTCTTCTTCCTGCTGCACCAGCTCATGTCCGAGGAACACGCAGAACTTGGGAATATCGCGGCGGGTCGAGGGGTCGGTGGCGATCACCTTGAGCAGGCCGCCGGCGGCCAGGTCGCGCACGTATTGATGCAGCATCATCACCGGCTCCGGGCAGTTCAGGCCGGTGGCGTCGAGCACGGCATCGGGGGTGAAATCGGTCATTCGGGTACTCCGCAATTCGGTGATTGATCAGCGTGGCTTGAGGTCGAGACGACGCAGGTGGCAGGTGACTTCCTCGCGGTCGTGATAGAGCTGCTTGCAGCCGATGGAGACCTTGACCTTGCGCGCCTTGAAGCCGTCCTCGATACGCTCCAGCAAGCGCCGCACCTCGGCATAGCGCTGCTTCATCGGCAGCTTGAGGTTGACCACCGCCTCGCGGCAGTGCCCGCCGCCCAGCCAGTCCTCGATCATCGCCGCGGTCCGCGCCGGCTTCTCGACGATGTCGCAGACCATCCAGTCCACGGTCTGCTTCGGCTTCCAGGTGAAGCCATCGACCATCAGGTGCTGGACCAGGCCGGTGTCCATCAGGCTCTCCGCCATCGGCCCGTTGTCGATGGCGGTGACCAGCATGCCGCGGCGCACCAGCTGGTAGGTCCAGCCGCCCGGCGCGGCGCCGAGGTCGACGCCGGTCATGTCGTCGGACAGGCGCTGCTCCCATTGCTCGCGGGGGATAAAGTGGTGCCAGGCCTCTTCCAGCTTGAGGGTCGACCGGCTCGGCGCCTCGCGGGGGAATTTCAGGCGCGGGATGCCCATCGGCCACATCGCCGAATTGTCGGCATCGGCCAGGCCGAGGAACACCCGCCGGCCACTGACGAAGGTCAGCAGCAGGCGCGGGCCCGGGCCGTCCTTGTCCGTCAGGCGCCCGGCCTTGACCAGCGCCTTGCGCAGCGGCACCTCGAACTTGCGGCAGAACGTGGAGAGTTCCTTGCCATCGTTGCTGTCCATCACCTCCAGCCACAGGCTGCCGGCCTGTGGATAACCGGCCAGGTGCTCCAGCAACACGCTGATGCGGTCGGTTTCCGGCAACTCGACGAAGCTGCCGCGGGCCCACTGGCGGGGGAAGATCAACTGCTTGAAACGCAGCGCGCTCATGATCCGCTCGGCGCCCTCGGCATCGTTGCAGATGAATTCGGCACAGGCGCTCGAAGGCTTGGCCTTGGCATAACCGGCCACGCCGAGCAGCGCGGCGTGCTCGCTCATCTCGGAACAGACCTCGCCCTCGAAACCGGGCCGGCAGTGCAGGAACAGGGTATTCATCACGTACTCCAGAACGGTCGACGGGCCATGGCCAGCGACCTTGACCGGGGACAACCCGCCCCGGCGGAAAATCGGCGAATGATAAAGGACTTTCGGAACCGGCGACATGCCCCGCCGGTCCAGTAAAGGGTCGGATCAGCCAAACGGGGCTAATCTGACCGTTCAGCCAGGTCCGTGCCGTGCGGACCATGAAAGAGCCGGTGTAACGGCGACAGCAGGCATGACAGCCGTGCACCGACCCAGAAGGAGTTGGTCAATGTCCTCGCTCGACAGCCTGAAAACCCTCAAGACCCTGGCCGTGAATGGCCGCGATTACCATTACTACAGCCTCGCCGACGCCGCCCGCAGCCTGGGCGACCTGCAGCGACTGCCGATGTCGCTCAAGGTGCTGCTGGAAAACCTGTTGCGCTGGGAGGACGGCGAGACCGTCAACGGCGACGACCTGCGCGCCCTCGCCGACTGGCTGCGCGAACGTCGCTCCGACCGCGAGATCCAGTACCGCCCGGCGCGGGTATTGATGCAAGACTTCACCGGGGTGCCGGCGGTGGTCGACCTGGCCGCCATGCGCGCGGCCATGGCCAAGGCCGGCGGCGATCCGCAGCGGATCAACCCGCTGTCGCCGGTAGACCTGGTGATCGACCATTCGGTAATGGTCGACCGCTACGCCAGCCCCGCGGCCTTCGCCGAAAACGTCGATATCGAGATGCAGCGCAACGGCGAACGCTACGCCTTCCTGCGCTGGGGCCAGAACGCCTTCGCCAACTTCCGCGTGGTACCGCCGGGCACCGGCATCTGCCACCAGGTCAACCTCGAATACCTGGGCCGCACGGTGTGGACCCGCGAGGAAGACGGCCGCACCTACGCCTTCCCCGACACCCTGGTCGGCACCGATTCCCACACCACCATGATCAACGGCCTCGGCGTGCTCGGCTGGGGCGTCGGCGGTATCGAGGCGGAGGCGGCCATGCTCGGCCAGCCGGTATCGATGCTGATCCCCGAGGTGATCGGCTTCAAGCTCACCGGCAAGCTGCGCGAAGGCATCACCGCCACCGACCTGGTACTGACGGTCACGCAGATGCTGCGCAAGAAGGGCGTGGTCGGGAAATTCGTCGAGTTCTACGGTGACGGCCTTGCCGACCTGCCCCTGGCCGACCGCGCCACCCTGGCCAACATGGCACCGGAATATGGCGCCACCTGCGGTTTCTTCCCGGTGGACGAGGTGACCCTGGATTACCTGCGCCTGTCCGGGCGCCCGGCGGACAGCGTGGCGCTGGTGGAGGCCTACTGCAAGGCCCAGGGCCTGTGGCGCGAGCCGGGCCAGGAGCCGCTGTTCAGCGATACCCTGGCCCTGGACATGAACGACGTCCAGGCCAGCCTCGCCGGGCCGAAGCGTCCCCAGGACCGGGTCGCCCTGCCCGGCGTGAGCGCGGCCTTCGATGATTTCCTCGGCCTCAACGCGCGCAAGGCCGGCGCCGAAGGCCATGGCGAGATCCGCTTCGAGTTCGAGGGGCAGCAACACACCCTGAAGGACGGTGCCGTGGTCATCGCCGCCATCACCTCCTGCACCAACACCTCCAACCCCAGCGTGATGATGGCCGCCGGCCTGCTGGCGAAGAAGGCCGTGGAAAAAGGTCTGCAACGCAAGCCCTGGGTAAAGAGTTCGCTGGCCCCCGGCTCCAAGGTCGTGACCGATTACTACAAGGCCGCCGGCCTGACCCGCTACCTCGATGAACTGGGCTTCGACCTGGTGGGCTACGGCTGCACCACCTGCATCGGCAACTCCGGCCCGCTGGCAGAGCCGATCGAAAGTGCCATCGGCAAGGCCGACCTGGTGGTGGCCTCGGTGCTCTCCGGCAACCGCAATTTCGAAGGCCGGGTGCATCCGCTGGTCAAGACCAACTGGCTGGCCTCGCCGCCGCTGGTGGTGGCCTATGCCCTGGCCGGCAGCGTGCGCCTGGACCTGAGCACGCAGCCGCTGGGCAACGACCGCAACGGCCAGCCGGTGTACCTGCGGGACATCTGGCCGAGCCAGCAGGAAATCGCCGCTGCGGTGGCCCGGGTCGATACGCAGATGTTCCACAAGGAATACGCCGAGGTGTTTGCCGGCGACGTGCAATGGCAGGCCATCGAGGTGCCACAGGCGGCCACCTACGTCTGGCAGGACGATTCCACCTATATCCAGCATCCGCCGTTCTTCGACGGCATTTCCGGCCCGCCGCCGAAGATCGAGGACGTGCACGGCGCGCGGATCCTGGCCCTGCTCGGCGACTCGGTGACCACCGACCATATCTCGCCGGCCGGCAACATAAAGGCCGACAGCCCGGCCGGACGCTACCTGCGCGACAAGGGCGTGGAACCGCGTGACTTCAACTCCTACGGCTCGCGGCGCGGCAACCATGAAGTGATGATGCGCGGCACCTTCGCCAATATCCGCATCCGCAACGAGATGCTCGGCGGCGAGGAAGGTGGCAACACCCTGCACGTGCCCAGTGGCGACAAGCTGGCGATCTACGATGCGGCCATGCGCTACCGCGACGAAGGCACGCCGCTGGTGGTGATCGCCGGGCAGGAATACGGCACCGGCTCCAGCCGCGACTGGGCGGCCAAGGGCACCAACCTGCTGGGGGTCAAGGCAGTGCTGGCGGAGAGTTTCGAACGTATCCACCGCTCCAACCTGGTGGGCATGGGCGTGCTGCCGCTGCAGTTCAGTGCCGGGCAGGACCGCAAGCAGCTCAGGCTGACGGGGCGGGAGAAGATCGACATCCTCGGGTTGAGCGGGGCCAGGGTCGAACCGCACATGAGCCTGGACCTGCGTATCACCCGCGAGAATGGCAGCGTGGAGACCATCGCCGTGTTGTGCCGGATCGATACCCTCAATGAAGTGGAGTACTTCAAGGCGGGCGGGATCCTGCACTACGTGTTGCGGCAGATGATCGCGCGCTGAAAGCGCCAGGCACTGCGCGGATCCTGTGGGGGATCCGCGTCGCTTGTGTGTCCTGTGGGTCATTTACGCAGTCGAAGCCTGCATGCCTGCCTTATCGAAAAGGATTCGACATGCGCGCTGTTCTGTTGGTCCTGCTCGGAGCCGGCTATGCCCTGGCCCTGAGCCAGGGCCACCTCGGCCTCGCCAGCCTGCCCGCCTTCGCCCTGCTGCTCTGCAGCGGCTGGCTGGTGCAGCCCGCCCGTGCCCGGCACTGGAACATCCTTGGCCACCTGCTCTTCATCCTGACCGGAGCGGCCCTCGCCCTGCACGGGCTGCCCGGCTTCGACAACGCCTGGGTCATCGACCAGGCACGCTTCAGCGCCGACGCCATCCCCTTCTCCATGCACCTCAACCTGGACAAGCCCATGATCGGCTTCTGGCTGCTGCTGGCCTGTCCATGGATCGTCATGACCCGTCGGCCACGCCCCGGGCTCGCCGCATTGGCAGTGCTGCTGACCAGCCTGGCGTGCCTGGGCAGCGCGTGGTTGCTGGGCCTGGTCGGCTGGCAGCCGAAATGGCCACCCCAGGCCTGGCTGTGGATAACCAACAACCTGCTGCTGGTGAGCCTGGTCGAGGAAGCGCTGTTCCGCGGCTACCTTCAAGGCGGCCTGCAACGCCTGTTCGTCCGGCTACGCCACGGCGACTATCTGGCGTTGCTGCTTGCCGCCCTGCTGTTCGGTCTGGCCCATGTCGGTGGCGGCTGGCCCTGGGTCGCCCTGGCGACGCTGGCCGGGGTCGGTTATGGGCTAGCCTGGCGCCATGGCGGACTGCCGGCGGCGCTGCTGGCGCACTTCGGGCTGAACCTCGCGCATTTCGTGCTGTTCACGTACCCGCTCAAGGCGATTCCATGAACCATCGGTCATTGACTGACTTATGTTGCGAAAGTGTGAAAGAATGCGCGCAAATTACCTGAACGTGACGACTTCACATAGCTCAGGCGGCCTTGGCGAATATTGAGCAAGATCAATAAAAACCAAATATTCATTCAATAATTTCGTGTCCTTGCCGATATCACACGAAAGCCTTGCGGATTGAACAGCTTATGCGTAACAACCAGCCGATTACCCAGAGAGAACGGACTTTCCCTGCCCAACAACGGTTGATCTCGACTACCGATGCCAAGGGTGTGATCACCTACTGCAACGACGCATTCATCGATATCAGCGGTTTTTCGCGCGACGAGTTGATGCGTGCCCCGCATAACCTGGTTCGCCACCCCGACGTGCCGCCGGCGGTCTTCGCCCACATGTGGACGACCCTGAAGCAGGGCCTGCCGTGGATGGGTATCGTCAAGAACCGCTGCAAGTCCGGCGACCATTACTGGGTCAACGCCTACGTCACGCCGATCTTCGAGAACAACCAGGTGGTCGGCTACGAGTCGGTGCGGGTCAAGCCGACCGCCGAGCAGGTGCGCCGCGCCGAAGCCCTGTACAAACGCATCAACGAGGGCAAGTCGGCGATCCCGCGTCGTGACAAATGGCTGCCGGTGCTGCAAGACTGGCTGCCGTTCATCATGGTCAGCCAGATCGGTTTCCTCATCGGCATCTGGCTGGGTCACTCCTGGGGCTTCGCCCTGGCCGCCGCACTCTCAGTGCCGCTCGGCCTGCTCGGCCTGAGCTGGCAGCAGCGCGGCCTCAAGCGCCTGCTGCGCCTGGCCGAGCAGACCACCTCCGACCCGCTGATCGCGCAGATGTATACCGACAGCCGCGGCGTCCAGGCCCGACTGGAAATGGCCATGCTCAGCCAGGATGCGCGCCTGAAGACCTGCCTGACCCGCCTGCAGGACACGGCCGAGCACCTCAACGAGCAGGCCCGTCAGTCCGATGCCCTGGCCCACAACAGCTCGTCCGGCCTGGAGCGCCAGCGCGTCGAGACCGAGCAGGTCGCCGCCGCAGTCAACCAGATGGCCGCCACCACCCAGGAAGTGGCCAACCACGTACAACGCACCGCCGACGCCACCCAGGCCGCCAACCGTCTTACCGACCGTGGCCGCAGCATCGCCGGGGAAACCCGCGAGGCCATCCAGCGCCTTTCCACGGCCGTGGGCGAAACCGGCCAGACAGTCACCCAGCTGGCTCGCGACAGCGACGAGATCGGTGGCGTGGTCGATGTGATCAAGGGCATTGCCGACCAGACCAACCTGCTGGCGCTCAACGCCGCCATCGAGGCAGCGCGTGCCGGCGAGATGGGCCGCGGCTTCGCCGTGGTCGCCGACGAAGTACGCCAGCTGGCGCAACGCACCAGCGAGTCCACCGGGCAGATCCACGGCCTGATCGCCAAGCTCCAGCAGACTGCCAGCAATGCCGTGCAGACCATGGAAGCCGGGCATCGCCAGGCCGAGGAAGGCGTACAGCGGGTGATGGAAGCCGACGAAGCGCTGGTGGGTATCAGCGAAGCGGTGGCCAATATCACCGACATGGCCACGCAGATCGCCGCCGCCACCGAACAGCAGAGCTCGGTGGCCGAGGAAATCAGCCGCAATATCAGTACCATCGCCGCCCTGGCCGACCAGACCTCGGAGCAGGCGCAGCATTCGGCGCTGCTCAGTGAGGAGCTGACGCATACCGCGACGACCCAGTATTCGTTGGTGGAGCGGTTCAACCGCTGAAGTCGACACTGGAATGAAAAAGGCCCGGAAGAGCGATCTTCCGGGCCTTTTTCGTTGAATCCGAGGACCTCATCGCTGGCGGCGAGGCGCGCCCCCTGTGGGAGCGGGTTCACCCGCGATTACGATAGTGAATTCACCATAGCAATCGCGGGTGAACCCGCTCCCACAGGGGCCGCGCTACCTTGTCGGCTCCGGCACCCAACTACCAATCCAGGCTCAGGCGACTCTCGAAATACCGCTCCTCCCCGCTCAACGGATCACTGAAGCGCAGGCTCTTCGCCAACAGCTTCAATGGCTTGGCAAGATCATCTTCCCCCTGCACCACCTCCGGATAGAACGGATCGTTGCAGATCGGCGCCCCCAGCGCCGCCATGTGCACCCGCAGCTGGTGGGTCTTGCCCGTCACCGGCGACAATCCGTAGCGCCACAACCCGCCATTGCGCTCCAGCACATCCGCCACGGTCTCGCTATTGCTCTCCCCCGCTACCTCGCGCATGCGGAAGAATGGCTCGCCATTGGCCATCCGGCTCTTGTGTACCAAGGGGAATTGCAACTCAGGCAAGGCGGGTGCGATGGCCTGGTAGTGCTTGTCGATGCGCCGCGTCGGAAACAGCTGCTGATACGCCGAACGGCTCTGCGGGTTGGCGGAAAACAGCACCAGCCCGGCCGTATGCCGATCGATGCGGTGCAGGGGCACCAGATGGGGGTTGTCGAGACGCCGGATCAGGCGGCGCAGCAAGGTCTGCTCGACATACTCGCCCGTCGGCGTCACCGGCAGGAAATGCGGCTTGTCCGCCACCACCAGGTGCTCATCGATATGCAGGATGCTTTCCTGTACCGGAATCGGCTTCTCGTTCGGCACTTCACGGAAATAGTGGATACGCAGCCCCTGGCGATAGGGATGATCGAGCGCCAGGGCTTGCCCCTGGGCATCCAGCACCCGCCCGCGGGCGAAGCGGTCGAGCCAGACCTCGCGACCGATGGCCTGGAAATGCTCGCACAGGCAGTCCAGCACGGTGGCCCAGTTGCCCGGCGGCAGGCAGACGGTACTGGCCTGGTGCTTGGCCGGATCGAAGGAACTCATGGACACACTCGCTACTGAAGGGTCGGCCATTATCCGGCATGCCCACCGCCTCAGCCAACCTCCGCCGACATCCCGTCACAGGTCGCCTTCAGCCAGCGCAACACCGCCACCGCCTCCCAGCGACTGGCGTCGTACAAGGCATAGGCCTGCCCTTCGTAACCGACCACGTCCAGCGGCCGGTGGAAGCCGGCACGCTGGAACAGCGCTTCGATCTCGGCGAAGCAAGTGTTGAAATGGACCTTGCCGAACGGCGTACGGTCGTCGGTGACCAGACCCTCCTGGCGCAACTCGCGCACGACCTCGCCGATTTCGTCCGCAGACATGCGATTGACGCTGGATTTCAATTGTTCGACGTTGACCATGATTCTTCTCCGGACATGAAACCGCCCGCCTCGCATACTGTATATTTATACAGCATAGGAGGCGAACGACCTGAACGTCAATCGACGTCACGATTCATTGCAGGCCCGGCAGGTAGCCGGTGCCCTGGCGGATGGTCAGCACCTGGCGGCGCTGCTGGTGTTCGGCGAGGCCCAGGTGTACCCAGCCGTCGAATTCGAGGATCAACTGGTCGAATGCCAGCGAGCTGTCCCGGATGCGCTCGGCCAGCTCTCGTGGCGTCAGGCTGACCGCGATGATGTCGGCAGCGAGCCCGAGCAGATGGGCACTGGTGGCGGAACCGCCGACCCGGCGGTTGAGCGCCACGCTGCGATAGCCGCTGCTGACCAGCAAGGGCTGACCGACCAGGCTGCGCACCTGTTCGAGGGTCTTGCACAGCTCGACGAGGTTGGCGATGGTCTTGCTGTCAGGGTTGTTGTCCAGGCCTTCGCGATTGGCAATCTGCGAGGTGGTCATTTCGGCGAGGGTGAAATGCGGGGTGAGGAACATGCGAGCCACTCCTTTGGCGTTGGAATCCGCGCTGGCCAGGGCCAGCAAAGGGGGATTCTCCAACCGCCTCCGAAACGATGCATGCGTGCTTGTGCATCAAGATGTGACCCAGGCCAGTCACCCGAGGAAAGCCACCACCTGGTCGGCATCGAACGGCCAGTTCAGTTCCGCACCGTTGTCGCAACGGCGCAGGACCGGGATGCGCAGGCCGTAGCGCTCGACCATGGCCTCGTCCTCGCCGATGTCCACCAGCTCGACCAGCAGGCCATGCTCGACCAGCGGCATGAGCAACGCCTCGGCGACTTCACACAGATGGCAACCCAGGGTGCCGAACAATTGGCATTCAGGAAGCATGAAAAATACCGATACGAAATAAACGAAGTGCACATTCTAGGACTCGGCCCGAACCCCGTCGAGGCGCGCCCGGCAAAGAGGAAAAGATTGACCTGGATCAATCGGCAGCCTTTGCAGGCGCTGTACGCTAGACGTTTTTTTGCTGTTTTTTACAGGGAGTATGAGGCGTGTTCGCAAACCTGCTGATCATCCTGGCGTCGTCGCTGGTCGTCATCGCGGTATTCCGCCGGCTGCAATTGCCGCCGGTGTTGGGCTACCTGTGTGTCGGCCTGTTCGTCGGCCCGACGGCGCTGGACTGGGTCAACGAAAGCGAGGAACTGCCCGACCTGGCGGAAATGGGCGTGGTGTTCCTGCTGTTCTCCCTCGGCCTGGAATTCTCCCTGTCGAAGATGCTTGCCCTGCGCCGGGTGGTGTTCGGCCTAGGCAGCCTGCAGGTGGTCTGCACCGGCGTACTGCTGGCCGGGATGCTGTCGCTGCTGGGCATGCCGAGCACTGCGGCGCTGTTGCTCGGCGGCGGCCTGGCGCTGTCGTCCACCGCCATCGTGTCCAAGGAGCTGACCAGCCTCGGCGAGATCTTCAGCAGCCACGGGCAGAACGCCATTGGCGTGCTGCTGTTCCAGGACGTGGTGGCTGTATTGCTGCTGACCCTGGTCCCGGTGTTCGCCGGAGAAAGCGGCCAGGCCTGGTACTGGGCGCTGCCGCTGACCCTGGCCAAGACCGTGGTGCTGTTCGTCGGCCTGCTCCTGGCGAGCCGCTGGCTGCTGCCGCGTCTGTTCCACGAAGTGGCCAGCTCCCATTCGGCGGAGCTGTTCGTCCTGCTGGCGCTGGTGATCGTCCTGCTCACCGCCTGGCTCACCCACCTGCTCGGCCTGTCGCCGGCCCTGGGCGCGTTCCTCGCCGGCATGCTGCTGGGCGAAAGCAACTACCGGCACCAGATCGAAGCGGATATCCGGCCGTTTCGCGACATCCTGCTGGGCCTGTTCTTCGTCAGTATCGGCATGCTCATCGACCTGCAGCTGTTCGCCAGTCATGGCCTGGAGATCCTCGCCCTGACCCTCGGCCTGCTGCTGTTGAAAGGCTGCGTGGTCGCGGCCCTGGTGCGGGTGCGTGGCAGCGACGCGGAAACCGCCTGGCGCAGCGGCCTGGCCCTGGCCCAGGGCGGCGAGTTCTGCTTCGCCCTGATGGCGCAGATGCAGCAGAACAAGCTGTTGCCGGAAGCACTGGGGCACCTGCTGCTGGCGGCGACCTTCTGCTCGATGCTGGTCACCCCCCTGCTGCTGCGTGCCGCGCCGACCATCGCCCTGCGCCTGCACCGCAAGCCCAACGAAGAAGTGCACCTGGAAGAGATCGAGGCGCGCAGCGCGGCCATCAATGGCCATGTAATCATCTGCGGCTATGGCCGGGTCGGCCAGTCCATCGGGCGCTTCCTGCGTCGCGAGCAATTACCGTTCATTGCCCTCGACGATGACCCGGTGCGGGTCCAGGAAGCCGCCGCTGGCGAGCACTGCGTGCACTACGGCGACTCGCGGCGCGGGGAATTGCTGGAAGCCATCGGCCTTGAGCGGTCGCGGCTGCTGGTGATCGCCGTAGACAACACCGAGGTGGCGATGAGCGTGCTCAAGGCGGCGCGTCATCGCAACAGCCAGATCCCGATCCTGGTACGCACCCGCGACGACAGCCTGCGCGATGAACTGCGTGCCGCCGGCGCCAGCGCGGTGGTGCCGGAGGTGCTGGAATCCAGCGTGATGCTGGCGTCCCATGCCCTGGTGATGCTGGGGGTACCGGAAGAGCGGGTGCGCCAGACCGTGGAAGAGGTGCGCCAGAGCCGCTACCGCCTGCTGCAGGGCTTCTACCAGGGCGCACAGACCGAGATGGTGGACAGCGAGGGCCAGCCGAAACTGCTGATGCATGCGGTGCAGTTGCCTGCCACCGCCTACGCCTGCGGCAGGCGCCTGGACGACCTGACCCTGGAACAGCTCGGGGTGGAACTGCAGGCGGTGCAGCGCAATGGCAACGAGCTGGCGCTGAACACCGGCACCTGCCTGCATGCCGGGGATTCGGTGCTGGTGTGCGGGCCGATAGCGGCGATCAAGGCATGCGAGGCGCGCTTGCTGGCGGGACGCTGAAGCACTGTCTCGGGCCTTCAGCGCACTTGAGGTGCGCTGAAGGCTCGTGTCAGTCCTGGCTGGTCGCACCGATCTTGTGGATCGACAGGTCCGCCCCGTAGTACTCCTCTTCCTGGCTCAAGCGCAGCCCGTGCACGGCCTTGATCGCTCCATACACCGCAAACCCGCCCGCCAGCGCCATCACCACGCCAGCAAGGCTGCCGATCACCTGGCTGGCGAAACTCACGCCACCCAGCCCACCCAGCAATTGCTGGCCAAAGATACCGCAGGCGATCCCGCCCCATACACCACACAGGCCATGCAGTGGCCACACGCCCAGCACATCGTCGATCTTCCAGCGGTTCTGCGTCGCGGTGAAACACCAGACGAACAGCGCCCCCGCCACCGCCCCCGTCAACAGCGCCCCCACCGGGTGCATCAGGTCGGAACCGGCGCAGATCGCCACCAGCCCGGCCAGCGGGCCGTTGTGCAGGAAGCCCGGGTCGTTGCGACCGACCAGCAGCGCCGCCACGGTGCCGCCGACCATGGCCATCAGCGAGTTGACCGCCACCAGACCGCTCACCGCCGGCAGCGTCTGCGCGCTCATCACGTTGAAGCCGAACCAGCCGACGATCAGGATCCACGACCCCAGGGCCAGGAACGGGATGTTCGACGGTGCAAAGGCCACCAGTCGTCCTTCGCGATAACGACCGTTGCGTGGCCCCAGCAACAGCACCGCCGCCAGCGCCAGCCAGCCGCCCATTGCGTGCACCACCACGGAGCCGGCGAAGTCATGGAAACCGGCGCCGAAGGTCGCCGCCAGCCATGCCTGCACCCCGAAGTTGCCATTCCAGACGATGCCTTCGAAGAACGGGTAGACGAACGCCACGATCAGCAGGGTCGCGCACAGTTGCGGGGCAAAGCGTGCCCGCTCGGCGATGCCGCCGGAGATGATCGCCGGAATCGCCGCAGCGAAGGTCAGCAGGAAGAAGAACTTCACCAGGCCATAGCCATGCTCGGCGCCGAGGGTTGCTGCCGGATGCAGGAAATGGGTGCCGTAGGAGACCCAGTAACCGATGAAGAAATAGGCCAGGGTCGACACGGCAAAGTCGCTGAGGATCTTCGACAGCGCGTTGACCTGGTTCTTGTGGCGCACGGTGCCCACTTCGAGGAAGGCGAAGCCGGCATGCATGGCCAGGACCATGACCGCTCCGAGGAGGATGAACAAGGTGTTGGAGCCCTGGACCAGGGAATCCACGGCGCTTTGCAAATTTTCCATGAGGGCGGCAGACCTGCTGAACGAAAAAAGCACCAAAGCGGTTCGAAGGCCCTCCTGGTCGCACCAGACTGGATCAGCCGGATGCCCTTCCACCACGCACGAGGTGATTTTTCCTGGGTTTGTCTTGAATTGAGTTATGGTTGAACGGCCAGCCAGACAGGCCTGCGCCCGGAAACGGCGCAGACGCCAGGCCAGGCGCACCACAGCGAAGCAATTGCTGTACCAGCGCCATCGCACTGAACCTTCGGCGACACCCGGCACTCGAAAATTCAACTGCCCACCCTTCATGGAGAACCGTATGGCAAGCAAACAGGCACAGACCGCCCAGGAAATCCTCATGGCCGATTTCCAGACCCTGGTGCGCGACACCGAGAAACTCCTCGAACACACCGCCACCCTCGCCGGCGACCAGGCCGACGAACTCCGCGCGCAGATCCACGACAACCTGCTGCGCGCCCGGGAAACCCTGCAGCAGACCAACCAGGACCTGCGCCAGCGCGGCCAGGCGGCGCTGACCAGCACCGAAGACTACGTGCAGAGCAACCCCTGGCAATCCATCGGCATCGCTGCCGGCGTGGGCTTCCTGATTGGTCTGCTGGCCAGTCGGCGCTGAGGTCCGGGGCATGGAAAACCAAACCCCCGGTTCCTCCTCGCGGCGCCTCGGCGCCGCCATCCTCGGGCTGCTGCACGGTCATGTCGAACTGTTCGGCATCGAGTTGCAGGAGCAGAAACGCACCACCCTGAACCTGTTGCTGTTCGCCGGCCTGGCACTGGTCTTCGCCCTGCTGTTGCTGACCGCGCTGTCGGCGCTGCTGCTGGTGCTGCTGTGGGACACCTATCGCCTGGCCGGCATCATCGGCCTCTGCGTGTTCTACGGCGCCGCCGCGCTGTTCTGCGCCCTGCGCCTGCGCGCCGCCGTGTATGACGAGCTGTCGCCCTTCCGCGCCACCCTCGAAGAAATCGCCAAGGACCGGGAGCGCCTGTTGCCATGAGCCTGCCTGAACTGCCCAACACCAACGACCGTCGCGAGCTGCGCAAGGCCATGGTACGCCTGCGCCTGGAAATGCATCGCCAGGAAATCCGCAACGAAGCCAGCAACGCCCTGCAACCCCTGACCCGCCTGCGCAGCATGGGTGACAACCTGCATGGCACCCTGCAAGGCGGGCTGGGGATCAAGCATGCGCCATTGTGGGGCATCGGTGCGGTGGTGCTGCTCGGCTTCATCACCGGCAAAGGCGCACGCAGTGGCAACCTGGGGCGACTGACCAAGCTGACCAGTAGCCTTTTGCCACTGATCCGCCTGTTCATGCAGCAACCGCCCAGGTAGCCCCGGGGCAACTGGCGGCATTCTTGCAGAAAGATGACCGGGCGGTCCGTGCCGCCCTCAAGCGTCTACAACAACAAGGAGTCGCCGTGTCCGTCGAGCAACCGCTCGCCTGTTTCCAGCCGTTCATCGACACCGCCACTGGCCGTATCGCTGGCGTCGAAGCCCTGGGGCGCCTGCGCCAGGGTGACGGCACGCTGCGTTCGGTGGGCCCGCTGTTCAACGATCCGAACATCCCCTCCGCCGACTTGCTGCAACTCGACCGGACCCTGCGGGAACAGGCCTTCAAGCATTTTCACCAGGCCCCGGACGACTGGTTCCTGAGCCTCAACATTTCCCCGCGCTGGGTCAGCGAGCTGCAACCCGGCGAGCCGCTGCCGAGCCTCACGCAATTGCGCCAGCAGGGCATCGACCCGCAACGCGTGGTGTTCGAGATCACCGAGACCGGCGGCGATCGCGACCGCCTGGCCATGGTGGTGCGCCAGTACCGCGAAGCCGGCGCGCGGGTCGCCATCGATGACTTCGGCGCCGGCTATTCGCAACTGGACCGGGTGCTGTCGCTGCAGCCCGACATCCTCAAGCTGGACATGCGCCTGTTCCAGGCCGCTGCCCGCGGCGGGCCGAGCAGCGAAGTGGTCAAGGCCCTGGCGCAGATGGCCGAGAAGACCGGCTGCTGGATCATCGCCGAGGGTGTGGAGACCGAGGCCGAGCTGAATTTCGCCCTGGAATGCGGGGCGCGCTACCTGCAAGGCTTTCTCTTCGCCGGTGCCGAACCCGGCTTCTTTCCGGCAAACGCCTTTGCCGAACGCTTCGCCCGCCTGCGGGAAAACTATGTGCAAGGCAAGCTGGCGGAACGCACGCGACTGATGCAGCGCCGCCAGCAACTGGTGGAACTGATGCCGCAGTTGCAGCAGTGGGTGCTGAGCAACGCGCCGCTGGAAAAGCTCCCCGACCTGCAGGCCTACCCCTGGCTGCTGCGCTTTTTCCTCTGCGATCCCCACGGCACCCAACTGACGCCCAACCTGGAATGGCGCCAGCAACGCTGGCACGTCGACTCCAGCTACCTGGGGCACAACTGGTCATGGCGCCCCTACTTCCATCACCTGCTCGCCGAGGGCTGGACCGAGCGCCGGCTGATCCTCTCCAGCACCTACCGCGACGCCACCAGCAACCAGTACTGCCTCACCGCCGGGCAGTTCTTCGATGGCGGACGCCGCCTGCTGCTGATCGACGTCGACGCCGCCGGACTTTGAACTTGCGGTCAGGGGCCCGACACGGGAAGCTAGGCCCTTGAACTCGCAATGATGGAGACCCGGCCTTGGACTGGCACACCCTGCTCACCCGCGAACGCCTCGGCAAGACCCTGCACAGCCCCGAAGAGCTTGGCCGCAGTCCGTTCCACAAGGACCACGACCGCATCATCTTCTCCGGCGCCTTCCGCCGGCTGGGGCGCAAGACCCAGGTCCACCCGGTCACCAGCAACGACCATATCCACACGCGCCTGACCCACTCGCTGGAAGTCAGCTGCGTCGGCCGCTCCCTGGGCATGCGCGTCGGCGAGACCCTGCGCGAATGCCTGCCGGACTGGTGCGCGCCGAGCGACCTGGGCATGGTCGTGCAGTCGGCCTGCCTGGCCCACGACATCGGCAACCCGCCCTTCGGTCATTCCGGCGAGGACGCCATCCGCCACTGGTTCCAGCAGGCCGCCGGGCGCGGCTGGCTCGACGCCATGAGCGATGCCGAGCGAGCCGACTTCCTCAATTTCGAAGGCAATGCCCAGGGTTTCCGGGTCCTCACCCAGCTGGAATATCACCAGTTCGACGGCGGTACCCGGCTGACCTACGCCACTCTCGGCACCTACCTGAAATACCCATGGACCGCGCGCCACGCCGACTCCCTGGGCTACAAGAAGCACAAGTTCGGCTGCTACCAGAGTGAACTGCCGCTGCTGGAGCAGATCGCCCACAAGCTCGACCTGCCACTTCTGGAAAACCAGCGCTGGGCACGGCATCCGCTGGTGTACCTGATGGAGGCGGCGGACGATATCTGCTACGCCCTGATCGACCTGGAAGACGGCCTGGAGATGGAACTGCTGGACTACGCCGAGGTGGAGGCCCTGCTGCTCGGCCTGGTCGGCGACGACCTGCCGGAGACCTATCGCCAGCTCGGCCCGCAGGATTCGCGCCGGCGCAAGCTGGCGATCCTGCGCGGCAAGGCCATCGAGCACCTGACCAACGCCGCCGCGCGGGCCTTCGTCGAGCAGCAGCCGGCATTGCTGGCGGGTACCTTGCAGGGCGACCTGGTGGAGCACATGGACGGCCCGGCCAAGCGCTGCGTGTTGCAGGCCAAGGACATCGCCCGCAAGAAAATCTTCCAGGACAAGCGCAAGACCCTCCACGAGATCGGTGCCTACACCACCCTGGAAATCCTCCTCAACTCCTTCTGCGGCGCGGCCCTCGAACAGCACGGTGGGCGCACGCCGTCGTTCAAGCACCGGCGCATCCTCGACCTGCTCGGCAACAACGCCCCCGACCCGAACGCCTCGTTGCACAGCGCCTTCCTGCGCATGATCGATTTCATCGCCGGCATGACCGACAGCTACGCCAGCGAGATGGCCCGGGAAATGACTGGACGCTCCAGCCCGATCTGAATGCGCCCGCTGCCGCCCGGCCCCGTTCGCGGGCCGGGCATCGACGAATGGAACATGGCTGTTTGCCGGTATCTTCCGACAATAAACCTGGAAACTTCGCAAGGAACTTTGTAGCCAATAAGCAAATACAAAGTAGGAAAATTCCTATATTAAAGCTCTACCCCACTCTATTTATGTGCAGCCTTCTCATCTGGGCTATGGTGCCGCCTTCACCATGAGTTCCTTTGGAAGATTGAGCATGCACTCTGTATTTATCGTCGATGACCATCCTGTCATACGCCTGGCCTTGCGAATGCTGCTGGAGAACGAAGGCTATCGCATCGCCGGCGAGTCCGATAACGGCGTCGACGCCATGCAGATGGTCCGCGAAAGCCCGCCCGACCTGGTCATCCTCGATATCGGCATCCCCAGACTGGACGGACTGGAAGTGCTGTCGCGCTTCAATACCATGTCGCTGTCGCTGAAGATCCTCGTGCTCACCGCACAATCCCCCGCACTGTTCGCCATTCGCTGCATGCTCTCCGGCGCCTGTGGTTATGTATGCAAACAGGAAGACCTGAGTGAGTTGCTCAGTGCAATCAAGGCGGTACTTTCCGGCTACAACTATTTCCCCAGCCAGGCCATTGTCCCGTTTCGCCAACAGATTGAAATCTCGGAAGAAATAGAACTGTTCAAGTCGGTGAATGATCGAGAGTTGATGGTTCTGCAACTTTTTGCCCAGGGCAGGAGCAACAAGGAAATTGCCGAAGGCATGTTCCTGAGTAACAAGACCGTCAGCACCTACAAGAAACGTCTGATGCAAAAGCTCAAGGTGCGCTCGCTGGTGGAACTGATCGAAATGGCCAAACGCAACGAACTGGTATGACGGCCGCCATGCTCGCCAGGATCCTGCTCTGCGGCCTGCTGCTCCTCGTCGGCCTGGGCCGGGTGCAGGCCGACGAAGCCGCGCAAGACAACTTCAAGCTGCTCAGCCGCAGCGCCCAGGTGCCACTGCGGATCGCCATGACACCGGCCCAGCAGGCCTGGATCCACACCCACCGCGAACTGGTGCTGGGCACGTCGGCGCCGGACTATCCGCCGTTCGACATGACCGCCAGCGGCCGCGACTACGAAGGGGTCACCGCCGACTACGCCGGGTTGCTCGGCGCCACCCTCGGCCTGCCGGTGAAGATCCGCCGCTTCCACAGTCGCGACCTGGCGCTGCAGGCGCTGGTCAACGGTGACATCGACCTGCTCGGCAGCGCCAACAGCTACGATCTCGCGGTACCGGGCGTGGTTCTCTCCCAGCCCTATGCCGAAGACCAGCCGGTGCTGGTGACCCGGGAAAACGAGACCCGCCCCCTGGACACCGGCCTGCAGGGCCTGCGCCTGAGCATGATCGAGCACTACCTGCCGCTGGCCGAGGTGCGCGCCACCTACCCCTACGCCAGCATCCGCACCTACAGCGCCTACCACAATGCCCTCAATGCGGTGGCCTTCGACCAGGCCGACGTGTTCCTCGGCGACACCCTGTCGACCCACTACCTGCTCAACCAGAGCCACCTGCGCAACCTGAAGATGGCCAATTTCGCCAAGCACGAGGCCATGGGCTTTGGCTTCGCCGTGCACCAGAGCAACCAGACCCTCCTGACCCTGGTGAACAAGACCCTTGAAGCCGTCACCAGCACCACCCGCGCCAGCATTTTCCAACGCTGGAGCGCGGGCAGCAGCATCCTGCTCACCGACCGCAAGCTGCAACTGTCGCCGAGTGAAGAACAGTGGCTGGAAAAAAACCCGGTGGTGCGGGTCACGGTCGACGAGCACGCCGCCCCCCTGACCTTCCTCGACAAGTCGGGCAACCTGCGAGGCATCGCCGCCGACCTGCTGGAGCTGATCCGCCTGCGCACCGGCCTGCACTTCGAGATCAAGCGCAGCAACGGCATCAGCGACATGATCGACCAGGTCGAACATGGCCACGCCGATCTGATCGCCGCCATTTCCACCAGTCCGGAGCGCAAGGCGGCGCTGGCCATCAGCCGGCCCTACCTGGAAAACTCCTATGTGCTGGTGACCCGCGACGGCAAGGACGCGCCCCAGTCGCTGGAACAGCTGCAGGGCCGGCGCCTGGCCGTGACCCGCGGCAACCTGCTGAACGAAGGCATCCGCCAGCGCTACCCGGACATCCAGCTGGTGTCCACCGAGGACGCCGCGGCAGCCGCGAGCATGCTGGTGCACCGCCAGGTGGACGGCATGGTCATGGCGCTGATCAATGCCAACTTCAACCTCACCACCCACCGCGACCTGGTGATCCGTGCCACGGTCAGCGACGTCCCGGCGACCTTTTCCCTGGCCACCTCGCGCAACGCCCCGGAACTCGCCTCGATCCTCGACAAGGCCCTGACCAGCATCGATCCCGAGGAAATGAACAACATCAACAGCCGCTGGCGCGGCTACAACGGCGGCACCTATTCCTACTGGCAGAACCACCAGCATGCGATCCTCAAGATCATCCTCGGCACCTTGGTCCTGCTGCTCCTGTCCCTGGCCTGGAACGCCTGGATGCGGCGCCAGATGAAACAGCGCGAGGCGGCCGACCGGGCCCTCAACGACCAGCTTGAATTCATGCGCGCCCTGGTCAACGGCACGCCCCACGCGATCTACGTACGCGACCGTGAGGGCTTGCTGCAGACCTGCAACGACAGCTACCTGCAGGCCGTCGGCGTGGAACTGGATGTCGTGCTCGGCAAATCGATCCATGAAGCGCTGCGCAGTGGCGGCGACGATGCCGCCAAGATCCAGGCCGACTACCTGCGGGTGATGAAGGAAGGCCGCCCCCTGATCCTCGACCGACCGCTGCGGCTCAAGGATGCCGAACGGACCATCTACCACTGGATCCTGCCCTATCGCGACTCCCTCGGAGAAGTGAAGGGCATCATCGGCGGCTGGCTGGATATCAGCGAGCGGCGCCAGCTGATCCAGGATCTGCGCCTGGCCAAAGAGCAGGCCGATGCCGCCAACCGCGCCAAGAGCAAGTTCCTCGCCACCATGAGCCACGAGATCCGCACGCCGATGAATGCGCTGATCGGCATGCTCGAACTGGCCCTCAAACGTGCCGGTGACACGGACATGGACCGCCCGGCCCTGGAAGTCGCCTACCGCTCGGCGCGGGACCTGCTGTCGCTGATGGGCGACATCCTCGACATCGCCCGCATCGAGTCCGGCCACCTCAACCTGTGTCCGGAACGGGTCAATCCGGCGGAGCTGGTGCAGTCGGTGGGCCAGGTGTTCGATGGTCTGGCCCGGCAGAAAGGCCTGGAACTGAGCCTGGCCATCTCCCGCACCGCGCACCGCGACGTGCTGCTCGACCCGCTGCGCTTCAAGCAGGTGCTGTCCAACCTGGTCAGCAACGCGATCAAGTTCACCACCTGGGGTCAGGTCAAGCTCGACCTGGCCATCTCCAGCCTGCCCACAACCGGCGACGGCAACCGCGACGACCTGCAACTGGAAGTCTCGGTGTGCGACACCGGCATCGGTATCTCCGCCGACGATCAACAGCGCCTGTTCCAACCCTTCGCCCAGATCGAACCGGACAGCCCGCAAGCCCGCAGCGGTACCGGACTCGGCCTGGTGATCAGCCGCAGCCTGTGCGAAATGATGGGCGGCAAGCTGAGCCTGTTCAGCAAGCCTGGGGAAGGCACCGAGATCCGCATCAGCCTGCCCCTGCGCAGCCTGCCGGAATCCTGCGAGCCAAAGCCGCAGGAGCTGGCGCCACCAGCACCCAGCGCCAGCCTGCAGGTGCTGGTGGTGGACGACCATCCGGCCAACCTGCAACTGGTGGCGCAGCAACTGGATTTCCTCGGCGTGCACTGTCACTGCGCCGACAGTGGCGAACAGGCCCTGGTCCTGTGGCAGGCGGGCCACTTCGACGTGCTGATCGTCGACTGCAACATGCCACGCATGGACGGCTACCAGTTCACCCGCACGGTGCGCGAGCAGGAGCGCCAGCAGGAACGCACGCCCTGTACCATTCTCGGCTACACCGCCAATGCCCAGCCGGAAGTCCATGCCGCCTGCCAGGAGGCCGGCATGGACGACTGCCTGCTCAAGCCCATCGGCCTGCATACCCTCGGCCAGCGCCTGGCCGCCGTGGCACCACGACGCGGCGAGCGCAGCGCCCCCGCTCGACTCGACCTCAAGGGCCTGGAGCCGATCATCGGCGACTGCCCGACAGAGTTGCGCCGCCTGCTGGAGACTTTGCTGCGCAGCAGCCCGGAGGACCAGCAACGGCTGAGTGCCATCGATACCCATGGCAACCCGCAACCGCTGAAGAACGTCGCCCACCAGATACTCGGGGTAGCGCGGATCGTCCAGGCCGAGGAGCTGATGCTGGCCTGCGAGAAACTCGAGGAAGTCTGCGCACGCTTCGCCCCCGAGCCGGTGATCAGGCGGCGCAAGCGCCAGGTGCTGCAGCAGATGAAACGGGTCGACGAGACCTTGCGGCAAACCCTGGCAGGCCTGCCGCCGGCAAAGGAACCCGACGAGCAAAACCAGGAGTGAGGCGAGACAGGCAGGCATCCCGGCGTCCGAGCTGTTAGACTGCGCACCGTTATTACCTAGAGGATTGTTTTCATGGCTACCAACCGTTCCCGTCGTCTGCGCAAAAAGCTGTGTGTGGGCGAGTTCCAGGAATTGGGTTTCGAGCTGAACCTGGAGTTCAAGGAAGACCTGTCCGACGAGGCGATCGATGCCTTCCTGGACGCTTTCCTGGCTGAAGCCATGGACGCCAATGGTCTGGATTATGTTGGCGGCGAAGACTTCGGCCTGGTCTGCTCGGCCAAGCGCGGTTCGGTAACCGAGGAACAGCGCGCCAGCGTTGAAGCCTGGCTGAAAGGCCGCAACGAGCTGACCAAGATCGACATCAGCCCGCTGCTGGACGCCTGGTATCCGGATACCCCGATCAACGCCCAGTGATCGTGTGGAGCCGCGACAGGGTTCTGTCCGGTTCCTGCTGAAAAGCCACCCTCATGAGGGTGGCTTTTTCATGCCTGTCGGAAATGTCCCTCACGGACACTCCACAAAACCCGACAAAACCCTCCCTCCCCGACCCACGCCGCTCCGGGCTTGGGGCATAATGCGCGCTATCATTTTTTCAACCGGGGCCATCATCTTGTAAAGCCCCGTTTCATTTCCGCCTTCCTGCGCAGGGTTTTCAGTACTCATGACCCCATCCCTCCGTTCTCTGCTGTTCGCCGGCCTGTTGCTGCCCCTCGCCCTGCCGGCCCACGCCGTTCCCGTCAACACCAGCCTGCCACCCAAGGTGCAACAGGCCCTCAAGAGCAACAAACTGGACAATTCGGCGCTGTCGCTGGTGATGATTCCGCTCAACGGCCCCGGTACCCCGACCATCTTCAACGCCGATGTCTCGGTCAACCCAGCCTCGACCATGAAGCTGGTGACCACCTACGCCGCCCTGGAAATGCTCGGCCCCACCTACCAGTGGAAAACCGAGTTCTACACCGACGGCACGCTGAGCAACGGCGTGCTCAACGGCAACCTGTACCTCAAGGGCGGCGGCGATCCCAAGCTGAACATGGAGAAGCTATGGCTGCTGATGCGCGACCTGCGCGCCAACGGCGTGCAGACCATCACCGGCGACCTGGTGCTCGACCGCAGCCACTTCATCCAGCCGCAACTGCCGCAGTTCAACGATGATGGCGGTGACGAGAACAAGCCGTTCCTGGTCAAGCCCGACTCGCTGCTGGTCAACCTCAAGGCCCTGCGCTTCGTCGCCCGCAACGACGGCGGCCGAGTGCTGGTGTCGGTGGAACCGCCGATCGCCAGCATCCGCATCGACAACCAGGTCAAGGCCGTGGCCAGCAAGCAGTGCAGTGGCGACGTGCGCTACAACCCGGTGGTCCAGCCTGATGGCGTCAGCGTCACGGTGACCGGCCAGCTCGGCGACGGCTGCAACTCGCAGACCTACCTGTCGCTGCTCGACCACCCGACCTACGCCGCCGGTGCGGTGCGGGCGATCTGGAACGAGCTGGGCGGCAGCATCCAGGGCCGCGACCGCGTCGAGGAAGTACCGAAGAGCGCGCGCCTGCTGGCCCGCGCCTTCTCCCCGGACCTGGTGGAGATCATTCGCGACATCAACAAGTACAGCAACAACACCATGGCCCAGCAGTTGTTCCTGAGCCTTGGCGCGCGCTTCCGCACCGACGCCGATGGTGACGACGCCCGTGCCGCGCAGCGCGTGGTGCGTCAGTGGATGGCGAAGAAAGGCATCACGGCCTCGCACCTGGTGATGGAGAACGGCTCCGGCCTGTCCCGTGCCGAACGGGTCAGCGCCCGCGAGATGGCGACCCTGCTGCAGGCCGCGTGGAAGAGCCCGTATGCCGCCGAGTTCATTAGTTCGATGCCACTGACCGGCATGGACGGGACCATGCGCAAGCGCCTCAAGCGCACGGCCATGGCCGGTGAAGCCCATATCAAGACCGGCACGCTGAATACCGTACGTGCGATTGCCGGCTTCAGCCGCGACAGCAACGGCACGACCTGGGCGGTCACGGCGATCCTCAATGATCCGCGGCCGTGGGGCGCCTCGGCGGTACTCGACCAGGTGTTGCTGGACTTGTACAAGCAGCCGAAGGCAGCGATCGCCAGCCAGCCCTGAAATGTCGGCTATCTAAAGAGCAACGCAGTCCCTGTGGGAGCGGGTTCACCCGCGATGGCGATAGTTATAAGACCCCCCCCCCGCGGGGGGGCCCCCCCCCCCCGCGCGCGCGGGCGGCGAGTGGTTACGGGGGGG